>DATGUQ010000024.1:0-10981 GCA_035301145.1 Brachybacterium sp. | reverse complement strand
GGCGGCGCACCACGCCGAAGGACGTCGCGAAGGTGCTCGGCGCGCTCGAGAGCCGGCTCGCGCTGCTGCCGCTGCTGGAGCGGTTCGCCGAGATCCGCACCGAGTCCTCCGCCCTCGACTTCGCCGACCAGGTCTCCCTCGCCGCCCGCGTGGCGCGCGAGGTGCCCGCGGCGGGTGCCCTGGCCCGCCGCATGCACCGGGTGGTGTTGCTGGACGAGTTCCAGGACACCTCCGTCGCGCAGCTGCAGATGCTCACCGACCTGTTCGGCCCCGGGCACGCCGCCTGCGCCGTGGGCGACCCCCAGCAGGCGATCTACGGCTGGCGCGGCGCCTCGGCCTCCTCCCTCGCCGGCTTCGCCGACGCCTTCGCCACCGCGGAGCACGGCGTGCTGCAGCGCACCCTGTCCACCTCCTGGCGCAACGACCAGGCCGTCCTCGCCGTCGCGAACCGGCTCGCCGCACCCCTGCGCAGCGCCGGCGGGGGCGTGAGCATCCCCGAGCTGCGGCCCCGCCCCGGCGCGGGCGAGGGCGCCTGCGAGATGATCGAGGCCGCCGACGAGCGTGCCGAGGCGGCCGCGATCGGGCGCTGGATCCTCGCCCGCCGCGCGGAGCAGGACGTCGAGGAGGAGCCGGCATCGGCCGCGGTGCTGGTGCGCGCCCGCCGCCAGATCCCCGCCCTGGTCGAGGGGCTCGAGGCGAGCGGGCTCCCGGTCGCCGTGGTGGGGCTGGGCGGTCTCCTGCACCGCCCCGAGGTCGCCGACGTCCGCGCGGTGCTCGAATGCGCCCACGACCCCGGCCGCGGCGACGCGCTGATGCGGCTGCTGACCGGTCCGCGCGTCCGTCTCGGTGCCCGGGACCTCGCGGTGCTGGGACGCTGGCGGGACCGGATGGGCTCCCGGCTGCGCCGCGCGGGGGCGCCGCCCGGCGGGCAGGACGAGGCCGAGACGGTCTCCCTGGTCGACGCGGTCGACGACCTGCCGCCCGCGGGCTGGACCGACCCCTCCGGTCGGGGCCTGACCGACACCGGGAGGGACCGGCTGCTGCAGGTCCAGCAGATCCTGCGGGAGATGCGCCGCCTGCTGCCGCTGCCCCTGCCGGACCTCGTCACCGCCGCGACCCGGCTGCTCGAGGTGGACCTCGCCCTGCTCGAGCGCGAGCCGGACTCCCGCGCGCTCGCCGACCTCGAGGCCTTCCGCGACCACGCCGCCGCCTTCGACCGCACCGCCCGCCGCGGTGGGCTCGACGCCTACCTCGACCTGCTCGAGATCAGCGAGGACGAGGAGGCCGGGCTCGCCGTCACCGCCGCCCCCGAGGCCGCGCACGATCCGGCCGCGGTCACGATCGTCACCATGCACTCGGCCAAGGGCCTGGAATGGGACCTGGTCGCGGTCGCCGGCCTCACCGAGGGGACCGTCCCCTCCTACGACCTGCGCCGCGCGAGGACCGACGAGTCCGGGCGGGTGCGGGTGCCGGCCGAGGGATGGCTGGGCCCGCTCGCCTCCGCCGCGGTGCCCACCGCCCTGCGGGGCGACGCGGACACGCTGCCGGAGCTGGCCTGGGCCGAGGCGGACACCCAGGTGGACGCCGAGGCGCTGATCCAGGAGCACCGCTTCGCCCAGGGCGAGGAGTCCCTGCGCGAGGACCGCCGCCTGATGTACGTCGCGGTGACCCGTGCCCGGCGGCGGCTGCTGCTGACCTCCGCCGCCTGGCGCACCGGGCTGAGCTCCGCCCGTCCCCGCTCCCGCTACCTCGCCGAGGTGACGCCGCTGGTGCCCGACGCCTTCCGCAGCGTGCAGGAGGTCCCGGAGCACAATCCGCTGGAGAGCGAACGCCCCCGGGCGCAGTGGCCGCCCGCCCCCGGCGAGAGCGAACGCGGACGGTCCCGCGCCGCCGAGCTGCTCACGGCCGTCGCCGGTCAGGAGGGCGCCCCGGAGGACCCGGAGCTCGCGGAGCTGGTGCGTCGGGCGGTCGTGGACCTCGAGCAGCAGGCGGCCCCGCCGGTGGTGCACTCGCCACCGCGGCTGTCCGCCTCCCAGGTGGTCCACCAGGCACGATCCCCGCAGGCGGCCGCGCTGGATCTGCTGCGCCCCCTGCCCCGGCAGCCCTCCGCCGCCGCGGCGCGCGGCACCGCCTTCCACGCCTGGCTGGAGTCCCGGTACGACAGCGCGGCGCTGCTGGACCTCGAGGACCTGCTGGACCTCGACGACGCGGACGGCGCCGAGGCGGCGCTCGAGGACCGTGCCCTCCGCGAGGCCTTCACCGCCTCCGAATGGGCCGACAGATCCCCGATCGCGGTCGAGCAGCCCGTCCACACCCGGGTCGGGGAGATCGCGGTGCGGGGTGTGATCGACGCCGTCTTCGCCGATCCCGAGGGATCCGACGGCAGCGAGGGCGTGATCATCGTGGACTGGAAGACCGGCCGCGTGCCCCGGCCCGCCCAGCTGCGGCAGCGCGCTCTCCAGCTCTCGCTGTACCGGCTCGCCTGGCACGAGCGCACCGGGCTGCCGCTGTCGCGGATCCGCACCGCCTTCCACTTCGTGGCCGACGCCGTGACGCACGAGGTGCGCCGCCATCCCTCGCGCGAGCGGATCGCTCAGCTGCTCGCCGGGGAGTGAGCGGGGATCAGACGGGCCCGTCCTCGCGCGAGCTCATCTCCTCGTAGGTGCGCTCGGCCTCCTCGCGCGCGAGCTGGGCGAGATCCGCATCGAGATCGGCGACCATGCCGCGGGCGTCGGCGACGATGCTCTCGTCTCCGACCTCCAGACCGTGGGCGAGCCATTCCGCCACGGCGAACTCGCCGAGCGCCTGCGCCCGCTCCATCAGCCGCGGATGGGTCGAGGTGGGCAGCTCCTCGCGGTATGCCGCGTAGAGATCGTCGAACCGCTCCGGCTCCAGCGAGGAGATCAGCCACGCGAGATCGGAGGCCGCGTCGGCGACCTTCGAGGAGGACCAGTCGCGGACGGCGCTGATCTGTCCGTCGATCGTGAACAGGCTCTCCTCGGAGAGATCCCCGTGCACGAACTGCGGGGTGATGTCCCACAGCTCCTCGTCCTCGAGCAGCGCCTGCCAGCGCTGGGCGACCGCGGCGGGCAGGTGCCCGCCCGCCGTGACGGACTCGATCCGGGCACGGTGCGCGGCATGCATCGCCTCCGGGGTGTACGACTCCACCCCGGCCGCCTCGGCGGCGTAGCGCGGCACGGTATGGATCCGGGCCAGCACCTGCCCCAGCGACCGGGCGAGATCGGGGCCGGCCGCGAGATCGTCGAGCATCAGCGGCCGGCCCACAGGAGCCTCCGTCACCGCGCAGCGACCGCCCTCGGAGAGCTTCACGAAACCGAGCACGGGAGGCACCACGGTGCGCAGCGAGGTCCCGGTGAGCGCGTCGGCGACCTTCAGGTCCCGCTCGAGACGGACTCCCGCAGCGGTCGAGCCGGGGGAGAGGACCATCACGCGTCGACCGTCCTCACCGACGACCCCGGCGACGTCGAGATCCTCGGCAGGGGTGGCGATCGGCATGGTCCGCGCCGGGACCAGCCCGGGGACCGCCGCCGCCGCGAGAGCAGCCAGGGAATACGAGTTGCGATGCACGCGACCACCGTACCCGGCCGGCCTGCCCGCTCCGCGTAGGCTCGGAGCATGGCGAAGCTCCGTGGCCCCCATCTCAGCACCCCGCTCACCCTCCTCAGCTCCGACCGGGACGCCCTGCTGCGCGGCGACCCGGGAGCCGCCGCCCCCGGCGAGGACGCCCGCTACCTCGTCACCCGGGCCGGGGCGGTCACCCTGAGCGAGGGCGAGGACGGCACGCTCCGGGCGGTGCTCGAGCAGGAGGATCCCCGCGAGGGCGCCCAGCAGCCGCTGGTGCTGCTGGGGCGGCGTGAGGGATACCGCGTGCTGGCCGCCGAGATCGGCGAGCCCAGCGCCGAGCTCGACGCCCCGGGCCGTGATCTGCGCGACCTCCGGCGCGTCGCCGATCGGCTGGCGGACAGCGACGCGGATCTGGCCGCCGCCGCCGTGGCGATGGGGGCCTGGCACCGTTCGACGCGCCACTGCCCGCAGTGCGGCGGCGTGCTCGAGCCGGAGATGGCCGGCTGGGTGCTGCGCTGCCGCGAGGACGGCACCGAGCACTTCCCCCGCACCGACCCCGCCGTGATCATGGCGGTGCGCGACGGGAGGGACCGCCTCCTGCTGGCCCGCAACGCCCACTTCCCCAGCGGCTTCCACTCGGTGCTGGCCGGATTCGTCGAGCCCGGCGAGAGCCTCGAGAACGCGGTGGTCCGCGAGGTCGCCGAGGAGGTCGGGATCACCGTCGAGGAGGTCCAGTACATGGGCAGCCAGCCCTGGCCCTTCCCGCGCTCGCTGATGCTCGGATACCGCGCCTGGGCGCCGGACGCCGCAGAGCTCGCCCTCCAGGAGGACGAGATCGCCGAGGCGCGCTGGTTCAGCCGGGAGGAGCTCGCCGCCGCCCTCGAGGCGGAGGAGGTCTCGCTGCCGGGCCCCGCCTCGATGGGCCGCGCCCTGATCGACGACTGGTTCGGGCGCTCCGCCGAGAGGTGACCCGGCTCCCGCGCCGGCGCCGCCGGTGGTGTGAGGCACCCGCCGTCCACAGCCGTCCGCGGGAGGTCGCACCGTCCTGGCAGGATGAACGGTGATGTCCGACCACCCCGCTCCCGCCGCTCCCGTTCCCGTCCCTCCTGCCGACGCGGAGTCGCTGCTCGACGCACTCGACCCCGAGCAGCGCGAGGCGGCCCGCAGCTTCGGCGCGCCGATCTGCGTGCTCGCCGGCGCCGGCACCGGCAAGACGCGGGCCATCACCCACCGCATCGCCTACGGTGTCGCGACCGGTCAGCTCAACCCCCGTCATGTGCTCGCGGTGACCTTCACCGCGAAGGCCGCGGCGGAGATGCGCTCACGGCTGCGCGACCTCGGCGTGCCCGCGGTCCAGGCCCGCACCTTCCACTCCGCCGCCCTGCGGCAGCTGCGCCACTTCTGGCCGCGCGTGGTGGGTGGGCCGATGCCCGAGCTGCTGACGAACAAGTTCGCGGGCATCGGCGAGGCCTGCCGGCGACTGCACCTGAGCGTGGACCGGGCGGCGCTGCGCGACATCGTCGCCGAGGTCGAGTGGTCGCGCGTCTCGATGCTCACCCCGGAGTCCTACCCGGAGGCCGCCCGGCAGGCCCGTCGGCCCGGCGTCGCCGGCTTCGACTCCCGCTCCATCTCCCGCATCCTCACCCAGTACGAGGAGGTGAAGAAGGAGAGCGGGGTGATCGACTTCGAGGACGTGCTGCTGCACATGGTCGGCTTCCTCACCGAGCGCGGCGACGTGGCCCGCGAGGTGCGCGGCCAGTACCGGCACTTCGTGGTCGACGAGTACCAGGACGTCTCCGCGCTCCAGCACGCCCTGCTGCGGCTGTGGCTGGGCACCTCCGACGACCTCTGCGTCGTCGGCGACGCCGCCCAGACCATCTACACCTTCGCCGGGGCGCGCGCCTCCTACCTGCTGGACTTCCGCAAGGAGTTCAAGCGCGCCCGCACCATCCGGCTCGAACGGAACTACCGCTCGACCCCGGAGATCGTGCGGATGGCCAACACGGTGCTCGACGGGGCGCAGGGCCGCACCCGCGAGACCCGGCTGACGCTCGCCTCCCAGCGCGAGTCCGGTCCGCCGCCGCTGGTCGAGTCCTTCCCCGACGATCCCGCGGAGGCCGACGGGGTCGCCGAGCGGATCGACGACCTGGTGGCCGGGGGCCGACCCGCCTCGGAGATCGCGATCCTGTTCCGCACCAACAGCCAGTCCGAGGCCCTCGAACAGGCGCTGACGTCCCGGGGCATCGGCTACCTGGTGCGCGGCGGCGACCGCTTCTTCGAGCGCCAGGAGGTGCGTCGCGCGATGGTCTCCCTGCGCGCCGCCACCCGTGTCGAGCAGCTCGATCCGGCCCGCGCCGTGCGCGACATCCTCTCCCAGCAGGGATGGTCGCCCAGCGCCCCCGAGACCACCGGTGCGGTCCGGGACCGCTGGGACTCGCTCAACGCCCTGGTGGGGCTGACCGACACGATCACCGCCCGGCCCGGCACCACGATGACCGACGTCGTCCGCGAGCTCGAGGAGCGCGCGGAGTCGCAGGCCGCGCCCGTGGTGGACGGGGTCACCCTCGCCTCCGTGCATGCCGCCAAGGGCCTGGAGTGGCCGGTGGTGTTCGTGGTGGGGGCCAGCGACGGCCTGCTGCCGATCTCGATGGCGACGACCCCGGCGGAGATCGAGGAGGAGCGGCGCCTGTTCTACGTCGCCCTCACCCGTGCCCGCGATCTGCTCACCGTGACCTGGTCCGCCGCCCGCACCCCAGGGGCCCGCGGCTCCCGCCGGGCCTCACGCTTCCTCGACCAGGTCCTCACCCACCCCGACTCCCCGCGGACCGCCCCGGGCGCCGGCCCGCGCCGCACCGGCCGCCGCTCGGCCACGGTGTATGCGGAGTGCCGGGTGTGCGGACAGGGTCTGGTCTCCCCGCGCGATCAGCGACGGGGACGGCACGAGGGATGCCCCTCGGATGCGGGGGAGGGCCTGCTGTCCGCGCTGCGCGGCTGGCGCCGGGAGCAGGCGAGCCTGCGGGGGACACCGGCGTACGCGATCCTCACCGACGCCGCCCTCGAAGCGGTCGCCGAACGGGCTCCGCGCAGCGAGCAGGAGCTGCTCGAGGTGCCGGGGATCGGCCCCGCCAAGGTCGCCGCTCACGGCGCCGCACTGCTCGATCTGCTCGGATCGCATCCCGGAGGGAACTGAGATCGCAGGTCAGAAAATGGTTTTGTGTTCCGTCGAACGGGTGTAGAGTCACACTCGTCAATCGTCCACAGTCGTGAACCGGGAGACCGGGACGCGCGCACAGGAAAGGGGGTGGCCTCGATGATCGATATTCGGAATCTCGCAGGAGCAGGTCTGCGCCCCCTCGGCGCGCCCTCCCTTCTGCCGCGCGAACGGGGCTTCGCCCCCGCGGTGCTCCGCCTGAGCTGACGAGGTCATCCCTCGCTCCGGGCACGGCACCGCCGCCGCGCCCCCGCCCTTCCGGGGCGTGTCCTTCCCGACGGACTCCTGAGCAGCGAGACGATGACTTCTCTATTGACGACTTTCCCGAACTCCGCGGATGCCTCCGCGAGCATGCTCCCGTGCCATGACGCGGAAGCCGCCGACCTCTTCTTCTCCGAGCGCCCAGCGGACCTCGAGCAGGCCAAGACGCTGTGCGCCGGGTGCCCGCTCATCGACGAATGCCGCCAGGGCGCCCTGGACCGGGCCGAGCCGTGGGGCGTGTGGGGCGGTGCGATCTTCGACGCGGGCCGCATCATCGCCGTCAAGCGCGGCCGCGGCCGCCCCCGCAAGAACCCGCAGCAGGAGGTCGCGTGAACCGGTGCCCCCGGGCACCGCTCGATACGACGAGGAGGCCCTGGACCACCCGGTCCGGGGCCTCCTCGTCGCTGCGCGGGGCAGCGCATCGCGCAGGGGTGCGTCAGGCCTTGCCGAGGATCCGGTTCAGCTTGGTGCCGCACTCCGGGCACACGGCCTTGGCCATGCGACGACCGTTGGAGACGACGACGTTGCCCTCGGCCTCCCGCTTCTCCCGGCACTTGACGCAGTAGAACTCTCCGGCATAGGTCTCGTCGGCCATGTCCGCTCCTCGTTGTTCGTCGGTGATGTGCATTCCCGGATGCGCTGCGCTGGCTGCGACGCCGGGACCGATCCACTGTAACGGCGCGCGAAGACGCGGAACGAATCAGGGGGCGCGGATGTGGTCCGATCGGGGCGGCCCGTCGCGCGCTTCGGGTGCGGGGGCTCCGCGAGGAGCCGAGGAAGTGCGCGCGACGGGCCGACATCGGAGGCCCCGAAGGCGGCATCAGGCCTCGTAGGGCCGTGGAATCCCGGGGGCGCTCAGCACCACGCGCACCTTCCCCGTGTGCGTCCTGCTAGTTATCCCGGGATCCCACGTGGAGGGAAACTTAGCCGCTGCGGTCACGGCGGGTCAAAGTTCGATCGGGGACCGGCTGTGGACAACTGCCCTCTCGCTGTGGACGAGGGGTCGACGAGCGTGCGCATTATGTGGAGGAACAGAGGGAGCGGCCGGTCACGGCGGTGTGACCGGCCGCGCCGCGATGCACACATGTGGACGAAGTTTTTTCTGGGCAGCACGTGCGAGGCTGTGGTCCATGAACGATCTGGCCCTCCACGAGCACGTCACCGGTCCCCGCGGCGAGCGGGTGCTGGTGCGCCGCAGCGCCCGCCGACGTCGCACCGTCTCGATCTCCCGCCGCGACGGGGACCTGCTGATCGCGATCCCCGCGACCTTCAGCGCCCGGCAGGAACGGCAGTGGGTGACCAAGATGGTCGACCAGCTGGTCCGCAAGGAGGCCCGCCGGGCCCCGGCCCGCCGCAGCGACGAGGCGCTGCTGCGGATGGCGCGGGAGGTCAGCGAGGCCCATCTGGGAGGGCGCGCGCACCCCTCCTCGGTGACCTGGTCCTCGCGGCAGAACCAGCGCTGGGGCTCGTGCACCCCGAGCGACGGCAGCATCCGGCTGTCCCATCGGCTCCAGGGGATGCCGGACTACGTGGTGCGCTCGGTGATGATGCACGAGCTGGTCCATCTGCTGGTGCCGGGCCACGGGCCCGAGTTCAAGGCCCTGATGGCGAACTATCCGCTGGCCCAGAAGGCGCAGGGCTTCCTCGACGGCGTCTCGTGGGCCGCGAACCTGCCCGCCGGCGGGGGAGAGGTCGACGACGGCGCCGACGGCGAGGGGGCGACCGCCGCAGAGGCGGCCCCGGATCAGCCCGAGCGGCGCGCGAGGTAGAGCGCCAGCTGTTCGAGCGTCCCCGCCAGGTCCGGCACGGTCCCCTCGGGCAGCGCGGCGGTGCTGCGCTCGGGGCCCGCGCCGCGCAGCGGCCACGGCACCCACCGCACCTCGGCCGACTCCTCGCTCACCGTGAGCGGGAGCTCGGCGGCAGGTTCGGGGGCCCGCAGCAGGTACTGCACGTCCCAGTGCTCGCGGCACGTGCCGAAGCCCGCGTCGAGGCCGTGCCGGTGCAGCACCGCCGGTCCGGCGCCGACCTGCTGCAGACCGTCGATCCCGATCTCCTCGGCCACCTCGCGCCGCGCCGCCTGCGCGAAGCTGGTCTCGCCCGGTTCGAGATGACCGCCCGGCTGCACCCAGAAGCGTCCCTTGCGGTGCCACACCAGCGCCACGTGGTCACCGGGGCGGTCGATCACGATCGCGCTGGCGGTGAGATGGCGCGGACCGCCGTCGCGGTGCAGGGCCCGGGGGTTCGCACGCAGCAGCTCGCGGTACTGCCGGGCGAGGGCCGGCCCCGAGACCGCGGCCTCGGCCCGCTCGAGCTCCGCGAGCGCCGTCGCAGGGGCCGCGGGTGCCGCGGATCCCGCGCCCGCCGGCTCAGCGCCCGGCATCTCCGTCGTCCCCGCCGTCCTCGTCGGCGTCCCGATCATCGCCGGCGTCGTCCCCGTCGTCGCTGGCGTCCTCGGCGCTGTGCAGGCCGCCCTGCTCGTCCTCGCGCGGGGCCTGCTCCTGGCCGTCGCCGGAGAGCAGCTTCTCCAGCTCGGCATCGAAGTCCTCGGGAAGTGCGACGTCCGCCAGGTGCTCGGCCTCCTCATCGGATGCCGCGGGCTGCGGCGCCTGCGGACGGCCGGAGAGGACCTCCGGTGTGGGCAGCAGGTCCGGGTGGTCCCACTTCGCCTCGCGGCCGGCCTCGCCCTCGGTGTCCAGCACGCTCTCCCACCACGCGAGCGCCTCGCGCACCCGGCGCGGACGCAGCTCGATCCCGACGGTCCTCGAGAGCATCTCCTCGGCGGGCCCACCGGAGGCGCGGCGGCGCCGCAGCACCTCGCGCATCGCCTCGAGATCGGGGAGCTTCCCGTCCAGCGCCTTCGTGGTGACGTGGTCCACCCACGCCTCGACCAGCGCGAGGGTGGTGGCGAGCTCCTCGAGGGCACGCTCCTGCGAGGCGCGGCGGGTGAACACGAACATCTCCTCCGGGCGGCGGGCCTGCATCGCCTCCGGGTCCGAGAGGTCCAGGTCGCGGACCATCTCGTCGAGCGCGTCGAGGTCCAGGGTGATGCCGCGGGAGTAGTCCTCGATCGCGGAGAACAGCGCCCTGCCGAGCCACGGGGCGGAGGTGAACAGCGCGGTGTGAGCGATCTCGCGGGCCGCGAGGAAGATGCGGGCGGCGCCCGGGTCGAGGGAGTGCGCGGAGATCAGGTCCTCGACGTTCGCGGCCACCAGCGCGGGTTCCCCGTCGCGGCCCAGCGGCAGCGAGAGATCCGTGGTGCCCGCCGCCTCACGGGCGAGGGACCCGATGGCGTGCCCGAACTGCACTCCGAACATCGTGCCGCCGATCCGCTCCATCATGGCCGCCGGATCCCCGCCGGGCAGCGGCATGCCGGCCTCGCCGAGATCACCCATCTGCCCCAGCTGGGCGGCGATCGCCTCGCCGATGGCCCCGGCCATGTACTTCGCGACGGGCTCGACGATGGGCTTCCAGCGCGGGAGGGTGCGGTGCAGCCAGGTCCCGCGGCTGTACACGCCCAGCTCGGTCGCGGGCACGTCGAACGAGATCACGGGGTCCAGCCACAGGCGCGCCACCTGCGCGGCCTGGCGCAGCTCGGCCGTCCTCGCGTCCGTGGGGCCCGGGTCCCCCGGGGTGCCGGACGGATCGGGCATGCCGGGGATCCCGGTCTGACCGGCCGCCGTGCGACGGGCGATGTCCTCGGCCATGTCCCAGTTCACCGGGCTGTCACCCTGCGCGGCGAACATGTTCTGCATCTGTGCGGCGGCCGCCCGCAGCTGCGCCGGATCCTGCGGCAGGTTCGCCTGCTGCGCGAGCGCGGACAGGTCCAGCCCGTCCAGGGCGCCCTCGGGCAGGGCGTCCCCGAAGGTCTCCTTCAGGAAGCGCTTCAGCGCCTCCTCGTCCATGTCACCGGGTCCACCCGGGATC
>DATGUQ010000023.1:0-29984 GCA_035301145.1 Brachybacterium sp. | reverse complement strand
GCTCCCTGCAGGAAGGCACTCGAGCCGCACAGGTACGTCTCCGCCCCGTCGGGCAGGTGCTCCGCGGTGATCTCCATGCGGCCGGCGCTGACGCGGGAGCGCTCGTGGCCGGGCAGCACCGGCGCACCGTCGGCGGAGCGCGAGAACCACAGGTCCAGCCGCGAGGGTACCTCTTCAGGCAGGGCGGAGACGGTTTCGACGAGCTCCCGCACCAGGGCGGCGTCGGCGGCGTGGGCGTCGGCGTGGAGCACCCGCACCTCACGCTCCGGCTGTGCGGCGGCGATGTGGCGGAGCATGCCGAGCATCGGGGTCACGCCGATGCCGGCCGAGACCAGCACCACCGGATCGGTCGAGGCGGTGTCGAGGGTGAGGTCACCGGCGGGCAGCGTCACCTGCAGCCGGTCCCCCTCCTGCAGGTTCTCGTGCAGCCAGTTCGAGACCTCGCCCTGTGGCGCGCCGTCGCTCCCGGCCTCACGGCACACGGTGATCCGCCAGCGCCCCTCGCCGGGTGCGTCCGAGAGGGAGTACTGGCGCAGCTGGCGGGCGCCGTCGGGAAGGACCACGCCGACGGAGATGTACTGGCCGGGCAGGAACTCGCGCAGCGGCTCGGCGCCGTCCGGGGCGGCCAGGTCGAAGCTGACCACGCGCGAGCTCTCCTCGGTGCGGCGCACCACGACGGCCTCGCGGAAGACGTCTCCCGGCTCGACACCTGCGTCCGCGTACATCTCCGTCTCGAACGCGATCAGGGTGCGGGCCATGTGCCAGTAGACGGCGTCCCATGCGGCGGCGACGTCCGCGGTCACCACGTCCTCGCCGAGCACGTCGACGATCGCGGCCATCAGGTGCTCGTGCACGATGTCGTACTGGTCCTCGGTGATGCCGAGGGAGACGTGCTTGTGGCCGATCCGGGAGAGGAGGTCGCGGGGGCTCGGTGCGTCCGGGGTGACCAGGAGCGTCGCATAGGTCGCGACGGAGGAGGCCAGTGCCTTCTGCTGGGCTCCCTGCGCCTGGTTGCCGCGGTTGAAGGTGTCGCGCAGCAGCTCGGGGTGGGCGGTGAACATGCGCCGGTAGAACTCCGGCGCGATCTGTTCGATGTGGGCGCCCACGAGGGGCAGGGTGTCGCGGACGATCCGCTCGTGCTCCGGAGCGAGAGGGGCCTCGAGATCGAGACGCGGACGACGTGCGGCAGCGAGAGCCACGGACATGGAGGAGTCCTTCCTGAGCGAGGGGGAGCAGTCCCGTCGATTCCTCGACGACCTGCATGCCCACGCTAGGAGCAGCTCCTGCCCGGCCCAGATGACCTTGGTCCTGTCCTGTGAGCCAGGGAACGCGGCGGGCCGCGCCGCCGCCCCGCGGCTCTCAGCGCTGCAGCTCCTCGAGCGCCTCCTGCAGCACGAGCGCGTGCGTGTGCGCGGTGTCCTTCGCGGCGAACAGCAGCACGATCCGCTCGGCGCCCGCCTCCCGTGCCCGCTCCAGCAGAGCCGAGGGGGCGTCGCTGTCGTCGAGCTCGCGGCGGTACAGCCGGGAGAACTCGGTGAAGTCCAGCTCGCCGTCGTGGAAGGCTCGCCGCAGGTCGGGGCTGGGGGTGACCGACTTGTCCCAGTCGTCGTGCGCCAGGCGCTCCTTCTTCACGCCGCGGGGCCAGAGGCGGTCCACCAGCACGCGGTGCTCGCCCGGGCCGGAGCCGTCGTCGTCGAGCACGTCGTGGACCCGCTCCAGAGTGATCGTCAGCTCGTTCATGGTGCGTCCTTCCGGTGGCGGAGGTGACAGGACCCGGCACGCGAGCGCGGGCCGGGTCCTGGAGGGGGAGAGCTGCCGGGATCAGGCCAGAGCGGCCTTCGCGGCGTCGTAGTCGGGCTCCTCGGTCACCTCGGCGACCTGCTGGGTGTGGACGATCGTGCCGTCGGCGTCGGTCACGACCACCGCGCGGGAGAGCAGGCCCTCGAGCGGCCCGTCGGTCATGGTCACGCCGTAGTCCTCTCCGAAGGAGGAACGGAAGGCGGAGCCGGTCACGACGTTCTCGATGCCCTCGGCGCCGCAGAAGCGGGCCTGCGCGAAGGGGAGATCCTTCGAGACGCACACGACCACTGTGTTCTCGAGGCCGGCGGCGAGCTCGTTGAACCTGCGCACGCTCATCGCGCAGGTGCCGGTGTCCAGCGAGGGGAAGATGTTCAGCACGACGCGCTTGCCGGCGAGATCGGCGCTGCTGACGGGGGCCAGGTCCTGGCCGACGAGCTCGAAGGCCGGGAGCGCGGAGCCCTTCGCGGGCAGTTCGCCGACGGTCGTGACGGGATTGCTGTGGAACGAGATGGATGCCATGCCCCCATCATCATCCTCCGAGCTGAGGGGCACAAGCTCGGCCCGAGGAACCGGCCTCGCGGTCAGTCCGTCGTCGCGCGCAGCCGTTCGATCTGCTCCTCGGCGTCGAATTCCGCCTCGGGCCGCTGCGGGTCGATGTCTTCGAGCGAGTCCAGAGTATCCCGCGCCTCCCCGGCGCGGCCGGGGATTTGACTCCGCCGGTCGGTCGGCGGAACGTCATGGCATGACTCTCACCGCGATCACCAACGCCCATGTCGTCCCGATCGAGGGCGACCCCTTCGACGGCACCGTCCTGGTCCGGGACGGCCGCCTCACCGCTCTCGGACCGGAGCTCGAGATCCCGGACGGGGCCGAGGTCGTCGACGCCGCCGGCGGCTGGCTGCTGCCGGGGTTCGTCGACGCCCACGTGCATCTCGGCGTCGCCGAGGAGGGCGAGGGCTGGGCCGGGGAGGACACCAACGAGATGACCGAGCCGGTGATGGCCGCGGCCCGGGCGATCGATGCGATCAACCCCGTAGAGGTCGGGTTCGACGACGCGATCATCGGCGGGATCACGGCGGTGAACGTCAATCCGGGCTCCGGCAACCCGATCGGCGGGCTGGCGGTCGCGCTGCGCACCCATGGCCGGGTGGTGGACGAGATGGTGCTGCGCAGCCCCTCCGGGCTGAAGGCGGCGCTCGGCGAGAACCCCAAGCGGGTCTACGGCGAGCGCAAGCAGACCCCGTCGACCCGTCTGGGCGTGGCCCTGACCATCCGCCAGGCCTTCGCCAAGGCGCGCGCGTGGGCCGCGAAGCCTGCGGACGAGCGGGACGCAGACCTGGTCTCCGAGGCGCTGAGCCGGGTGCTGGAGCGGGAGATCCCCTGGCGGCAGCACTCGCACCGGGCCGACGACATCGCCACCGCGCTGCGCATCGCCGAGGAGTTCGGCTTCGAGCTGGTGCTCGACCACGGCACCGAGTCGTACCTGATCGCGGACCGGATCGCCGCCGCCGGCGTACCGGTGCTGTACGGGCCGCTGATCGTCTCACGCTCCAAGGTGGAGGTGCGCCACCGCACCCCGAAGGCTCCCGGCATCCTCACCGCTGCGGGGGTGAAGGTCTCGATCATCACGGATCACCCGGTGGTGCCGATCGAGTTCCTCGTCGATCAGGCCGCGCTCGCGGTCAAGCACGGGATGGCTCCGGCCGACGCGCTGCGCGCGATCACGCTGAACCCCGCCGAGGTGCTGGGCGTGGCCGACCGGATCGGCTCGCTCGCCCCCGGCAAGGACGCCGATCTGGTGCTGTGGGAGGGTGACCCGCTCGACGTGCGCAACCGGACCGTGCGGGTGTGGCAGGCCGGGCGCGAGGTCATGCACCGCGACGGGGCCGGCGAGGCGGTGATCGCCGCCCGGTGAGCCGCGGGGAGCCGGCGGCCGCTGCGCCCCGGCTACCCCGTGCGCTGTCAGTCGTCGATGCGGACCTCGCGGGTCTCGACGTCGATCTCCACGTCGACGTCGCCGCCGTTGCTGCGCTCGATCTCGATCTGGTACTCGACACGGCCGTCGTCCGAGTCCAGCTCCCACGAGGTCACGCGCCCCGGCTCCGTCTCGAGGGCGAGGTCGATCGCGTCGGAGTAGGCCAGCGGCGAGGTCACGTCGACGACCGGGTCCCGGTCGTCATCGTCGTCGGTCTCGTGCTCGGTCACCTCACCGGTGGTCGCGTCGATGTCGAGCTCGTGCTGGGTGCCGTCGAGGACGAGCTCCAGCTCCCACTCCCAGGCCGAGCGGTCGTGATCGATCTCGATCTGCACCAGATCGCCGCCGCCGGCCTCCTCCCGGCCGATCTCGATCGCCTTCTCGGCACTGATCGGCAGCTCCGCCGTGGCCAGGTCGGCGTCCGCGGGCAGCGGCTCGTCCCCGGCTCCCGCGGCGGTCCCGCCGCCGTCGGAGTCCCCACCGCCGTCGGAGGCCGCGGTGCCGGCTCCCTCGTCGGCGGGCTCCTCGGAGGTCGCGTCGCCGCCGCCGCCGTCGGACTGCGAGGCGCCGTCGCCCTCCTGGGAGGTGCCGGAGCCGTCGGCGGGAGGGGCGGTGTCCGTGCCCTCGTCGGAGGTGCTGCCGCACCCGGCGACCAGGGCGACGGTGAGCGCCCCCAGGGCGGTCGCCCGGGCGGCGCGCCGAGCAGAGAGGATCGTGGGAGCCATGGCTTCTCCACCTTCCCGACAGAGAGCTGTCGTGTTGGACCGAGGACTCCAGCGGGTGCCGGATGTCCCCAGGCTAGAGCGCCGATCGCGGCCCGGCGAGAAGCTGAGAACACTCTCATCCCCGGCTCATCCGCACCGACCGGACGGCTCGGAGCGGGACCTCGGGCCCTTCCCCGGCCCGCACGGCGGTCATACGGTGACGGTGTCGACCCACGGGAGATGCCGTGGGGCACCCGATCCGGGAAGGCACCATGACCACGACCTCCAGCTGGCCGAACTCCCCCTCCTCCGCCCCGAGCACCGCCGAGCTCGAGACGCTCCACGCCTGGTGGCGGGCCGCGAACTACCTCTCCGTGGGCCAGATCTACCTCAAGGACAACCCGCTCCTGCGCCAGCCGCTGCAGCGTGAGCACGTCAAACCGCGCCTGCTCGGGCACTGGGGAACGACCCCGGGGCTGACGTTCCTGTACGCGCACGCGAATCGCGCGATCCGCGAGCGCGGCCTGCACGCCATGTACATCACCGGCCCCGGCCACGGCGGGCCCGGCGTGGTCGCCTCGACCTACCTCGAGGGCACCTACTCCGAGGTGTACCCGGAGGTGGGCCAGGACGAGGAGGGGATGAAGAAGCTGTTCACGCAGTTCTCCTTCCCCGGCGGGATCCCGTCGCACGTCGCCCCGGAGACCCCCGGCTCGATCCACGAGGGCGGCGAGCTCGGCTACGCGCTCTCGCACGCCTACGGCGCGATGTTCGACAACCCCGACCAGATCGCGTTCACCGTGGTCGGCGACGGCGAGGCGGAGACCGGGCCGCTGGCCACCTCGTGGCACTCGAACAAGTTCGTCAATCCGCAGCAGGACGGCGTGGTGCTGCCGATCCTGCACCTGAACGGGTACAAGATCGCCAACCCCACGGTGCTCGCGCGGATCGACGAGGAGGAGCTGGAGGCGCTGCTGCGCGGCTACGGCCACACGCCGCTGTTCTTCACCGGCGGTTTCGACGACGAGGATCCGCTGGAGATCCATCAGCGTTTCGCCGCGGTCCTCGACGAGGCGCTGGACCAGATCGCCGCGATCAAGCAGCAGGCCGCTGAGGACGCCGCGGCCGGCCGGGAGTCCCAGCGCCCGGCATGGCCGATGATCGTGCTGCGCACCCCGAAGGGGTGGACCGGCCCGAAGGAGATCGACGGCAAGCGGACCGAGGGGTCGTGGCGCTCGCACCAGGTGCCGCTGACCAGCGCCCGCGACACCGACGAGCACCTGGCGGACCTCGATGCGTGGCTGCGCTCGTACCGTCCCGAGGAGCTCTTCGACGAAACGGGCGCGCTGCGCGGGGAGATCGCTGCGGCCGCCCCCGAGGGCGCGCTGCGGATGTCCGCCAATCCCTCGACCAACGGCGGCTCGGTGCTCACCCCGCTGCGCCTGCCCGACTTCCGCGACTATGCGATCGACGTGCCCCTCCCCGGCGGCACGATCGCCGAGGCGACGAAGGTGCTGGGCACCTGGCTGCGCGATGTGGTGCGCGACAATCCCGAGAACTTCCGCATCTTCGGGCCCGACGAGACCGCCTCGAACCGTCTGCAGGCCGTCTACGAGACGACCGACAAGCAGTGGAACGCCCAGCTGGAGAAGCACGACCGCTCCGAGCACCTGGCCCGTGCCGGGCGGGTGATGGAGGTGCTGTCCGAGCACCAGTGCCAGGGCTGGCTCGAGGGCTACCTGCTCACCGGCCGGCACGGGATGTTCTCCTCCTACGAGGCGTTCATCCACATCGTCGACTCGATGGTCAACCAGCACGCCAAGTGGCTGAAGGTGACCAACGAGCTCGAATGGCGGCGCCCGATCGCCTCGCTGAACTATCTGCTCAGCTCCCACGTGTGGCGGCAGGACCACAACGGCTTCTCCCATCAGGATCCCGGGTTCATCGACCACATGGTCAACAAGAAGGCGGAGATCGTGCGGGTCTACCTGCCGCCGGACGCGAACACGCTGCTGTCCACCTACGACCACTGCCTGCGCTCGCGCCAGTACGTGAACGTGGTCGTCGCCGGGAAGCAGCCGGGGCCGACGTGGCTGAGCATGGAGGACGCGATCGTGCACTGCGCCCGCGGGTTGGGCATCTGGGACTGGGCGGGCACCGAGGAGCCGGGGCTCGAGCCCGAGGTGGTGCTCGCCTGCGCCGGGGACATCCCCACCATCGAGGTGCTGGCCGCGGCGAAGATCCTGCGCGAGGAGATCCCCGATCTCCGGGTCCGGGTGGTCAACGTGGTGGACCTGATGCGGTTGCAGGACGACTCCGAGCACCCCCACGGCCTCTCCCACCGGGACTTCGAGGGGTACTTCGGACGGGACCTGCCGGTGGTGTTCGCCTACCACGGCTACCCGTGGCTGATCCACCGGCTGGCCTACCGCCACGACCGCTCCTCCCGCATCCACGTGCGCGGTTACAAGGAGGAGGGCACCACCACCACGCCCTTCGACATGCTGATGCGCAACGACACCGACCGCTACCACCTGGTGATGGACGTGATCGATCGGGTCGAGGGCCTGCACGTCCGCTACGCCGAGCTGCGCCAGCAGATGGCCGACGCCCGGCTGCGCGCCCGCGCGTTCGCCTACGAGCACGGCGAGGACCCGCCCCACATCGTCGGCTGGCAGTGGGGCGACGGGGGCGACGATCCCGGCGCCGCCGCGGCGGACACCGGCGGTGACAACGGCTGACCGCGCCGGGGTCAGGCCGGTCGGAGAGAGGAGAGGGGCCATGGACGAGCCCGACAGGGGCGACGACGCACGGGTGCGCCGGATCGTGCGCGTGCGCGGCCGGGTGCAGGGCGTCGGCTACCGGATGGACGCGGCCGCCGCCGCGGAGCGACTGGGCGTCGCCGGCACCGTGCGGAACTTGCTGGACGGCAGCGTCGAGGCGACGCTCGAGGGCGCCCCGGAGGCGGTGGAGTCGATGATCGAGCACCTGCGCCGCGGCCCCTCGAGCGCCCGCGTGGACGGCGTCGACGTGCGGCGGGAGGAGCCGAGCGGGGCGCGATCCTTCCGGGTCACGGGCTGAGCGGCTCCCCCGCGCGACGTCCCCGGCCGGTCCGGGCGGCCGGGGACGTCGCTGTGGGGATCGGCGCCGGAGCGCGTCAGCTCACGGCGCCGAAGGCCTCCGCGATCTCCTGCTCGCCGTCGTTGAAGGCCAGGAACCTCCCGGTGGTGCCGGGCTGGGCGAGCGCGGCCACGATCGCGCGGGCCACGTTGCCGCGGGAGACCTCCCCGGCCTCGGCCGCGTCGACGTCGATCCGGCCCGTCGGCTCCTCGAGCGTGAGCCGGGAGGGGGCGAGGATCGTCCATGCCAGCTCGGTGCCGCGCAGGTGCTCGTCGGCGCGGGCCTTGGCCTCGGCGTAGGCGTGGAACGGCTCGGACTCCGGCACCCCGTGATCCAGGCTCGCCCCGAAGTAGCTGACCATCACGAAGCGCTCCGCGCCGACGCGCTGCGCGGCCTCCATCGAGGCGATCGCCGCGTCCTGATCGACGGCGCGGGTCCGCTGCGGGTTCCCGCCGCCGGCCCCGGCGGACCACACCACGGCGTCCCTGCCGCGCAGCAGCTCGTCCCAGCCGCCCGCGTCGAGGGTCTCGATGTCGCTGAGCACCGCGGTGGCGCCGGTGGCCTCGACCTCCTCGACGTGGGCGGGGTCGCGGACCACTGAGTGGACGGTGTGACCGGCCTCCACCAGCAGCGGAGCCGCCAGCAGCGCGACCTTGCCATGTCCTCCGATGAGTGCGATATCCATGTCCCCACCCTGCCACCGCCGGCACGGGGAGTCGAGGGCCTCGGCGTTCGCCTGCGCAGCTGCCCGTTATCCTGGGCCGGGTCGCCGCCCGAGCGACCGCTGCCCCGGGGAAGGGACCTCAGCATGGCCGGTGGACTCGCCGCACTGCTCGATGACGTGGCGGCCCTCGCCCGCCTGGCCGCGGCCGGCGCCGACGACGTGGCGGCCGCGTCCGCGAAGGCGGGTTCCAAGGCGATGGGGGTGGTGGTCGACGACGCCGCGGTCACGCCGCAGTACGTGAAGGGGCTCGAGCCCGCGCGCGAGCTGCCGATCATCTGGCGGATCACCAAGGGCTCGCTGCGCAACAAGCTGGTCTTCATCCTGCCCGTCCTGCTGCTGCTGAGCGTTTTCGCGCCCTGGGCGCTGACGCCGATCCTCATGCTCGGCGGCCTGTACCTGAGCTTCGAGGGCGCCGAGAAGATCTGGGAGCTGGTGCGCGGAAGGCCCGAGCAGGCACCGGCCGCCGCCAGAGGCGCGCAGGCCGAGGACAGGATCGTCTCGAGCGCGGTGCGCACGGATCTGATCCTCTCCGCGGAGATCATGGTCATCTCCATGGACTCGATCGACGCGGAGTCGCTGTGGGCGCGCGCCGCCGTGCTCGTCGTGGTCGCCATCGGGATCACCGCTGTGGTGTACGGAGCCGTCGGCCTCCTGGTGAAGATGGACGACGTGGGCCTCGCGATGGCGGCCGACGGCGACTCGGAGCTCAAGGAGCGGTTCGGGCACGGTCTGGTGCGGGCGATGCCGAAGGTCATGACCGCGATCAGCTACGTGGGCATGGTCGCGATGCTCTGGGTGGGCGGTCACATCCTGCTGGCCGGCACCCATGACCTCGGTCTCGCCCAGCCCTACGGGGTCGTGCACCACCTCGAGGCGGCGGTGGCGGGCATCGCCGCGGTCGGCGGGGTGCTCGCCTGGCTGCTCACGACCTCCTCCTCCCTCGTGCTGGGGCTCGTCGTCGGCGGGGTCGTCGCGGCGATCGTCCACGTCCTGCCCTTCGGCCACCACGGCGAGGAGCACGGCGCGGCCGAGAAGGCGCCTGCCGCCGAGGGCGGAGCCCACGACCCCGAGCGCTGATCCCGCGGCGCAGATGCTGCGATGCCCGGACCGGCTGTCCGACGGTCCCCGGCGCTGCTTGCCCGCCCCGCACCGGAATGCGAGGGTGGGTGATCCGTGTCACCGACCGAGGAGACCACAGCGCCGTGCATCCTGTCGATCGCCGTTCCTTCTTCCGGCTGAGCACCGGTGCCGCCGTCGGCACCGCCGCCGTCACCACGACCGGAGCCGCCGCGCCGGCCGATCCGCCCGCACCCGCGACGGAGCCTCCAGCCTCCCCCGCCCGGCAGTTCCGGGCGATGTGGCTCTCCTCGGTCGAGAACATCGACTGGCCCTCCCGCTCAGGGCTCACCGCCGAGGCGCAGCAGGAGGAGTACCTGGCGTGGCTCGACCTCGCCCAGGAGATCGGCCTGAACGCCGTGATCGCCCAGGTGCGCCCCACGGCCGATGCGTTCTGGCCCTCCCCGTACGAGCCCTGGTCGACGTACCTCACCGGGACCCAGGGGCAGGATCCCGGCTATGACCCGCTGGCGTTCCAGATCGAGGCCGCCCATGAGCGCAACCTCGAGTACCACGCCTGGTTCAATCCGTACCGCGTCGCGATGAGCGAGGATCCCGACCTCGTCGAGGACCATCCCGCCCGCCGTCATCCCGACTGGGTGTGGCCCTACGGGGGCACGCTCTACTACGACCCGGGGGTGCCCGAGGTGCGGGCCCTCGTGCTCGACGCGATGATGGACGCGGTCTCGCGCTACGACGTCGACGGAGCGCACTTCGACGACTACTTCTACCCCTACCCCTCCGGCGACCTGGACTACCCGGACCAGGAGACGTTCGCCAGGTACGGCGACGGCGCCACCTCGATCGAGGACTGGCGCCGGGAGAACATCGACCTGCTGGTGCGCGAGATGCACGAGCGGATCCGGGCGGAGAAGCCGTGGGTGAGGTTCGGGATCAGCCCGTTCGGGATCTGGCGCAACGCCTCGAGCGATCCGCAGGGCTCGGACACCTCGGGCTCGGAGTCCTACGACATGATCAGCGCGGACTCCCTGCGCTGGGTGCGCGAGGGCTGGGTGGACTACATCAACCCGCAGATCTACTGGGAGCTCGGCCATCCCGCCGCGGACTACGAGGCGCTCGTGACCTGGTGGGCGGACCAGGTGGCGGAGACCGACGTGGGCCTGTACATCGGCGAGGCCGCCTACAAGGCGGTCGAGGGCGTCTTCGAGGAGGTGAGCGAGCTCGGCGACCACCTGGATCTCACCGAGTCCCTCCCGGCCGTCGACGGGAACGTGTTCTTCAGCGCGAAGAGCCTGCGCACCGACACCACCGGAGCGGTCGACGACCTGCTCGAGAGGCACTACGCGCATCCGGCGATCGTCCCGGTGCTCGACCAGGTGCCGGGCGAGGCACCGCAGGCTCCGCGGGTGCTGGTGGCGCGGTCCACCGGCGACGGGGTGCAGGTGCGATGGCTCGGCCACGGAGCGACCAGCTACGCGCTGTGGCACCTGCCCACGCCCGAGGTGCGCGAGGAGGACCTCGCCGACGGCCGCCGCCTGGTCGCGACGGTCCGAGCCGGCCACGGCTCCCAGTCCCTCGTACACGAGGGCGCCGACGGCAGCGGCTGGTATGCGGTGACGGCATACGACCGCACGTGGCGCCGGAGCCGACCCTCGGCGGCCGTGGCACCGCGGCGCTGACCGTGGACGGCGCCCCGTCGCCGGGGATGCTCAGCCCGCGGCAGGGGTGACGGGCGGCTCGGCCGACCAGGGGAAGACGATCCACTCGTCCGTGCGGCGCCAGACGAAGTCCGGGGCGACGACGGAGGCGGACTTCGCGTAGAGCACGGCGCTGCGGGCATCGGCGCCCATCTCGCGCAGCAGGTCGAGCACCAGGGCGAGCGTGCGGCCGGAATCGGCGACGTCGTCGACCACCAGCAGCCGCTTGCCCTGGATCGACTCGGTGTCGAGCATCGGGGCGAGCAGCACGGGATCCGGGAGCGTCTCGTGGACATCGGTGTAGAACTCGACGTTGATCGCGTCGGCGAGCTTCAGGCCGAGCGCGTAGGAGAGGGAGCCGGCCGGCAGCAGCCCGCCGCGGGCGACCGCGATGATGATCTCCGGATCGAAGTCCGAATCGGCGATGGACTGCGCGAGCTCCCGCGAGGCGGTGCCGAACAGGTCCCACGTCAGGACCTCCTTGGTGACGAGGTCGGACGAGTCGGCGTGGAAGGCCTGGGACATCGGTGCTCTTCTCCTGGGGTGCGGTGCTCGCAGAGTGCTCCGATGGTATCGGCCGGCGCCCCTCGCGAGCGCGCCCGCTCCCGTGGAGATGGCCGACGCCTCAGACAGCTGGACCCACCGCACCACTAGAACCCACACAATCCAACTGTTGTTTTCTGTGGTTTATATCGGTAGTCTGTCCGTCATCGCGATGTCGGCCACCCTGCCGACCGTTCGCCCTCCGACGAAGCAGGTGCACCGATGTACGCCAGGGAACGCCAGCGCCAGATCCTCGACGGGCTCTCCCGCAGCGGCCGGGTGACCGTCACCGATCTGGCCGCGCACTTCGAGGTGACCACCGAGACCATCCGCCGCGACCTCGACCAGCTCGCCGACCGCGACCTGCTGGTGCGCGTCCACGGCGGCGCGGTCCCCCGCCGCACGGCGGAGGTCGAACCGGATCTCACCTCACGCCGGGTGACGAACATCGGGGCCAAGCGCCGCATCGCCCAGACCGCCGCCGCGCTGCTCCCGCACGATCCGCACTCCGCCGTGCTGGTGGACGCCGGCACCACCACCGCCGAGCTCCTGCCCCACCTGTCCGGGCGGCGCGGCCCGGTGATCACCAACGCCCCGGCGATCGCCCAGGGCGCCCTGGTCCACACCGATCTCGCCGTCCACGTGCTCCCCGGCCGGGTACGCCCCACCACCGAGGCGGCCGTCGGCTCCGCCACCGTGGAGGCGCTGAGGAGCCTGCACCCCGAGGTCGCCTACCTGGGCTGCAACGGGCTGGACGACCAGGGCTTCACGACGCCCGATCCGGACGAGGCCGCCGTGAAGACGGCGATGGTCCGCGCCGCCGGCCGGACGGTGATGCTCGCCGACTCGACGAAGATCGGGGCCCGCCACCTGGTCACCTTCGCACCGATCGCCGACGTCGACGTGCTCGTCACCGACGCCGCGCTCCCGGCCCCGCTGGATCGTCTGCTCGGCGACGCCGGGATCGAGGTGCGGATCGCATGATCGTCACCCTCACCGCGAACCCGTCCCTGGACCGCACCGTGGACCTGGGCGGCCCGCTCACGCCCGGCGGCGTGCACAGGATCACGGCCGACAGCATCCAGCCCGGGGGCAAGGGCATCAACGTCGCCCTCGGGGTGCAGCGCGCCGGCCTGCCGGTGCTGGCCGTGCTCCCCGCCGCCCCCGGTGACCCGCTGCTGTCCCTCCTCGACGAGGCCGGGCTCCCTCACCGCTGCTGCGAGGTCGCGGGCAGGGTGCGCACGAACCTCACCGTGCTCTCGGCCCCGGAGACGACCACGAAGCTCAACGAGCCCGGGGCGAGGCTCTCCCCCGCCGAGGTCACGGCGCTCGAGGAGCTCCTGCTGACAGCCGTCTCCGCCGGAGACAGCGTGATGCTCTCCGGCTCCCTCGCCCCCGGCCTGCCGGTGGACGAGTACGTGCGCCTGGTCGCGGCGCTCCACGGCCTCGGGGTCCGCGTCGGCGTCGACACGTCCGACGCGCCGCTGGCCGCGCTCGCGGCGGCGCTCCCCCGGACCGCCCCGGACTTCCTCAAACCCAATGCGGAGGAGCTCGGCCAGATCGTCGGCGCGGACGGGCTCCGCCTCGAACAGCAGGCCACCGCGGGCGACCTCGCCGGTGTGCGGGACGCCGCCATGGACCTGCACCGCCAGGGCGTGGGCGCCGTGCTGGTGACCCTGGGTGCCGCCGGGGGCCTGCTCGCCACCGACGGCGGCGCCTGGTACTCCCCCTCCCCGGCCGGGCCGGTGGTCTCGACCGTCGGTGCCGGCGACTCCGCGACCGCCGGCTACCTCATCGCCCGTGAGCAGGGCGAGGAGCCCTGCGAGCGGCTCGCCCGGGCACTGGCCTACGGCACCGCGGCCGTCGGCCTGCCCGGCACCACCATCCCCCGCCCCGACCAGGTCCGCCCCGAGGCGGATCGGGTGATCCGACTCTGACCCGCCCATCCGGCACCACTCGCCCCGCCGCGCAGGGTGAGCCCGTTCGAAGGAGAACCCCATGTCCGCTCCCCTGATGACCCCCGAGCTGGTGCGGCTCGACGTCGCACCGCCCGGCGACAAGCACGCCGTGATCGGCACGATGGCCGATCTCATCGCCGCGACCGGCCGCGCCGAGCGCGACGGTCTCGAGGCAGGGCTGCTCAAGCGCGAGGAGTCCTTCGCCACGGGCATGCCCGGCGGCTTCGCGATCCCCCACTGCCGCGCCGAGGCGGTGCAGGAGGCGGCGCTCGGCATGCTCCGCCTGGCCGAGCCCGTGGACTTCGGCGCCGCCGACGGGCCGGCCGATCTCATCATCGGGATCGCGGCTCCCGCCGGCACCGACGACCAGCACCTGCAGCTGCTCGCCCAGCTCTCGCGCGCCCTGATCCGTCCCGAGTTCCTCGCCGAGCTGCGCGCCGCGACGGAGCCGGAGGAGGTCTCCGACCTGGTGATGGGCGTCCTCGACCCCGCCCCGGAGCAGACACCGGCGACGCAGGAGGCCCCCGGGGCGACCACCGATGAGGACACCGCCGAGGATGCCGCGGGGGCGGACACGGCCGCCCCGGCCGCCTCCACGACCGCCGCCTCCGCGACCGCCGGCTCCGAGGACGCACCGGTGCTGCTGGCGATCACCTCGTGCCCCACCGGCATCGCCCACACCTACATGGCCGCCGAGTCCCTCGAGACCGCTGCGAAGGACAAGGGCGTCGAGCTGCACGTGGAGACCCAGGGCTCCGGCGGCATCACCCCCTTCACCGAGGAGCAGATCGCTGCGGCGAGCGCACTGATCGTCGCCGCGGACGTGAACGTCTCCGGGCGGGAGCGGTTCGCGGGCCTGCCGCTCGTGGAGCATCCCGTGAAGCGCGCGATCTCCCACGGCCCGCAGATGATCGACGAGGCCGTGGCCGCCGCCTCCGATCCGGCGGCCACCCGCGTCCCCTCGGGCGGCGCGGCGGAGGAGGACTCGGGCTCGGCGGGCAGGCAGTCCTGGCCGCGCCGCCTCCAGGGCGCCGTGATGACCGGGGTGTCCTACATGATCCCCTTCGTCGCCGCCGGTGGTCTGCTGATGGCGCTCGGCTTCCTGATCGGCGGGTTCGACGTCGCCTTCGTCGCCCAGGACGTCGCGACCGGCTACTCGCTCTCCTCGTTGCCCGGTGCGCAGGAGTACGACGGCGCGACCGGCACGCTGCAGACCGACCGCGCCGGGCTCGCCCTCTATCTCGGGGCGGTCCTGTTCACGCTGGGCGACCTCGGCATGGGCTTCCTGGTCGCCGCGCTGTCCGGCTACATCGCGTTCGGCCTGGCCGGTCGGCCCGGCATCGCACCCGGGTTCATCGGCGGGGCGATCTCCCTCGCCGTCGGCGCCGGCTTCCTGGGCGGCCTGGTGACCGGGCTGCTCGCCGGGCTGGTCGCGCTGTGGTTCACGACGCTGACGCCTCCGCGCTGGCTGGCCGGGCTGATGCCCGTGGTGATCATCCCGCTGGTGACCACCCTCGTGGTGGGTGGGCTGATGCTGCTGTTCCTCGGCCGCCCGCTGGCCGCGCTGATGACCGCGCTCCAGGACGCGCTGACGGGGATGTCCGGCTCCTCGGCGGTCCTGCTCGGGGTGATCATCGGTCTGATGATGTGCTTCGACCTGGGAGGGCCGGTGAACAAGGCGGCGTACCTGTTCGCCACCGCAGGCCTCTCGCAGGGCACCGAGGCGTCCTTCGAGATCATGGCCGCCGTGATGGCGGCCGGGATGGTGCCCCCGCTGGCGATGGCGCTGTCCACGGTGGCGCGCCGGCGTCTCTACTCCCCCGTCGAGCGGGAGAACGGGACCACGGCCTGGCTGCTGGGCGCGGCGTTCATCAGCGAGGGCGCGATCCCCTTCGCTGCGGCGGATCCGCTGCGCGTGATCCCCTCGATGATGGCCGGGGGCGCGGTCACCGGCGCGCTGGTGATGGCCCTGTCCGTCGGCTCCCAGGCACCGCACGGCGGCATCTTCGTCGCCTTCGCGATCTCCCCGGTCTGGGGATTCGTGCTCGCGGTCCTCGCCGGCACCCTGGTCGCCGGCGCGCTGGTGACCGTGCTGAAGGAGGCCGGGCAGCGCCGCGCCGGCATCGCCGCCTGAGCAGGCCCCGCCGTCGCGCCGGCGTCGAGAGGCGCCCCATCGCGGTGGGGCGCCTCTCGTATGCTCGGCACTGTGAGCGACGAGCACGCCATCCTCCTGGCCGAGGGGACGCTGGGGCACATGCCGGCCTACGGCGCCGCGCACGGGAGCATGCTCGTCCTGCTGGTGGTGGCGGCGGTGGTGCTGGTGCGCTGGGCGCGGCGCGGCGAGCCGGCGCGGGTGGAGCGCGTGCTGCGCAGCGCCGGCTGGGTGCTGCTGATCAACTCGGCGCTCTGGACGCTGTGGGGCGTCATGCCCTGGGCCTGGGACATCGACGAGTCGCTGCCGCTGCACTACTCCGATGCGCTGCGCTTCCTGCTGCCGATTGCGCTGATCACCCGGGCGCCGTGGGCGATCGTGGTCAGCTGGTACTGGGGGCTGACGCTGAACCTGCAGTCGGTGCTCACCCCCGACGTGAACTACTTCGTGTGGATCCCGTTGGAGTTCGTCGAGTACTGGATCGCGCACCTCAGCGGGGTGCTCGGACCGGTCGTGCTGGTGTGGGGGCTGCGCTTCCGCCCCACCTGGCGGGGTTACGGAGTCGCGTACGGGGCGACGGCGCTCTGGGCGGTGATCGCCGTCACCGGCAATGCGCTCACCGGCGCGAACTACGGCTACCTCAACCGCGCCCCGGACGGTGCCTCGCTCCTGGACCTGCTCGGTCCGTGGCCGCAGTACCTGCTGGTCGAGGCCGTGCTGATCGCCGTGGTCTGGGCGCTGATGACGCTCCCGTGGGTGCTGCTGGACCGGCGCGCCGGCACTCCCGAGCTCGACGGGAGCGCGCTGGTGCGGCGTCCCCCGGCGGTGCTCAGCCCAGCAGCTCCACCTCGGCCAGCCGCAGCGGTCCCTCGGAATCCGTGATCACCAGGCGGTGATGCAGGCACGGCCGCGGGGAGGGGATCTCGAAGGGCCGGGTCTGGCGCCGCCACCGGAACGTCTGCCCGGAGCGCTCGTCGAGCGTCTCCCAGGTGCGGCCGTCGTCGGACCCCTCGAGCCGCCAGGCGGTGGGATCCGCGCCCGGGCGCGCGGAGGAGGTGAGGGTGAGGAAGCGGGCCTGCTGCGGCTCGCCCAGCTCCGGCAGGTCGATCACGACCTCCGCGGTGTCGAACTCCTGCTCGGTGCGGGAGTCGTCATCGCGCAGCGGATCGGCGGGATCGGCGGCGAACAGGTCCCGCAGCGGCTGCGGCCGCTCACCCGGCCCGCTCGCCGACGGCGGGATCCCGCCCCACCCCCGCGGCTCCGCGGCCAGGCGCAGGTGGAGGTTCCCGCGCAGGTCGGCGTGGTCGATCCAGGAGTCCCCGTGCTCACGGCCGTCGACGCTCATGCCGATGATGCAGGCGTCACCGGGATCGGCCGCCTCGGTCGTCACGGAGAACGGCTCCCCGCCCAGCGGGTGCACGGTGGCCCGCGGGAACAGCGGTGCCACCAGGTGGTAGCGGCCCGTGCCCAGCTGCAGCGGGTACAGGCCCAGCGCCGTCAGCAGCCACCAGGCGCTCATCTCGCCGTTGTCCTCGTCCCCCGGGTATCCCTGCCCGATCTGTTCGCCGACGAACAGCCGGCGGTGCACCTCGCGCACGATCCGGGAGGCCTCCTCGGGAGCGCCCACGTGGTGGTGGAGGAAGGGGATGTGGTGCGAGGGCTGGTTGGACATGCCGAACTGCCCCATCCGCACGGCGCGCGCCTCGACCATCTCGTGGATGACGCCCCCGTAGCTGCCGGGCTTCTCCACCCGTTCGGGGGTGGCGAAGAACTGCTCGAGCCGCCCGCGGAGCATGTCCCGGCCGCCGTACAGGGTCGCCAGGCCCTCGCCGTCGTGCGGGGCGTGGAAGGCGAAGTTCCAGCCGTCGGTCTCGGTGTAGTCCCCGCCCCACACCTCCGGGTCGTATTCCTCGGGGCTCTGCGCGAAGCCGCCGTCGGGCCGGCGCCCCTGGAAGAACTCGATCGCGGGATCGAACAGCAGCGGGTAGTTCAGGCTGCGGGCCCGGAGGTAGTTCGACTCCTCCCGCAGCTGAGCGGCCGCCTGCTCGTCCCCGTCCTCCTGGGCGCGGGCGGCGAGCAGCCGGGCCTGAGCGGCGAGGCCGAAGTCGTTCAGGTGCGCCTCCAGCGTCCAGGAGACGGACTCGGCGGTGTCGGTGTCGACGTAGCCGGTGAACACAGCGCGCTCGTTGCCCCGACGCCCCACCTCGGCGGCGGTGGGGGCGACGGTGGCGTTGCGCAGCCCGGAGTCGTAGGCGGACCGCGGATCGGGCAGTGCCACCCCTTTGACCTGCAGATCGGCGAAGGCGATGTCGCTGCTGGTGCCGGTCATGCAGTCCGCGTACCCGGGAGCGGACCAGCGGGCGATCCATCCGCCCTCGCGGTACTGCTGGACGAATCCGTCGGCGAGCTGGGCCGCCAGCTGCGGGTACAGCAGCGCATAGGCCGGCCAGGCGGTGCGGTAGGTGTCCCAGAAGCCGTGGTTGACGTAGAGCATGCCGGGCAGCACCTGCGCGTCGCTGCGGCTGTCGGTGGCCTCGCCCTTGGTCGGCAGCACCGGGCTGGCGTGCACCGGCTCCGGACGCTCGGCGGTGCCGGCGTTCTCCCAGTGGGAGCTGGGATAGAGGTTCAGGCGGTAGAGGTTCCCGTACAGCGTGCGGCGCTGCGCGGGGGTGGCATCGGGTGCCTCGATCACCTGCAGCCGCTCCGCCCAGGCGGCGTGCGCGGCCTCCCGGATCTGGTCGAAGGAGCGGCCGGCGAGCTCCTGGGCGAGGGTGCGCCGCCCCTGTGCGAGGCCGAGGTAGCTGGTGGCCAGGCGCACGGTCACCCGCCGGGTGCCGGGCGCGAAGCTGAGCACGCTGCCGCTGCTGCCCTCGCGGGCCCGCTGGACCGACACCGGTGCCGGTTCCACCTCGGCCACGACGTACATGCGGGTCGCCCCGTCGGCGCGGTCGTACCCCTGCGCGGGCGAGGAGTCGACCCAGGCCTGCACGCGGCCGTCGAACACGGCGCCGGCCGCGTCGATGCCGGCGTGCTCGTCCGCTCCCTCGAGCAGCAGGTGGCCGGTGTCGGGGCCGGCGGGCAGGTCGATCTCGCAGATCGCGCCGTGGTCGGTCGGGGCGAGCCGCATCGTGAGGTCCCCGTCGAGCTCGACCTCGTACAGGTCGGGGCGGGCCGTCTCCCGGTCGTGGTCGAAGCCGCGGGCCCGGGCGGCCGGCTCCGTCCGCGGCGCGGAACCCAGCAGCGGCATCATCAGGAACTGGTGACGGTCCCCCATCCAGGGGCTGGGCTGGTGCGAGAGCGCCATCGCCTGCAGGCGCGGCCGGTTGTCCGGGCCGTTCGCACGGTGGTACTCGTACAGCCAGCGTCGGGTGCGGGCGTCGGTGGCCGGGGTGAACAGCGCGAAGCCGTTGGGCATCGCGGTCAGGGGCAGCGTGTTGCCGCGGGAGAAGTCGGCGGAGGCGTTGGTGCCGCGCCGGGTGTCGACCCAGGCCACCGGGTCCGACAGCGGCGGGTCCGCGGGACGCGGCGCGAGGTAGGGGCCGTCGACCCAGCCGGTGAGCTCGGGGGCGTCCGGCGGGGAGCCCTCGACCTCGTCGAGCAGGTCGGCGTCCGGATCGGCGGGCGCGTCGAGGACCAGCAGCACCTCGGTGACGGTGCGGCCGACGACGGCGGCGAGATCGATCTGCACGTCGTTCCACTGGTCCGGGTGGAGGATCCGGGCCTCGCCGATGCCGCGCGCGGTGGCGAGGGTCCCGTACTGATCGCGCGGTGCGTGATCCGACAGGCGGCTGCCGTCGTCCAGCAGGAGGTCGATCGCGACCCAGGTCGCGCCCCAGGACTGCTGCGCGTCCAGCTGCGGATGCACGAACCAGCGCAGCACGTCGCCCGAGGCGATCTGCCGGCCGATCGGTGTCCGCCCGCCCTCCGGGGCGGGCAGCGGCGCTTCCGTCCGCTCCCCCGCGGCGCCGGTGAAGCGCACGGCGGACGGCGCGAGGAAGCCCGCCGCGTCCTTGCTGGTCGGTGCGCCGACGGGGCCCGGGTCGGAAGTGAGGATCATGGGCGACAGGTTATCGACACGAACGACCCCGGGCGGTGCGGGGACACGGCTGGGGCGACTCCGCGGCCCGCCGATGGCTGCGGCATCGCGCCTGATAGGACTCGGCCCCTCCCACCTGGGCCGCCGTCGCGCTCAGCGCCGGGGTGCCGTCCGCGATCAGCCGCACGTGGAAGGCCGCGTCGGCGCCGCAGACGGTGCACACGGCCGTGAGCTTGACGACCTCCTCGGCCATCGCCATCAGCGTGGGGAGCGGCTCGAAGGGGCCGCCGTCGTAGGTGACGCACAGCCCCGCGACCTCGACCTGCACCCCGGACCCCAGCAACGCCTCGATCTCGGGGACCAGGCCCGGCCCGAAGAACTGCGCCTCGTCGACGGCGACGATGTCCGGCAGCCGCGAGCTCTCCGACCCGACCGCGCCGCGCAGCTCCTCGGCGCGCTCGAGCATCCTCGCCGGCGTGCTGCGCCCGGTGTGCGTGCTCAGTCGGTCCGCTCCCCCGCGCACGTCGAGCCGATGCCCGACCACCTCGACCTCGAGCCCGGCCAGCCGGGCCCGATGGACCCGCCGCAGCAGCTCCTCGGTCTTGCCGGCGAACATCGGCCCCGCGATCACGTGCAGTCGTCCTGCCTCCATGTGGCGCATGACCTCAGGCTACGCGCGGCGACCGGCCGCCGGTACGGTGGTCGGATGAGCACTCGTCGCCCCTCCCCGCTGGCCGGTCGCAAGCCCACCAGGGGTGATCTGGCCGCGTTCGCGACGCCCGACCCGGACGCGATCGACGACGTGCTGCCCGGCCCCGGCGACGCGCCGCTGCGGCTGCTCATCGTCGGCATCAATCCCGGGCTCTGGACCGCAGCGGTCAACGCCCCGTTCGCGCGGCCGGGCAATCGGTTCTGGCCCTCCCTCCATCGCGCCGGGCTCACCTCCCGACTGGTCGACGCGTCCCGCGGGCTGGACCCCGAGGACGAGCAGGACCTCCACGATCGCGGCATCGGGATCACGAACATGATCGGGCGCGCCACGGTGCGGGCCGACGAGCTCACCCGCGCGGAGCTGCGGCGCTCGGGCGAGGACCTGGTGGACAGGGTGGACAGCCTGCGGCCGCGCACCGTCGCCATCGCCGGGATCACCGCGTTCCGCACCGCCTACGCGCTGCCGAAGGCCGCGCTGGGGCTCCAGGACCCGGCGGAGGTGACCGGGTGGCCGGCGGACGTCCCGCTGTGGGTGGTGCCGCAGCCGAGCGGGCTCAACGCCCACGCCAACATCGCCTCCCTGGCCGCCACCTGGCGAGATGTCGCCCGCGCCGCGGGCGTGGCGCACCGGGAGGAGGGGTGAGGGAGACCGTCCGCCGGTCCGCCGCGGCGGCCGGGTCCCGCGCTGCGCAGCGGCGCGTCCTCCCGCGCCATGCGGCGGGCGACGTGGAGGTCCCGTACACGATCCTGACGGGGCGCGAGGTCATCGCGACCGACACCTTCTGGGCCGAGCACTCCCACCCCACGCACGAGCTGCTGTGGAACCAGCGGGGCGCCTCGACCGCGCAGATCGGCCGCCGGGTCCACACGATCTCCCCGGGGATCGGACTGTGGATCCCCGCCGGCGTGCCGCACAGCGGGTTCACCCCGGCAGGGGTCGAGCACCTGGCCGCCCACTTCTCGATCACGCAGGTGGATCCGCCGTCACCGCTGCCCGTCGCCGTCGAGATCACCCCGCTGCTGCAGCTGCTGCTGGAGCGCTCCCGGACCGAGGACCTGACCGGGCAGGCCCGGGAGCGGACCGACGCGGTGATCCTGGATCTCCTCGCCCCCTCCCCGCGCGAGCTGATGCTCACCGTCCCGGACCACCCTCTGCTCACGCCGGTCGTCGAAGCGCTCTCGGCCGACCCCGCCGACCCGACGACGCTCGAGGAGTGGGCCCACCGCATCGGCGTGAGCTCGCGCACACTCACCCGTGCCTTCGAGGCGAGCACCGGGGTGGGCTTCCGCACCTGGGCGGCGACCGCCCGCGCCCACCGTGCCGTCGCCCTGCTCGCCGAGGGACAGCGCGTCGAGGACGTCGCCGCACTGGTGGGATTCCGCTCGGCGAGCGCCTTCTCCGCAGCGTTCCGGCGGGTCACAGGCGTGACACCGGGAGAGTTCCGACAGCCGCCCGCCCTCGCGCGGCCCGGCGTCGAACGGACCGGGGCCTCCGCGCGAGCATCCTGAGCGAGGCCCGCCACCGGGCCCCGGGACCCCGCACAGACCCGATCGTCGTGTCCGTTCCGCGACAGAGAGTGTCCCGTCCGCGCGATTGCCGACACCCCTCCGACGCTCTACTTTGGTGAGGCAAACCTAAGTGCGCGTCGAGGCGGCGGTGGCCCTCGGGCCTGCCCTGCACCCGGCCCGGTCCCTCGCGCGCCGCCGTCGACCTCTTCCCGAAAGGCCCCGATGTCCCGCTTCACGCGACGCGCCTTCACCGGCTCCGCCCTCGCCCTCGCCGCCGCCCTGACCGCCTGCTCCTCCGAGAGCTCCTCCCCGGATGCCGGCGCCTCCGGAGGGGACGGCAGCGACGCCGGCGCAGCCGGCACCGGCGACGCGACGAGCATCGACCACGCCTTCGGCACCACCGAGGTCCCGGCGACGATCGACGTGGTCACCACCGTCGCCTGGGCGAACCACGAGGTCCCGCTCGCGCTCGGCGTGGTCCCCGCCGGGATGGCGGCGGCGAACTTCGGCGACGACGACGACAACGGCATGCTCCCCTGGGTCGAGGCGAAGCTCGAGGAGCTGGGCGCCGAGCCGCCGGTGCTCTTCGACGAGTCCGACGGGATCGACTTCGAGGGCGTGGCCGACACCGGCCCGAGCGTGATCCTGGCCGCCTACTCGGGACTGACCCAGGAGGACTACGACACCCTCAGCGAGATCGCCCCCACGATCCCCTACCCGGACGTCGCCTGGGGCACCCCCTGGCGGGACATGATCACCGCCGACGCGACCGGCATGGGCCGCGCCGAGGACGGCGCGGTGCTGATCGCCGAGCTCGAGGGGGAGATCGAGGAGGCCGTGGCCAAGCACCCGGCGATCGCCGGGAAGTCCGTCATGTTCCTCACCCACGTCGACACCACGGACCTCTCGACCGTGAACTTCTACACCGCCCACGACACCCGCACGATGTTCTTCGAGGACCTCGGCATGACGATCGCGCAGAGCGTGCAGGACGCCTCCGCCGAGACGGAGGAGTTCTCCTCCTCGGTGAGCGCGGAGCAGGCTGACGTCTTCGACGACGTCGAGATCATCGTGACCTACGGCGACGAGGCGCTCGTGGAGGCGCTGCAGGCCGACCCGCTGCTCTCGCAGATGCCCGCGGTGGAGAACGGGGCCGTGGTGCACCTGCCCGGCGACAGCCCCCTGGGCACGGCCGCGAACCCCACGCCGCTCGCGATCTCGTACATCCTCGAGGACTACCTGGTCGAGCTCGAGCGCGCGGCGAACGCCTCCGCCTGACCCGCCTCACCGAGGACGCCCACCGCCCCATGACCACGACCGCCCCCGTCGCCCCCGGGAGCACCGCCGCCCGGCTGCGGCGGTCCTCCCGCGCGCGCATGCTCCGCCTGCTGCTGCTCCTCGCGGCGCTGGTGCTGATCACCGTCTGCTCGGTGACGATCGGCTCCCGCGACGTGGGGCCGGCGGACATCCTGGCCGCCTTCACCGGCTCCACCGACGGGTTCGGCCCCGCCGCCGTCGCCAAGCGGATCCCCCGCACCGTGCTCGCCGTCCTCGCCGGCGCCGCTCTGGGCGTCTCGGGCGCCGTGATGCAGGGGGTGACCCGCAACCCGCTGGCCGATCCCGGCATCCTCGGCATCAACACCGGTGCCGCGCTCGCGGTGGTGGTCGGGATCGCCTGGTTCGGGCTGACCGCCGCCTCGAGCTACATCTGGGTCGCGATCCTCGGCGCGGCGCTGACCGCGGTGCTCGTCTACACCCTGGGCTCGCTGGGGCAGGGCGGGGCCACCCCGCTCAAGCTCGCCCTCGCCGGTGCCGCCACCGGCGCGGCTCTGACCTCGTTCATCAGCGCGGTGGTCCTCCCCCGCTCCGACATCGGCGACAGCGTGCGCTCCTGGCAGATCGGCGGCGTGGGCGGCGGCTCCTACGCCTCGCTGCAGCAGGTCGCCCCGTTCCTGGCGGTGGGCGCGGTGCTGTGCCTGCTCAGCGCGCGCGGCCTGAACACCCTCGCGCTCGGCGACGAGCTCGCCGCCGGGCTCGGCCAGCGGGTCATGGCCACCCGGGCGCTGGCCTCCCTGGGAGCGGTCGTGCTGTGCGGGGCGGCGACCGCCGTGACCGGCCCGATCGGCTTCGTGGGCCTCGTGGTCCCCCACGCCTGCCGTCTGCTGATCGGTTCGGACCATCGCTGGCTGCTGCCGTTCAGCGCCGTCGCGGGTGCCGCCCTGCTGACCCTCTCCGATGTCGTGGGGCGGATCGTGGCCCGGCCCGACGAGCTGGACGTCGGGATCGTCACCGCGCTGCTGGGCGCTCCGTTCTTCATCGCCATCGTGCGCCGTCAGAAGCTGGCGCACCTGTGAGCGCCCCGACCACCCTCGAGCGGGTCGTCGCGGTGCGTCGCCGGCGCGGCCGACGGGCGCTGGTGACCCTGGGTGCGCTCGGCGCGGCGATCCTCGCCGTGTTCTGCCTGAGCCTCATGGTGGGGCGCACCTTCCACCCGCCCGGCGACGTGCTCGCCGTGATCCTCGGGCAGGACGTGCCCGGGGCGAGCTTCACCGTGGGGCGGCTGCGCCTCCCCCGCGCCGTGCTCGCCGTGCTCGCGGGCGCCTGCTTCGGCCTGGGCGGCGTGACCTTCCAGACCATGCTCCGCAACCCGCTGGCGAGCCCGGACATCATCGGCATCTCCTCGGGGGCGAGCGCGGCGGCGGCCTTCGGCATCGTGATCCTGGGCCTGTCGGGGCCGGCGGTCTCGCTGCTGGCCATCGTGGCCGGGCTGCTGGTGGCGCTGGTCATCTACCTGCTCTCGTACCGCGGCGGCGTGGTCGGGACCCGGCTGATCCTGGTGGGCATCGGCATCGCCGCGATGCTCACGAGCCTCACCGACTGGGTGCTCTCGAAGGCGGGCCAGTGGGACCTCCAGGAGGCGCTGCGCTGGCTGACCGGGAGCCTGAACAACACCTCCTGGGAGCAGGTGCTGCCCGTGCTCGCGGCGCTCGTGGTGTTCGGACCGGTGCTGCTCGGCCGCAGCGGGGAGCTGCGCACCACCCAGCTCGGGGACGACGCCGCGCAGGCGCTCGGGGTGCGAGTGGGGCGCACCCGCCTGATCGTGGTCGTCGCCGCGGTGGGCCTGATCGCCTTCGCGACCGCCGCGAGCGGACCGATCGCCTTCGTCGCCTTCCTCTCCGGGCCGATCGCCGCACGGATCGTGGGGCCCGGCACGTCGCCGCTGCTGCCCGCGGCCGGCGTCGGCGCGCTGCTGGTGCTGGTCGCGGACCTCGTGGGCCAGTTCGCCACCGGGACCCGCTATCCCGTGGGCGTGGTCACCGGCGTGCTGGGTGCGCCCTACCTGCTGTATCTCATCATCCGCGTCAACCGTCGAGGGAGCTCCCTGTGACCGCCGACCACACCCTGCAGGTCCAGGACCTCACCCTCGGCTACGGCGAGCGCACCGTGATCGAGGGGCTCGACCTGGATCTGCTGCCGGGACGGGTGACCGCGATCGTGGGCGCCAACGCCTCGGGGAAGTCCACGCTGCTGCGCTCCATGTCGCGGCTACTCACCCCACGCCGCGGCCAGGTGCTGCTGGACGGGCAGCAGGTGCACCGCCTGCCTGCCAAGCAGCTGGCCCGGGTGCTCGGGCTGCTGCCGCAGTCGCCGCTGACCCCTGAGGGGATCACGGTCGCCGATCTCGTCGGGCGCGGCCGCCACCCCCACCAGGGGATCTTCTCCCGCTGGTCCGCCGCCGACGACGAGGCCGTCGCCGCCGCGCTGGACACGACCGGCACGGCGGAGCTCGCCGAGCGGCCGGTGGACGAGCTCTCCGGCGGGCAGCGGCAGCGGGTGTGGATCGCGATGGCCCTCGCCCAGGGCACCGACCTGCTGCTGCTGGACGAGCCGACCACCTTCCTCGACGTGAACCACCAGGTGGAGGTGCTCGACCTGCTCGCCGACCTGAACCGCGAGCGCGGGATCACCCTGGTGATGGTGCTGCACGACCTGAACCTCGCCGCGCGCTACAGCGACCGGCTGGTCATGATCGCCGGCGGCGCCGTCGCGGCGAGCGGCGACCCGTCCGAGGTGCTCACCGAGCAGCGGGTGCGGGAGGTGTTCGGGCTCGACAGCCGGATCATCATCGACCCCGTCTCCGGCACCCCGCTGATGCTGCCGATCGGCCGGCATCGCTCGGGCTCGTGATCCCGCTTGCGGGGACCGACCCCGCGTGCAAGGGTTGAACGGACCCAGGCGGGGCGATGAGGCCGAGCTGGGAGCACGGTCGTCCCCGCACGTCGAGCACCTGGAGGTCCATTGTGAAACTGCCCTGGCTCACGTCAGTCACCGACGAGACCGGCCCCTTCATCTCCGTCCACCTCGACACCACGCGCACGGACCCGCAGTCGGCGAGCGAGCTCGAGGCCCGCTGGGCGCAGATGCGTTCGCGGCTGGCTGCGGACGGCGCCCCGGAGCGGGTGCTCACCGAGATCGAGGACACCGTGCTGAGTCCCTCCTCGCTCGGCGGCCGGCACGGGCGGTCGATCTTCGCGACGGACACGGAGATCCTGGTGGATCGGGTGCTGCCTGCGCCTCCGCTGCAGGAGTCCGCGCAGCGCGGTGAGTTCCCCCGGCTGCTGCCCCTGTTCCAGCTGATCCCCTTCGCGGTCAGCCAGCTGCTGATCGTGGTCGATCGGGCGGGCGCGGATCTCCACCTGCGCTCCGCGGAGAACCCGTCGATCAGCCACGGCCCGAACGGGCTGGGCGAGGACGCGACCGTCGAGGGCGGGCACGACGTGCTGCACAAGGCGAGCGTCGGCGGCGGGCCTCAGCACGGCTGGCGCGCCGACAACTTCGAGGCCCGCGTCGAGGACTCCTGGGAGCGCAATGCCGACGCCGTCGCCGCCTCCGTCGAGAAGCTCCTGCGCGAGCGCTCGGTGGACATGGTGATGCTCAGCGGTGACGTGCGAGCGGTCGGACTGCTGCGGGATGCCCTGAGCCGGGAGACGCGGGACCGACTGATCGAGGTGCAGGGAGGCAGTCGCGGCGTCGCCCTGGACCGCGGCCCGTTCCGGGAGGAGCTCGATGCCGCCACCACGTCGTTCATCGCGGCCCGCCAGCGGGAGCTCGCCGAGCGCTTCCGCGAGCGTCAGGCCCGCGACGGCGCCTCCGTCGGCGGGGCGGCCGAGGTGGGCCAGGCCCTCGAGCGGGGCCAGGTCGAGGAGCTGGTCTTCGTCAGCGGGCACGAGCCCGCCGGGATCGAGGAGCTGCTGCGCAGCGCGCTGGCCACCGATGCGGCCGTGTCCGCGCTCGAGGAGGACACCCTCGGGATCCCGGAGGGGGTCGGGGCGCTGCTGCGCTGGCGGGACGGCTCCACGCCCTCCAACAGCATCGGGTCGATGTCCGGGGACCCCCGCCGGGAGTGAGCCCGGCGGGCGCGCCCTCCCACGGCTCCGACGGGTCGGCACCGGTCACGGTGCCGGCCCGTCGACCGTTCGGTGGGAGGCCTCGACCCCGGCGCCGGAGCGGATGAGGATGAGGGGGGCGTGCCCGACGGCACTGCGGAGTCGACGAGATCAGGAGGACCCCATGCCCGAGGAATGGAGCAGGAAGCGCGAGCGCCAGTACCAGCACATCAAGGACGGCCAGCTGGACAAGGGCGCCTCGGAGGACGAGGCGGAGGAGATCGCCGCCCGCACCGTGAACAAGACCCGCGCCCAGAAGGGCGAGTCCGAGGAGGCCAGCCGCACCTCCGTGGAGGACAAGTCCCCCTCGGAGCGAGGCGGTGAGCGCTCCCACTCGGGTGCGCAGGGACGCACCAAGGACCAGCTCTACGAGGACGCGAAGCGCCAGGGCGTCGAGGGGCGGTCCACGATGGACAAGGAGGAGCTGCGCGACGCCGTCGACGACCGGTGAGCCGGCCGCCGGGCGGGGCCCGGCGCCCGTGCTCCGCACCCTCGAGCCCGGGCCCCGCCAGCGCCCGATGAGCAGCAAACCGCTGGCGGGCACCGCCGCGGGGATGGCACCATGACGGGATGCCCGCTGCTGACGACCCCGCACCGCCGGCCGACCTGGATGCTCTGCTGGAGCTCGCCTCCGCTCATGGCCTCGAGCTCGACGGGACGACGCTGCGCACCGAGGAGATCGGCCTCGACTTCCGCGTCGCCATCGGGACCGCGGCCGACGGGCAGGCCTGGGTGCTGCGCATCCCCCGCCGCCCCGACGTGCTGGACCGCGCCGCCGTCGAGCAGGAGCTGCTCCGCCTGGTCGGCCCGCACCTCGCCACCGCGGTCCCCGACTGGCGGATCAGCACCCCGGAGCTGATCGCCTACCCGCTGCTGCCCGGCACACCGGGGCTCAGCATGGACCCCGACGGCACGACGACCTGGCACGTCGACATGGCCTCCCCCGTCTACGCCGCGTCGCTCGGCACCGTCGTCGCGCAGCTGCACGCCACGGACGTCGCCGAGGCCGCCGCGACGGGCATCGAGGTGCGGTCCGCGCAGCAGGCGCGGCAGGCGTGGAGGGACGATCTCGAGCACGTCGCCGCCGAGTTCCGGATCTCCCCCTCGCTGCGGGCACGCTGGGACGCCTGGCTCGCGGAGGACAGCTACTGGCCGCAGCACACGGTGCTCACCCACGGCGAGCTGTACCCCGGCCACACCCTGGTCGACGGCGGGGAGATCACCGCGATCATCGATTGGACCACCGCCTCGATCGGCGACCCGGCGAAGGACCTCATGTTCCATCAGGCCTTCGCCCCTCCGGAGGTGTTCGACATCGCGCTGGAGGCCTACGTGGGCGGGGGCGGCACCACCTGGCCCCGCCTGACCGAGCACTGCGCAGAGCTGTTCTCCGCCGGTGCGATCGGGTACGGCGTCTTCGCGCTGGAGACGGGCCTCCCGGAGCACCGGGCAGCGGCCGCCGCCGCGCTGGACCCGCCCGCCGCGGGCTGACGACCCGTTGCACGTGACGTGCGAGACAGCGCCGAGCAAATGATCACAAAACCATCACGGCACGCCTGAGGGGCGGCGCCATCGCAGGTCAGACGCGTGTCGGCGGTGCGTGGTCCCGCCAACCCCCGGCCACGGAACGGTCAATTCTCCGCCATGAGGGCGCCCTGCCCCTTGCCCCGAGGGGGGCCCGCGCCCCTAGGTTGGCCGCCGTTCGTCACCGCGAGATACGCGAGACATGCGAAAGGAAGGCTCCATGCCCCTCCACAACACGCACTCCCATCGCAGCCACCCCACCGCCATGCGCCGCGGCCTCGCCCGCACGGCCGTGGCCCTCGCCGGCGGCGCGGTCGTCGCCACCGGCATGCTCGCCACCGGCGGCGCCGCGAACGCCGCGACCGGCTGGGACGAGGTCGCCGCCTGCGAGTCCGGCGGTGACTGGTCGATCAACACCGGCAACGGCTACTACGGCGGCCTACAGTTCTCCTCCAGCACCTGGTCTTCGTTCGGTGGCGGCCAGTACGCCTCGACCGCCGATCAGGCCTCGCGCGGTGAGCAGATCGCGATCGCCGAGAAGGTGCTCGACGCGCAGGGTTGGGGTGCATGGCCGGCGTGTTCGGCCGAGCTCGGCCTGAGCGAGTCGGATGCGGCCGGTACGGCGCCGGCGCCGGAGTCGGATTCCGGGTCGGATTCGGGGTCGGATCGGACCCAGGAAGAGACGTCGCGCGATCAGGATCGGTCGTCGCTACAGACGAGCGGCTCCTACACCGTGGTCGCCGGTGACACGCTGAGCAAGATCGCTCAGGCCAAGGGGATCGACGGCGGATGGCGCGCCCTCTACGAGGCGAACCGTGACGTCGTCGACGACCCGACGCTGATCTACGTCGGCGAGCAGCTCCAGCTGCCCGGCTGACGCTCCTTCGTCACCCCGTCCAGTTGGGGTCCCGGCCGGCATATCCGAGTGCACGATCGAACAACGGTGCGTCGGCCGGGACATCGACGGACGGGCCGAAGATGCCGTCGCGGCTGTCTGTTTCGGCCGG
>DATGUQ010000022.1:0-4074 GCA_035301145.1 Brachybacterium sp. | reverse complement strand
GGTGACCTCGCTGTCGGGGACGCCGCTGTCGGTGCAGCCGCACCTGTCGATCGGGGTGCTCGGCGACGAGGCCTCGCTGCGGCAGGTGATCCTGAACCTGGTGGGCAACGCGAACCGGCACACGCCCAAGGGCTCCCCCGTCGAGATCGCGGTGGGGTACACCTCCCCCGACCGGGTGCGGATCGAGGTGCGCGACCACGGGGAGGGCATCGACGCCGACCAGCAGGAGAAGGTGTTCGAGCGCTTCTACCGCACCGACTCCTCACGGGTGCGCTCGGCGACCCAGGGCGGCGGCGCGGGGCTCGGCCTCGCGATCGCCGCGTCCATCGTGCAGCAGCATCGCGGCAGCATCGGCGTCACCGGCACCGAGGGTGGCGGCGCCACCTTCTGGGTCGAGCTGCAGGGCACCGAGATCGCGCCGGAGGCGCAGGTCGAGCCCGATCAGCGCCGGGCGATCGGGCACCGCTCCCCCGACGAGCCGGCGCCGGAGGAGGACACCGGGCCGGGCCCGACGGGCTGAGCGGCGGGCTCAGCGCCGCGGCGCGTCCATCACCTGGCCCACGAAGTCGCTCCCGGTGCGGGCGCGGGAGAGCGCGTCCAGCCGTGCCAGCATCGCCCGGGCGGCGCGGCGGCCGGGCTCGTCGTGCGCCTCGATCCGCGCCGGCCCCTCCGGTTCGTCGCGCGTGAGGCGGAAGGCGCCGGCGTCCTCGGGCAGCGGGTCCACGTGGCCGCGCAGCCCGACGACGAGGTCTCGCGGGACCGGTTCCAGACCGAGTGCGGCGGCGTGCTCGGCGCTGCGTCGGGCCCGTGCCGCGGGGCGGTCCCGGAGCTTGATCCGCAGCCCGGAGGCGATGAGGAGCCGCGTCAGCTCCCCGTCGCCCACGAAGTGCACCCCCGCCCCCACCAGGGAGTCGCGAGCCGCGGCGGGCCAGTCGTAGTGGTCGAGGTCGAAGGAGCGCGGCGGCAGACCGGCCCGGGCGGCGACCTCGTGCAGCTCCTCGAGGGAGGTGTCGGAGATCAGGTGCCCCCACAGCACCCCGTGCCGGGGCCAGCGCGGGGTGTCGGCGTGGACGGTCATCGGCCGGCTCCTCGGGCCGTCGGGGCGACGGCGGCGGGCGTGGGCGTGCTCGATCCGGCCAGGCGTCGCAGCACCGTCTCGAGCGGGCCGCGGCGACCGCGGCGGTGCAGCGCGATCGCGAGCGGGATCATCGCCAGCCAGCCCGCGGCCGCGATTCCGGCGGTGAGCGCGGAGCCGGCGGTCGCGCCGAGGCCCAGGGTGTAGGGCGGGAACAGCGCCAGGTACAGCGCCGACTGCGCGATGTAGGCGCTGAGGGAGACGGTGCCGAGCGCCTCGACGCCGTGCACGGACGTTTTCAGAGCCCCGGGTGCGGCGCGGCGGCGCACCCGCTCGGCCAGCAGCGCCGCGCCGGCGGCGAGGCCGAGCGCACCGGCCAGGCCGGAGAGCTGGTGCAGCACGCCGAGCACGCCCAGCGCGCCGGCGCTGGCGAGGTGGGCGTGGCCGGGGTCGAGCACCAGCACCGCGGTCAGCGGCACCGCACCCAGCAGCCCGATCAGCAGCCCCCAGCGCGTGAGCGGGATGAGCAGGTCGCGATTGGTCTCGACCTGTTCGAGCAGGTGGATGCGGGCCGCGATCGCGCCGAGCGCCATCGGGGTCAGCAGGGCGATGTCGGAGACGACGGCGAGGGCGATCTCGCGCACGGCCTCGACCGCGCGGATCTCCAGCGCGGCGAGGTAGGTGGGCGCCGAGGCCGCGGGGTAGCCGCTCTGCCCGGTCAGCCCGATGGTGCCGTCGACCCAGCCCCACACCCCGAGCGCGGGCAGGGCGAGCACGCCCGCCAGCGGCAGCGCGAACCGGTGCCGGGAGATCAGCAGCACCACGACCATGCCGATGATCGCGTAGGCGATGAGGATGTCCCCGGAGAACAGCAGGATGGCGTGGCCCAGGCCGATGCCGAGCAGCACCAGGTGGCGCCGCCCCATCCGTGCGATGAACCGCCGCGGCCTCTCGCCGCGGTCGCGGGAGCGCCGGTGCAGCACCCCGATGCCGTAGCCGAACAGCAGCGCGAACAGAGGGAAGCCGCGGTTGTCGGCCAGCAGCGCGACGAGCACGTCGACCGTGCGATCCAGGCCGGTTCCCTCACGCTGCTTCAGCAGCACCGTCCACTCCCGCCCGTGCAGCCAGCCCACCATGTTGGCCAGCGCGATCCCCAGCAGCGAGAGCCCGCGGGCGAGGTCGGGGCCGCCGGCGCGCTGCGCGAGGGGGACGGAGCTCATCACCGCACCCGCTGCGGCAGGGGGTGCGCGGCGCTGCCGGCAGGGCGGGTGCTCATGCGCGCCATGCTCCCACAGGGTGGTGGTCAGGCGCGGCGGGCACGATCGCGACACCGGCGGGCAGGGCGTCCTCGGGACCGCCGAGCGGCGCCCCTCGATCTCGATGCTCTCGGCGCTCGGCGCGAGCGCCCCGGAGAGCGTGCGCAGCAGAGTGGTCCTGTCTGCGCCGTTGGCGCCGACCAGGGCGGTGACCTGGCCGCGGGGCACATCGAAGGAGACGTCCCGCAGCACGTGGCGCGTCGGGCGGGTCCACCGCCGCGGGTCCGGGAGGTGCGCCTCGAGCCGCCGCGCGAGGCGACCGCTCAGCTCGTCGTCCTCGATCCCCGCACTGCGAGCGGCACGCACCGCCCCGTCGAGGGACTCGTCGATCTGTGCGAGCGCCCGGTGGCGCGGGTGGTGGTGATGACGCTGACCCGCAGGTCGCGGGCGTCAACCCGTCGGAGCCCGACGAGGGGGTCGCCGGCCTCGACCGCGCGGAGATCTGCCCACAACGGGACCACCTGCTGCATCCACACGTCTGACGCGGTCTTGACATTGTTCTCCAACTCCGCGAAGAACTTTTCTGCATTCTGCGCGATCGCGGACCCGACCGCCGGAGGCAACCCCACCACCGGGCCACCAGAGGCCCCCGGTTCCTCAGGAGTTCACGACGCGATGCCGCGTAATGCCAGGTCACCTAGGTTGCGGACGAGAAAGCGAACCGGGCGCCGCCCGCCTGGCGAGACCTCCGGCACCCGCATGCCGCGCATTCGACCATCGGCACCGTTCCTCCACAGTGGCCATCGATCCACATTTTTGTCCACATTCTCAGGAGTTATCCACAGATTCGCCGACCGGGGTGGTCTTCGGTTTCGAACACGCATACGGTGTAGGCATGGATTCGACACCGATGCGCAGCGGGGACAGCCCCGGCGAGAACACCTCTCGTCGGGACATGGCCGCGCCGTCGGGAGATGTCCTCGACGAGGTGCTGGGACGCTTCGGTGAGATCGAGGCCGGCCCTGCGGCCCGCGCGCTGCTCGCCCAGGTCCTCGCCGCGACCCTGATCGCATTCACCCGAACCCGCTCCGTGCGCGATCCGCTTCCGGACACCGCGCCAGACAGCGCTGAGGAGGCCCTCGCCGTCCTCGCCGGGATCGATCATCTTCGAGCTTCCCTCGCCGCGGTCGATGCGGCCTGGCAGGTCGCCGCCGAGGAGCGGATCCGGCGCGATGACGCCGCCCGGGGCGTGCCGTCCAGCCGTCAGGGACGCGGCGCCGGCCAGGAGATCGCGCTCGCGCGACGGGTCTCGCCGGTCTCCTCCTCGTTCTCTCGGGCGAAGGCGCGGCGGCTGGTGCAGAACATGCCCGGTGCCGTGGATCAGCTATGGGCCGGGGCCATGACGGATCGGCAGGCCTCGGCGATCTCCGGTGCGCTCGACGGCGCCGGTGCGGACACCTGCCGCCGGGTCGACGACCATCTGCGCGAGCATCCCGAGTTCCTGCAGGGCAAGGGCTACAAGCGTCTGCAGAGCGACATCAGGGACCTGGTGCAGAAGCTGGAGCCCGAGACCTCCCGCGAGCGCGCGGAACGCGCCGCCCGCTCCCGGCACGTGACGATGACTCCGCTCGCCGACGGGATGGCTCGGGTGAGCGCCGTGCTGCGCGGGATCGATGCCGTCGCTCTGATGCACTCCCTGCGCACGCGCGCCGAATCGCTCCGCGCCTCGGGGGCGAAGGACTC
>DATGUQ010000021.1:0-9862 GCA_035301145.1 Brachybacterium sp. | reverse complement strand
GCTGGTCTTCGTCGGCGCGCTGTGGGGCTGCCTGGTCTTCCCGGTCATCGCCTCCTTCTACTGGAAGAAGGTCACCAACAAGGCGTTCACGATCTCCGTGCTCGCCGCGCTGGTGGTGTTCCTGCCGGTGCGCTTCCAGCTCATCCCGCCGACCGGTGCCTGGGCGCTGGTCGTCGAGCTGCTGGCCGTCGTCGGCGTCGGCGTGGTGCTGGGCATCATGGCCTTCGGCTTCTTCGGCCTGCGCCCGGCGATCATCGTCGGCGCCGTCGCCACCGTCGCCGTGCTGCCCTTCGGCTTCGGGTACCTGCGTGACTTCGAGACCCTCTCCGGCTCGCTGGTCGCCTACTCCGTCTCGTTCCTGGTCTGCTACCTGCTGAGCGTCCGCTCCTCGCAGTCGTTCGACTTCGCCGTGATCAAGAAGATCACCGGTGACTTCGACGAGGAGAACCCGACGGCCGACGAGGACCTCGCAGCCGGGACGGCCACCTCGGCCGGCGACGACGAGGACCGCGAGCGGGTCGGTGCCGACAGCTGACCGGACGACAGCCGACCCCCTGACCCGACTCCCGTAAGGAGAACATCCATGACCGCTCTGCTGACCGCTTACGTGCTGATGTGGCCGGTGATCGTGGCCGGCATCCTGTTCACGATCGCCGGCGGCTTCGCCAAGGACGTGAAGAAGGCCCGCGACGAGGGCCGCCCGGTGATCTGACCGCACTGGACCGGGCGCCGGGGCGAGCCGCGCCCCGGCGCCCGGTGGACCGCGCCCGGCGGCTCAGGGCACGATCCACCCGGCGGCGCGGAACAGCTCGTACCACTCGGCCCGCGTCAGCGGCACCTCGGAGCCGGCCGCCGCGTCGGTGACCCGCTGCGGGGTGGTGGTGCCGAGCACCACCTGCATCTGCGCGGGATGGCGGGTGATCCATGCGGTCGCGATCGCCTCGGGCGGGACGTCGTAGGTCGCGGCCAGCCGATCGATGACGGCGTTGAGCTCGGCGTACTCCGGGTGCCCCAGGAACACGCCGTCGAAGAACCTCGCCTGGAAGGGGGACCAGGCCTGGACGGTGATGTCGTGCAGTCGGCAGAAGTCGAGGATCCCGCCGCCGTCGCGCACGATCGCCTGGTCGGTGCCCTGCATGTTCGAGGCGATGCCCTGGGCGATGAACGTCGAATGCGTGATCGACAGCTGCAGCTGGTTCGCCACGATCGGCTGGTCCAGGTGCTTCTGCAGCAGCTCGATCTGGCGCGGGGTGTGGTTGGAGACGCCGAAGTGCTTCACCTTCCCGGCCGCGTGCAGCTCGTCGACGGCGCGGGCCACCTCCTCCGGCTCCACCAGTGCGTCCGGGCGGTGCAGCAGCAGGACGTCGAGGTAATCGGTGCGCAGCGCGCGCAGCGAACCCTCCACCGCCTCCACCAGGTGCTCGTAGGAGTAGTCGAAGTACGGCCCGTCGGGCACGATCCCCGCCTTGGACTGGATCGTGACCTGCTCGCGCTCGGAGGGGGTCAGCTGCAGCGCCTCGGCGAAGCGCTCCTCGCAGCGGTGGGTGGTGCCGCCGTAGATGTCGGCGTGGTCGAAGAAGTCGATCCCGGCGTCGCGGGCCGTGCGCACCAGGGCACGGATCTCCTCGTCGGACTTCTCCGCGATGCGCATCAGCCCGAGCACCACGTTCGGTGCGGTGATGTCGGTGTGCGGCAGGGGGAACTGCTTCATGGCGTGGCCTCGGCTCGCTCGGGGGAGGGGCAGGGTGACGGCGCACGGGGCGGCCGTGCCCGCTCAGAAGCCTATGCCGCCCGGCGCCCGACCGCACGGACCGCTCGAGATCAACCATTCGGGGGATCACGCGGCGCGAGCGGATTCCTACCGTGGACGCCATGCAACGACTTCTGCGCACCGCCTTCGCCTACATGCTCCTCGGGGTCGTCTCCGGCCTCTTCTACCGCGAGTACACCAAGGCCACCGACGCCCTCGGCGCCGACACCCAGCTGAGCATCCTCCACACCCACCTCCTGGCGCTGGGGATGCTGGTGTTCCTCGTCGTGCTCGCGCTGGACGCCCTGTTCTCCCTCACCGGCCGCCGCTCCTTCTCCGTCTTCTACTGGACCTACAACATCGGCCTGCTGGTCACGGTGGTGATGCAGGCCGTGCGCGGCATGCTCACCCTCGACGGGCAGGACCCCGCCGCCACCAGCGCCGCGATCCCCGGCATCGCGGGACTGGGCCACATCCTGCTCACCATCGGCCTGGTGGCCCTGTTCGTGGCGCTGAGGGCCGCGATCGCGGACCGCGCCGCGCCGCAGGAGGGCACCGCGCTGCGGGACCGTCCCGTCACCGCCTGAGCCGCGGCCCGACGGCCCGGCCTCCCGACGGCTGGGACGCCGGTGACGTGCGGGGCCGACCTGCCTAGGGTGGTGGCAGTGTCCACTCCCGTCCCCTCCTCCCATGTCCCGCCCGGCCCGTCGGCGCGACAGCGGGCCGGGGCACGGATCACCCTCACCCTCGCCTCGCTGGCGATGATCGGGCCGTTCTCGATCGACACCGTCTTCCCCGCCTTCACCCGGATCGGCCAGGAGTTCGCGGCCGACGAGGTCGCCCTCCAGCAGCTGGTCTCCGCCTACCTCGCGGCCTTCGCGGTGATGTCCGTCTTCCACGGCCCGCTCTCGGACGCGCTGGGCCGCAAGAAGGTGATGATCGGCGGGCTGGCCGTCTACCTGGTGGGCATCGCGGGCAGCATCCTCGCGCCGAGCCTGGGATCGCTCGTGCTGCTGCGGGTGCTGCAGGGCATGAGCGCCGGCGGCGCCACCATCGTCTCCCGTGTGGTCATCCGCGACATGTTCTCCGGCGCGGAGGCGCAACGGCTGATGGCCCAGGTCATGATGATCTTCTCGGTCGCTCCCGCGATCGCTCCGGTCGTCGCCGGATGGCTGCTGCTGCTCGGGGACTGGCGGTGGGTGTTCGCCGGCGTCGGGCTGTACGCGCTGGTGGTGCTGCTGGCGACGCTGCGGCTGCCGGAGACCCTCCCGCCCGAGGCCCGCACCCCGCTGCGCGTGTGCGCCCTGCTCGGCTCGCTGCTGCACGTGGGCCGCTCGCCGTTGATGCTGCGGATCGCCTCGGCCTCCGCCTTCGCGTTCGCCTCCCAGTTCGTCTTCGTCGCGGGCGCCTCGCTGTTCGTGGTGAACCTGCTGGGGCTGGGGGAGCAGGACTTCTGGGTGCTGTTCGTCCCGCTGATCGCCGGCATGCTCTGCGGGGCCTGGGTGGTGGGCCGGGTGGCGGAGCTGATCCCGCGCTCACGGCTGATCACCTTCGGCTTCGTCGGCGCGGTCGCTGCGACGCTGCTGAACCTGCTGCTGGTCTCCCTCGCCCCGCCGTTCACCGGCGGGCTGCACTGGTCGCTGCTGATGGCGGTGTGCGGGCCGATGCTGATCGCGTTCACCGTCGCCCTGGTGTTCGCGCCGATCCAGCTCGAGGTGCTCGATCTGTTCCCGCACGAGCGCGGCGCCGCCGCCTCGCTGGGCACGTTCTTCGGCCTGATGCTCAACGCCGTGCTGGCCGGGGTGGTCGCGCCGCTGGTCAGCTCCAGCCTGCTCAGCCTCGCGCTCACCTCGGCGGGTTTCGCCGTGCTGGGCGGGGCGATGTGGGCCTGGCACCTGCGGGCGGTGGGAGGCGGGGCCCGGCGCTGAGCGACCCGCTGCGGCGGCGCCCCGGGCGCGGCGGCCGCGTGCCGCCACCGCGCTGCCGAGCGGTCGGGATGCGGTCCCGGCCGGTCGCACCCGCGGCCGGGTACAGTCTCAGGTGCACGTCAGGCAACGATCGGCCTGTCGATCCGGCAGGTCCCGGTCCCCGACCCGTCCACGCACCGAGGGAGCCCCATGACCACCACCGCCCACAACGCCCCCGACCGCAACCTCGCCCTCGAGCTGGTCCGCGTCACCGAGGCCGCCGCCATCGCGGGAGGCCGCTGGGTGGGCGCCGGAGACAAGAACCGGGCCGACGGCGCCGCGGTCGACGCGATGCGCTCCTTCATGGACACCGTGCGCATGGACGGCACCGTCGTGATCGGCGAGGGCGAGAAGGACGAGGCCCCGATGCTGTTCAACGGCGAGTCCGTGGGCGACGGCAACGGCCCCGACGTCGACGTCGCGGTGGACCCGATCGACGGCACCCGCCTCACCGCGCTCGGGTACAACAACGCCCTGTCCGTCTTCGCGGTCGCGGAGAAGGGGAGCATGTACGACCCCTCGGCCGTGTTCTACATGGAGAAGATGGTGGTGGGCCCCGAGGCGGCGGAGTTCGTGGACCTGCGCCTGCCGGTCGAGCAGAACGTCAAGCTGGTGGCCAAGGCGCTCGAGAAGCCCGTCAGCCAGGTCACGGTGTGCGTGCTCGAGCGGCCCCGGCACGAGCCGCTGGTGGAGCAGATCCGCGAGGCCGGGGCCCGGGTGAAGTTCATCATGGACGGCGACGTGGCCGCCGCGATCGCGGCCGCCCGCGGCGCCGGGGTGGACATGATGCTCGGCACCGGCGGCACCCCGGAGGGCATCATCGCCGCCTGCGCCGTCAAGGCCACCGGCGGGATGATCCAGGGCCGGCTCGCCCCCACCGACGACGCCGAGCACCAGAAGGCGCTCGACGCCGGTCACGACCTCGACCGGGTGCTGACCACGAACGATCTCGTCACCTCGGACAACTGCTACTTCGCCGCCACCGGCATCACCGACGGGGACCTGCTGCGGGGCGTGCGCTACCAGCACCACCGCATCCTCACCGAGTCCATCGTCATGCGCTCCTCCTCCGGGACAGTGCGCATGGTCGCCGCCGAGCACCGCCCGGAGAAGTGGGTCCGCTGGCTCGAGGACTGAGCGACGTGCTGCGAGCGTGCGAGCGGTAGGAGCTCAGTGGATGGGCGCTGCGTGAGAGGAGCGCGGCGCCGTGTGAGTCGTCCCGCAGTTGGAGTCACGGTGACCAGAACCGTGCCTACTCTGGACACATGGCCACCTCCTCCTCAGAGATCCACGTCGCTGTCGACCTCACCGTCCTGACCCTGCGGGACGGCGCGCTCAACGCGCTGCTGATCCAGCGCGAGGACGAGCCCCACCGCGGTGCGTGGGCCCTGCCCGGCGGCTTCGTGCAGTTCGGCGAGGACCTCGACGCGGCCGCCTACCGGGTGCTGGCCGACGAGGCCTCGCTCGGCAGCGGCGCGGTCCACCTGGAGCAGGTGAGGACCTTCGGGACCCCCGGGCGCGACCCGCGCGGCCACGTCGTGTCGGTGGCGTTCATGGCCCTCGGTGCGGACCTGCCCGATCCGCGCCGCGGCGACGACGTGGCCGACGCCCGCTGGTGGGCGCTCGAGGACCTCTCCGACGTGCCGCTCGCCTTCGACCACGCCACGGTGCTGGAGAGCGCCGTCGAGCGGGCCCGCAGCAAGCTCGAGTACACCACCCTCGCCGCGACCTTCCTGCCCGAGGAGTTCACCATCACCCAGCTGCGCGGGGTCTACGAGAGCGTGTGGGGCACCACCCTGGATGCCGGCAACTTCCACCGCAAGGCCACCCGCACCGAGGGCTTCCTGGAGGAGCTGGACCGGCACGCCGCCCCCACCGGCGGGCGTCCCGCACGCCTGTACCGGGCCGCCGGCGGCACCTCGCTGATGCCGCCGCTGCTTCGCTCCGGCGACTGAGCGCCCCCGCCCGACGACCGGATCGCCCGTCGGCCCGGCCGTCGCCACCACGGCCGCGTCCCGTCCCGCGCTGCGGGAGCGTGCGCAGCAGCTCGCCGAGCGCTGAAGGCCCGCGCCACCGGCCGCACCACGCCGCTGCGCAGCCGCGCACAGGAGGACGGCGCTGACCGCCGCGGCCGCCGGTCGCCTCCTCCTCGACCCACCTCCACCACGGCGACACCTCGGCGTCATCTGCGCCTGCCACCGTGCGGGGCAGGGCCCTCCCCGGGGCCGGTGAGGAGGAGCGCGGCCGATGGTGCTGGTGCTCTCCGTGAGCGGCAGGGCTCCGCGGATTAGAGGCTCCTCATCGTCGCCTCATGGTCACTTCATCACCTCTTGCCAGCCTTCTGATCGTCACCGAACGACCAGGAGGGCCCGATGGACACCACGATCGCGCTGTACTCCCACGACTCCGTGGGTCTGGGGCATGCCCGACGCAACCGCGCACTCGCCTACGCCATGGCCGAGCAGCTGCCGGCCCTGACCGGAGGGAGCGTCGGCGGGCTGCTCATCGCCGGCCACCCCGACGCCGGCCGCGACCCGCTCCCCGAGGGGTGGGACTGGCTGGTGCTGCCGGGGATGACCCGCACCCGCACCGGGTACGGCGCCCGCCGCCTCGGCATGGCACCGGATGCGGTGCGGGACCTGCGCAGCGCCACCATCGGCGCGGCCCTCGCCGCCCTGGAGCCGGACCTGTTCATCGCCGACCGGCACCCCTTCGGCATCGACGGCGAGCTGCGGCCGGTGCTCGCGGACCTCCGCGCCCGCGGCACCGCCACCGTGCTGGGCCTGCGGGAGGTGCTCGATACCCCGCGCGTGGCCGCCGCCGAATGGGAGGCCCTCGGCGGAGCCCAGCTCGTGGCCTCGTTCCTCGACGCGATCTGGGTCTACGGCGACGAGCACGTCTACGATCCGCGCCTGACCGGGGAGCTGCCGCCCGCCCTCGCGCAGAAGGCGACCGCCACCGGCTACCTCGCCCGCGGCCGTCCCGCCGGCCGCCCCGCGAGCCCCGAGCGCACCTCCCCGAAACCACCCCCGCCCTACGTGCTGACCGTCCTCGGAGGCGGCTCGGACGGCGCGGAGCTGGCCCGCCCCGCCGCGGCCGCCCGCGTGCCCGAGGGGCACCGGCACCTGCTGATCACCGGCCCGCAGATGCCGGAGCAGGACATCGCCGAGATCCGCGACCTGGCCGCCGCCACGAGCCCGGCCACCACCGTGGTGCGCAGCGCCCCGGACGTCCCCGAACTGATCGCCGAGGCCGCCGCCGTGGTGTGCATGGGCGGTTACAACACCATGGCGGAAGTCATGGCCACCGACACCCCCGCACTGGTCGTCCCGCGCAGCCGCCGACGCCAGGAGCAGCCCCGCCGCGCCCTCGCCCTGGCCGCGGTCGGCGCGGTCGAGACCCGCGAGGCGGCGGCGGTGACCGGTGAGCAGATCGCCCGCTGGTGGCGACGCGCCGTCACCGGCCGCACCGACCGCGGCCACATCGACCTCGACGGGCTGGACGCCGTCCCCCGGCTCGCCGCCCGTCTCCTGCCCACCGCCGTCCCCGCCCACCCGGAGGTGTCCCACCATGTCGGCTGACGATCCCCACCGCATCGCGTACGTGCTGAAGATGTACCCCCGCTTCTCGGAGACGTTCATCGTCTCGGAGATCCTCGCCCGCGAGGCCGCCGGCGAGGAGATCGTCATCTTCTCCCTGCGCCCGCCGGCCGATGCCCGCTTCCACCCCGAGCTCGCCCGCGTGCAGGCCCCCGTGATCCAGGTGGGCCGCTCCTCGAGCCCGCGCCGCCTGTGGGAGGCGTGGGGCGCGGCGATGGCCGACCCGCAGCTCGCCCGCTCCCTGGGCGCGCACCTGGACGAGCTGGTCGGTGCCGGTGTGGACGACGCCGAGCAGGCCCTGGCCGTGGCGATGCTGGCCCGCGAGCACGGGGTCACCCACCTCCACGCCCACTTCGCGTCGATGGCGACCACCGTGGCCCGCCTGGCCGGCCTGCTCACCGACCTGCCCTACTCCTTCACCGCCCACGCCAAGGACATCTTCCACCGCGACGTGGAGGACGCGGACCTCGCCCGCAAGCTGCGGGACGCGGACCACGCCGTCACCATCAGCGAGTACAACCGCCGCCACCTCCGGGCCCGCTTCGGCGAGGAGACCACCGCGAGCCTGGAGCTGGTGCGCAACGGCCTCGAGCTCGAACGCTTCCCGTACCGCCGCCGCGCAGGGCTCGCCGAGGTGCCGGTGCTGCTCGGAGTGGGCCGGCTCGTGGAGAAGAAGGGCTTCGACCAGCTGATCGACGTGGCCCACGCGCTGCGTGAGGAGGGCCGAGAGGTGCGCGCCGAGATCGTCGGCGACGGACCGCTGCGCGAGCAGCTCGCCGCCCGCATCGACGAGCTCGGCCTCCGGCAGCACGTACAGCTGCTGGGCCCCCGCACCCAGGAGGAGGTGCGGCAGCTGCTCGAGGAGGCCGACCTCTTCGTGGCCCCGTTCGTGATCGGCGCCGACGGCAACGCCGACGGCCTGCCCACCGTGCTGCTCGAGGCGATGGCCACCGGCATCCCGTGCGTGGCTGCCTCCGTCACCGCCGTCGGCGAGGTGGTGCGCGACGGGAGCACCGGCTGGCTGGTCCCCACCGGGGACACGGCCGCGCTGATCAGCGCCGTGCGGGAGGCGCTGGACCCCGCTACGGACCGTTCCGCGCTCACCGACGCCGCCCGGGAGCTGATCGCGGCGGAGTACGACTCCGCCTCCCAGGCCCGCCGCCTGCGAACCCTCGCCGAGCGCTCGGGCCACCGCAACATCCCCACCCAGCCGATCGAGCTGCCGGCGCAGCCGCTCGCCCCCTCCGCGGCAGCACCCGCCGCCCCTGCCGTCCCGCCGGCGGCGCCGCCTGCCGTTCCCGCAGCGACGGCCGTCACCCGCGCGACCCGGCCTGCCGCCCCCGCGGGCCCGGCCCGGGCCACCACCTCCGGAAGGAGCCTGTCATGAGGATCGCCTACGCCCTGCTCGACCCCGGCATCGGAGTGTTCGGCACCAAGGGTGCCTCCGTGCACGTGCAGGAGGTGATCCGGGCCCTGCGCGCCGACGGCCACCAGGTGACCGTCTTCTGCACCCGCACGAACGACGACGTCCCGGCCGACCTCGCCGACCTCGACGTGCGCCGTCACCGCCTCCCGCGGGGCACCGGCGCCGAGCGCGAGCAGGCCGTCGCCGCGGCCGCCGCCGCGATCGCCGAGGAGATCGCCGCCGACGGCTTCGACCTCGTCTACGAGCGGTACTCCCTGTTCTCCGACGTGGCCGCGCGCCTCTCCGCCCCCACGGAGGCCGATGCACGGCCGATCCCCTCGATCCTCGAGGTCAACGCGCCGCTGATCGCCGAGCAGCGAGCCCACCGCAGCCTCGCCGACGAGGCCGGAGCGCTCGCGGCGACCCGTCGTCAGCTGCACGGCGCGACCCTCGTGAGCTGCGTGAGCGAGGCGGTGGCGCAGTGGACCCGGCAGGAGGGCGCCGAGCCGGCCCGCGTGGTCGTGACACCCAACGGCGTCAACACCGCCCGGATCACCCCCGCCCCGCGCCCGGCCGCCCCCGCGCCGCCGCACACCCCGGTGCGGATCGGCTTCGTGGGCACCCTCAAGCCCTGGCACGGCACCGACCTGCTGCTGCACGCCCTGGCACGCACCGATCACCGGCTCGAGCTGGACATCTGCGGCACCGGACCGCAGCAGGAGGAGCTCGAGCTCCTCGCCGCCGAGCTCGGGATCACGCAGCGGGTCCGCTTCCACGGGGCCGTCGCGCCCGAGCGCGTCCCCGAGTTCCTGCACGGCCTCGACATCGCGACGGCCCCGTACCCCGCCGGCGAGCACTACTTCTCCCCGCTGAAGGTCTACGAGTACCTCGCCGCCGGCCTGCCCGTGGTCGCCTCCGCGATCGGCACCATCCCGGCGCTGCTCGAGGACGGCGAGCTGGGCGTGCTGGTCGAGCCCGGGGACGTGGCCGCGCTCGCCGGCGCGCTCGACGCGCTCGCCGACGACCCCGCCCGCCGGGCCCGCCTGGCCGCGGCCGCCCGCGACAGCGCCGTGCGCGAGCACGACTGGCGGATCCGCTGCCGCGGGATGCTCGCCCGGCTGGAGGCCGCCGTGCCCAGCGG
>DATGUQ010000020.1:0-25182 GCA_035301145.1 Brachybacterium sp. | reverse complement strand
CCCGGAAGCTAAGCTCGATTGCGCCGATGGTACTGCACTCGGGAGGGTGTGGGAGAGTAGGTCGCCGCCGGACATCTTCACTGGGGAGTGGAGGAGCAGCAGAACCCCTGCGGGGTGTTCGCCTCCTCCACTCCCCTTTTTTCGCACCCCCGGAAACGGGACCGGTCCGTACGCAGGGCGTCCCACGGTCGCCGACCAGATGTCCTCCGCATCGCCCGTGCGGCCGGCGCGACCGATCAGGCGGCTGGTGAAAGCTGTCACGGATCGCCGCCCTACTAGGGGGTCAGCAGCGGGTGGTCGCTTAGTATCCCTGGGGACAACGGCATAGAGCGAGACGAACGAAGAGACGGACGGTCCAAGGTGGCTGAGGACAGCAGCAGCAAGAGCGACCGCGGCCACGGCGACCAGAGCCGGAGCTGGCAGCGGTATGACGACGACGCACGGACATCGGGTCAGCGACGCAGCCCCGGCAACGGCCGTGGCCGCCCGAGCGACAAGGCCCAGTGGGGTGGGCGCGACGAGCGCCGTCCGCACCGCAGCCGTGGAGGGTCCGACGACCGCCCGGAACGCCGTGGTCGCCGCGAGGAGCGCCCGAGGGGGCAGCGAGAGCCGGGCCGGGATCGTTCCTGGGACAGCCGAGACGGTCGGTCCGGCGACCGCCGCCCCGACCGTCCCCGCCGTGATGAGCGACCGCACCGGGGACGCTCGGCCCGTCGCGATGGACGTCCGTGGAGTCAGGACCGCCCGCGCCGCGACGACCGGCCAGGTCGCGACCAGCGTCCAGCGGGTCGTGACCGCGCGCCTAGCGATGTCAACGCGCCTCGCAGTGGACGCCCGTATCGCGGGGACCGTCCGCGCCGGGACGACCGTCGGCAGAACCGCCCCGGTCAGGAGGCTCGCGCGGACCGTCCCGTCGAGCCCCGCGTCCCGGACAGCATCACCGGCCGCGAGCTGGACCGGGACGTGCGCTCGGAGCTGTTCAGCCTGAGCAGGGAGACCGCAGAGAGGGTCGCCCGCCACATGGTCGCCGCGCACATGCTCGAGGACTCCGACAACGAGACCGCGCTCGCGCACGCGCGCTTCGCCGCGCGGCTGGGCGGACGGGTCGGTGCCGTGCGCGAGACCTACGGCGTGCTCGCCTACCGTGCAGGCGACTTCCGCACCGCCTCGCGTGAACTGCGCACCTCGCTGCGGATCACCGGTCGCACCGATGTGCTGCCGATGATCGCCGACTGCGAGCGCGGCCTGGGCCGGCCCGAACGGGCGCTGGACATCGCCGCCTCCGACGACGCGAACGCCCTCGGCGTGAGCGCGGCGATCGAGCTGATGATCGTGGTCGCGGGCGCCTATGCGGACACCGGCGACATCGGCACCGCACTGCGCACCCTCGAGATCCCGGCGCTGCGCCACAAGGTCGAGGGGCGATGGCAGGTCCGTCTGTGGGTGGCCTATGCCGATCTGCTCGAGAAGGCGGATAGGCAGGAGGAGGCGAGACGCTGGATCACCCTGGCCGCCGACACCGACACGGAGGGCCTCACCGACGCCGCAGAGCGACTCGGCCGTCCGGCCCCCGCCCCCGCCGAGGAACCGACCTGGGCGGATGACGAGCAGATCTCGGTCCTCGACGCCTACGATCCCGATGCCGACGCCGACGCCGACGCCGACGCTGACGCCGATGCCGGCAGCGCCACGGAGGGGTTCGCGGACAGCCGGGAGACCGACGACGGCCCGGAAGCGGCGCACACGGACGCGGAGGGCGCCGCGGGCGTCGTCGCGTCGACGCCGGAGCGCGTGCTGACGCCCAGCCCTGACCAGCAGAGGGAGGAGGACGCATGATCCGCCGTCCGGACCCGTCGCTGCTCGACCTGCACGATGCGCTGCTGTTCGATCTCGACGGCACCCTCATGCACGGTGCGCAGCCGATCCCGCACGCCGCGGAGGCGGTCGAGACCGCCCGCCGCGCAGGCCGCACCGTCGTCTTCGCCACGAACAACGCCTCACGCACCCCGCAGCAGGCCGCCGAGCACCTGGCCGTCGTGGGCATCCCGGCGCGGCCGGAGGAGTTCGTGACCTCGCCGCAGGTCGCCTCGCGTCTCCTCGCCGAACAGCTCGAGCCCGGGTCGAAGGTGCTCGTCGTGGGCGGTCCGAGCCTCGCCGCCCAGATGCGCGAGGTCGGCCTGGTCCCCGTGGACACCGACACGGAGGACGTCGCCGCCGTGGTCCAGGGATGGTCCGCGGACCTTGACTGGCCGCGACTGGCGGAGGGCGCCTACGCGATCCGGCACGGCGCCCACTGGATGGCCACCAACGTCGACGCCACCCTGCCCACCGAGCGGGGCCTCGCCCCGGGCAACGGTGCGATGGTCGCGGCGCTGCGCCACGCCACCGGGGCGGAGCCGGCCGTGGCCGGCAAACCGGAGCCCGGCATGTTCGAGGTGGCCGCCCGCGAGCACGGTGCGCGTCGCCCGCTGATCGTCGGCGACCGCCTGGACACGGACATCGAAGGCGCAGTCCGAGCGGGGATGGACTCCCTGCTGGTGCTCACCGGCGTCGACGGGATCGACGACGCGCTGCGTGCAGACCCGGTCCGTCGGCCCACCGTCATCCTCCCGGACCTCTCCCGGATCGCCGCGCCGTTCCCGCTGCCGGTGGTCGACGGGGATCGTGCCCGCTGCGGTGCGGTGAGCGCCATCTGGGACGACGGCGACATCGCGGTCCACGGCGAGCAGGACGACCCCCGTGTGCTCCGCGCGGTGCTGGCCCTGCTGCGCGAGCACAGCGGCGACAGCGCCTGGACCGGACGGCTGCGCACCCAGCCCGCCCCTGCGCCGGTGCCCGCCGACCGGTGAACGGCGACCGCCTCGACGTCGCCCTGCTCGCCGCCGGTCTGGCCCGGTCCCGCAGCCATGCCCGCCGCATCATCGAGGAGGGCCGCGCCCGGGTGGACGGACGCGCCGCCGCCAAGCCCTCGGCACCGGTCGGCGCCGACGCCCTGCTCGAGGTCGTCGACGTCCCCGACGGTGTCGAATTCGCCTCCCGCGCCGCCCACAAGCTCGCCGGCGCCCTGGAGACGCTCGCGCTCGACCCGGCCGGATGCGAATGCCTGGACGCCGGGGCCTCCACGGGCGGGTTCACCGATGTGCTGCTGCGGCGTGGCGCGGCGGCGGTGATCGCCGTCGACATCGGGCACGACCAGCTCGTCGAGCACGTGCGCACCGACCCGCGCGTGACGGTCCGGGACGGCACCAGCGTGCGGGACCTCACCCCCGAGCTCCTGGGGGCGGCCGTCGATCTGATCGTCGCCGACCTCTCCTTCATCTCGCTGCGCACCGTGATCCCGGCCCTGGCCGGAGTGGTCCGCTGCGACGGCGAGCTGCTGCTCATGGTCAAACCGCAGTTCGAGGTGGGCCGGGCCGCGCTGCCGCGGACCGGTGTGGTCGGCGACGAGGCGGCGCGCGTCGGGGCGGTGCGTGGTGTGGCCGAGGCCGCGGCCCGGGCGGGGCTGCGCACCGTCGCCGTCGGACCGAGCGCCCTGCCGGGACAGGACGGGAACCGAGAGTATTTCCTCCATCTGCGGCCGCACGGCGCGACCTCCGCGCTGGACGCGCAGGCCTGTGACATGATCGAGTCGGCCGTGCGCAGGGACGGTCCGCGCCATCGCCGTGACCAGCACACCACCGAGGAGGACTGAGCAGCATGCGACGGTTCCTCCTGTACGTGCACACCGGTCGGCGCGCCGCCCTGCAGGCGACGCTCAGCGTGCTCGAGGAGCTCCGGGTGCGGAACGTGCGCGCGGTGGTGGTCGACGACCAGGTCGACGAGATCCTCGCCCTTCCCGAGGACATGGCACCGCCCAAGCTGCTGACCTTCCTCACCAACGGCGGGGTCGACGTCGTCGACGCCGTCTCCGCCGGGGACCTGGTCGAACTCGGGATCGTGCTCGGCGGCGACGGCACCATCCTGCGCGCCCTCGAGGCGGTGCGCGCGGCCGACGTCCCCGTCCACGGCGTCAACCTCGGCCACGTGGGTTTCCTCGCCGAGAGCGAGGTCGAGGACCTCTCGATCACCGTCTCCCGGCTCCTCGACGGCGACTACGAGATCGAGGAGCGCTCCACCCTCGAGCTCTCCGTGCTCGACGCCGAGGACCAGCTGCTGGTGCGGCACTGGGCGCTGAACGAGGCCTCTCTGGAGAAGGCCGACCGCAGGAAGATGATCAACGTCGCCATCGAGATCGACGGCCGACCCGTCTCCTCCTTCGGAGCGGACGGCGTGCTGCTGTCCACCCCGACCGGTTCGACCGCCTACGCGTTCAGCGCCGGCGGCCCGGTGATCTGGCCCGAGGTCGACGCCATGATGCTGATCCCCCTGGCCGCCCACGCGCTGTTCGCCCGGCCCCTGGTGCTCGGACGCTCCTCCGAGGCCGCCGTGGAGATGACCCTCGACAACCGCGACGACGCGATCCTCATCCTGGACGGCCGCCGCAGCGCGGAGATCACCGCGGGCATGCGGATCGAGGCCCGACTGTCCGCACAGTCCGTGCGGCTGGCCCGCCTGGCACCGACCCCCTTCGCAGACCGGCTGGTCGAGAAGTTCCAGCTGCCCGTCGTGGGCTGGCGGGGGCGCGGCCCCCGCACCCGCTGAAGCAGGAAGGGCCCCATGCTGTCCACCCTCCGGATCCGCCGCATCGGCGTGATCGACGACGCGATGCTCGACTTCGGCCCCGGCTTCACCGCTCTGACGGGGGAGACCGGCGCCGGCAAGACGATGATCGTCACCGGGCTGACGATGCTGCTGGGCGGCCGGTTGGACCGCGGGCGCACCAGCGGCGCGAGCACCGTGGACGGCACCCTCTCCCTGACCGGCCACACCGAGCTCGCCGACGCCCTCGACGAGCTCGGCGCGGAGGAGGAGGACGGCGAGGTGCTGGTGGTCCGCCGCGTCACCCGCGACGGCCGCTCCCGGGCGCAGATCGGCGGCGTCCCCGTCCCCATCGGCACCCTGTCCCGTCTGGTGGGCACCGCGGTGACCGTCCACGGCCAGTCCGACCAGCAGCGGCTGCGGGACCACGATGCCCAGCGGGACGCGCTGGACCGCTTCGCCGTCGCGGAGATCTCCCCGCTGCTCGGACGGCACCGGGAGCTCTGGCGCGAACGCTCCGCCCTCGCCCAGCGGCTCACCGAGCTCGATGACCTGCTCGCCGAACGCGACCGCCGAGGGACCGCGCTGCGGGAGGCCCTCGAACGGCTCGAGGAGATCGACCCGCAGGAGCACGAGGACGACACCCTGCGCGCCGAGATCGAACGCCTCGGCAACGCCGAGGAGCTGCGCGGCGCGGCCGGGCAGGCGGCGCTGGCGCTGGTCGGGGACGACGACGGCCCGGCCGCCGCACCCCTGCTGGCCATCGCCGCCGAGGCGCTGGGCCGGGCGGCGCGCACGGACCCGACGCTCGCACCGCTGGTCGAGCGGCTCGACTCGGTGCGGCTGGAGCTGTCCGACCTCGCCGCCGAGATCTCCCGCTACGCCGAGGACATCGATGCCTCGCCCGGCCGGATCCAGGAGGCCAACGAGCGCCTGCACGAGCTGACGGTGCTGGTGAGGGATCTCGGCGCGATGCTGCCCGGTGCGGACGGCCCGGCCGAGGACGTCACCACCCTGCTGGCCACCTCGCGCACCGCGGCCATCGACCTCGACCGCTTCGAGGGCGCCGAACAGGAGCGCGAGGAGACCGCCTCCCGGCTCGCGGAGCTCGAGGAGGAGCTCTCCGCGGCCGCCGAGGCGCTCACCGCGGCCCGCACGGACGCCGCCTCCGCCCTCTCCGCCGCGGTGCAGGAGGAGCTGCGCCACCTGGAGATGCCTGATGCGGACATCCGAGTGGACGTCACCGCCCAGGCCCACCGCTCCCACGGCCGGGACGCGGTCGCGATCCTGCTCGCCCCTCACCCCGGTGCCCGGCACCTGCCCGTCGCCCAGGCCGCTTCCGGCGGTGAGCTCTCCCGCGTGATGCTCGCCCTCGAGGTCGCGCTGTCCTCCTCGCGCCAGGACCGCTCCGCCGCACCCGTGTTCGTGTTCGACGAGATCGATGCCGGCATCGGCGGGCGGGCGGCGCTCGCGGTGGGGCAGCGCCTGGCCAGGCTGGCCCGGCACGCACAGGTGATCGTCGTGACCCACCTGCCCCAGGTCGCCGCCCATGCGGGGACGCATCTGCAGATCATCAAATCCTCCCGCGACGGCGCCACCAGCTCCACCGTGGAGACGCTCGACCGCTCGGCCCGGATCCGGGAGCTGGCGAGGATGCTCGCCGGCGACGACGCCTCCGATGTCGCCCTCGCCCACGCCGAGGAGCTGCTGGACGAGGCCCGCTCGGTCGCGACCGGGACCGGCAGCGCACCGGGAGGGGGACGATGAGCGCCGACGTCTCCGTCTCGGGCACCGCCCGGCTCGGCAAGCGCACCAAGGACCTCACCACGCGGCTGCAGCCCGGGGACGTCGCGATCATCGACCACGAGGACATCGACCGGGTCGCCGCCGAGGCGCTCGTCGAGCGGGCACCGGCTGCCGTGCTCAACGTCGCCGCCTCCACCTCGGGCCGCTACCCGAACGCCGGGCCGCGGATCCTGGTCGATGCCGGGATCGTGCTGATCGACGATCTCGGCGCCGCCGTGTTCGAGGACGTCCGGGACGGGCAGTCCGTCACGGTGGCCGGTTCCGCGGTGCTCCTGGACGAGGTCGTGATCGCGCGCGGCACGCTCCAGGACGACGAGAGCGTCACGGCCTCGCTCGAGCGTGCGCGCGAGGGCCTGTCGGAGCAGCTCGAGCTGTTCGCGGAGAACACCATGGAGTACATGCTCCGCGAGCGGGACCTGCTGCTGGACGGGATCGGCGCCCCGGACGTGCGCACCCGCATGGACGGGCGCCCGGTCCTCATCGTCGTGCGCGGGTACCACTACAAGGAGGACCTGGCGACCCTCAGACCGTTCCTGCGCGAGAACCGCCCGATCATCATCGGTGTCGACGGGGGAGCGGATGCCGTGATCGAGGCCGGTTTCCATCCGGACATGATCATCGGTGACATGGACTCCGTCTCCGACCGCGCGCTGCGCAGCGGTTCCGAGCTGGTCGTCCACGCCTACCGGGACGGCCGCGCCCCGGGGATGGAGCGTCTGGCCGAGCTGGACCTCGCCGAGAAGGCGATCTCCTTCCCCGCCTCCGGCACCAGCGAGGACATCGCGATGCTGCTGGCCGACGAGAAGGGCGCCTCCGTGATCGTCGCCGTCGGCACCCACGGCACCCTCGAGGAGTTCCTCGACAAGGGCCGCGCCGGCATGAGCTCGACCTTCCTCACCCGGCTGCGGATCGGCTCCAAGCTCGTCGACGCGAAGGGCGTCTCCCGCCTGTACCGTCAGAGGATCTCGACCTTCCAGCTGGTGCTGCTGGCGCTGGCCGGGCTCGCCGCCCTCGCCGTCGCGCTCTGGGCGACCCCCGGCGGGCAGGCGCTGGTGCAGATCCTCGGTGCCCGCCTGGACGGGATCCTGTCCTGGTTCACCATGCTGTTCTCACCCCGGGTCACCGGGGCGTAGGAGGAACCCGACCCCGTGATCGACTTCCGCTATCACCTCGTCTCGCTGATCTCCGTGTTCCTGGCGCTCGCCGTGGGCATCGTGCTCGGCGCCGGCCCGCTGCGCGAGAACCTCGGCGACCAGCTCGCCGGCCAGGTCGAGCAGCTGCGCGGCGAGCAGGAGCAGCTCCGGTCGCACTCGGAGGAGCTCTCCACGAAGAACGACCAGCTGGCGACCTTCGTCGCAGAGCTCGGCCCGGACCTCGTCGCGGGCACCCTCGCCGAGACGCAGGTCGCGGTGATCACCGACGACAGCTCCACCCGCCCGGGCATCGAGCGGATCATGACCCTGCTGGGCGATGCCGGAGTGGAGTCCCCGACGCGGATCCAGCTGCAGCCCGGGCTGTGGGCCCCGGACGCGGAGCAGGAGCGCGCCGCGACGATCGAGGAGATCACGGCGATCGCGCCCGGCGCGCTCACCTCGGATCCGGACGGCGAGCTCAGTGACTCCGCGCAGCTGTCGGGACTGATCCCGAAGCTGCTGCGCGGGGACGGCACGCTCCCTGCCGAGCTGCGCCCGCAGCTGTGGCAGGTGCTGATCGATCACCAGATGGTCGTCATCGAGGGATCTGCTCCCGCCCGGGCCGACGCGGTCATCTACACCGGAGCCGCACCGGAGGAGCTCTCCGTCGAGACCGAGGACGAGGCCGTCGCCACCGAGCGGGCGCAGGCGCTGCTCGCCTCGCAGACCCATCTGCTCACCGAGCTCGCCGACGCCGATCTGCCCGCCGTGGTCGCGGCCACCACCCCCGGAAACGACGCGTCCACCGGCATCCTGCGCACCGTGCGGGGAGACCGCGCCTTCGACCGGCTCTCGACCACCGATCGGCTCCAGGAGCCCGACGGACCGCTGCTCGCCGTGCTCGCGCTGATCGAGCAGACCCGGGGCGGGGCGGGCTCCTACGGCACCACCAGCGACGCCGAGGAGCGCCTGCCGGAGCTGCCCGAGACGCAGGGGCTCGACAGCGCCGGCGAGGAGCAGGCCACCGGCAGCGAGGACGCCGCCGCGCAGCCCTCCGACGGCGGAGGCGAGGGATGAGCCGCTCGCTCGCCCAGGAGCTGCGACGGCGCAACTTCGCCGGACGCGAGGTGAGCCTCGCCGAGGGAGCGCTCGTCGTGCTCGGCACCACCGCCCTGGCGGCCCGGGGCGGACGGGTCCCCGATGCCGCGCTCCTCGCCGGTATCGGTGCGCTCGGCCTCGTCGACGACCTCGTGGAGCCGCATCTGCGCCGGGCCGGACGCCCGGTCTCCAAGGGCCTGCGCGGCCACCTGGGCGCGCTGCGCACGGGACGGCTGACCACGGGCGCCGCCAAGGCGCTCGGCATCCCCCTGGCGGCGATGGGAGGGGCGCTCGCCGCACCGACGCCGCGAGGAGGAGCGATGGTGCTGGCCGACGCCGCGCTGATCGCGGGCTGCGCCAACCTGGCCAATCTGCTGGACCTGCGACCGGGACGCGCGCTGAAGGCGGTGCTGCCGGCGGCGGCGCTGCTGTGCCTCGGGACGGGCGCGGAGCCCCGGGACCGCAGCGGCCGCGGCCTCGCCCGCGCCGCCGCCGTCCCGGGCCTGCTCGCCCTGCCCGCAGACCTGCGCGAGCGCGGCATGCTCGGCGACGCCGGCGCGAACGTGCTGGGCGCCGCCGTGGGCGCCGCCGCGACCCGGCGCCTGTCGGCCCCGTCCCGGCTGACCGTGCTGGCTTCGGTCGTCGCCCTGACCTTGGCCAGCGAGCGGATCAGCTTCAGCGCGGTCATCGAGCGGACCCCTGCGCTGCGCGCACTGGACCGACTCGGGCGACGGACCGAGCCGACGGCCGGCAGCGGGGGACAGCCGCCCGCCCGGCCCCTCCCCGGAGCGGAGGAGCAGCGATGAGCCCCGCCGCGGCCGACCCCGCCCGGGCCCCGGACCGGCGCCGCTCGGTGGCCCGCTCCGTGTTGCGCGGCGCCGGAGTGATCCTCGTCGTCACCGTCTTCGCGCGCATCCTCGGGTTCGTGCGCTACCTCGTGTTCGGCGCGAGCATCGGTGCCGGCGACGTCGGCACCGCCTACAGCACGGCGAACATGCTGCCCACCGTGCTGTTCGAGATCGCCGCCGGCGGCGTGCTGGCCGCCGTGGTGGTCCCGCTGATCGCGGGCCTGGTGCCCGAGGGCGATCCCGCCGACCACGTCGGCGTCGGAGCCGACCGGCCCGATGTGACGGGACGCGCCGCCGGGACGCCGCGCCCCGCCGACGGCGGGCACGCGGCCGAGGACTCACCGACCGGACGGACCGCGGACGACGGCGCCGCTCTCGCCGACCGCATCGTCTCGGCGCTGCTGACCTGGACCCTGCTGGGCACCGCAGTGCTCACGGTCGCCGTCATCGTGCTGGCCGAACCCCTCGCGCAGCTCCTGCTGGCCACCCAGTCGTCGGGCGAGTCGGGCGGTGCGCTGGGAGCGACCCTGCTGCGCATCTTCGCCTACCAGCTCCCGCTGTACGGGCTCTCCGTGGTGCTGGCCGCGTACCTGCAGGCGCGCAGGCGCTTCCTCTGGCCCGCGATGATGCCGCTGCTGTCCTCGGTGACGGTGATGATCTCCTACCGGGTCTACGCCCATCTGGTCCCGGCGGTAGCGACCTCCACCACGATCAGCCAGGGCGCGGTGTGGTGGCTCGGCTGGGGGACCACCGCCGGTGTCGCCGCGATGGCGCTGCCGGTGCTGGTGGCCGCGCTGCGCTCCGGGCTGCGCCTGCGCCCGACGTTCACCATGCCGCCCGGCATCGGCCGACGCGCCCTCGCGCTCGGAGGCGCCGGGCTCGGCGCGGTCGGCGCCCAGCAGCTCGTCCTCGCCCTGGTGATGCTCCTGGCCATGCGGGCCGGCGGCGTGGGCACCCTGCCCGTCTTCCAGTACGGGCAGGCCCTCTATCTCCTGCCCTATGCGGTGCTGGTGGTGCCGCTGGTGACCTCGGTGTTCCCGCACCTGTCCGAGCTGCGTCTGGTCGGCGACCGCGCCGGCTTCGCGAAGATCGCCGCCGCCTCGGTGCGCACGGTGATGGCGGTCTCGGTGATCGGCGCCGCGATGCTGCTGGCCGCGGGCCCCGCCCTCGAGCAGTTCTTCCGGGTGATCGACCGGGCGGGGGCCATCGGCGTCGGCTCGACGACGGCCGGCCTGGCGCTGGGGCTCGTCGGGTTCGCCGTCGCGACGCAGTGCACACGGATCCTCTCTGCCGCGCTGCGTGCCCGTGACGCCCTGCTGGTCGGGTCGCTGGGCTGGCTGATCGCCGGTGCGGTGATCCTCGTCGTCGTGCTGCCGAGCCCCCAGCGCTCCGCCGCCGAGGCGGCGACCGTCTTCGCCCTGGCGATCGCGCTGGGCATGGCGCTGGCAGGGGTGATGGGCCTGACGCGGATCGCCGACGTGCTCGAGCACGGCGGCCACCTGGCCCAGGTGCGCCGCACTGCGATCGTGGTCCCGTTCGCGGTGCTGGGCGGCGGCGTCCCCGGTCTGCTGCTGGGCAGGCAGCTGGTGACCTCCGACGCGGGCGGGACGAGCACGGTGCTGGTCGGCGTCCTGTGCGGCCTGGTCGCCGCGCTCCTGTCGGCAGGGCTGATGGCGGCTGCCGACCCAGAGACCACGCGACGGCTGCTCGCCCGCGTCCGGGCCGGGCGCCACGGGACGGTGACGGCGCAGCCATGAGGATCCTGCTGGTGCGCCCGACCGCGAGCGGCGGGCTCGCCGCCCATGTCGATCACGAGCTGGCCCTGCTCACCGCCGCCGGCCAGGAGGTCGCCGAGGCGCCGGTGCGCATCCGGGAGCGCCCGCACCCGCTCGCCGACCTGCGCACCGTGCGCACGCTGCGGAGCGTCCTCGTCGCCTCGCCCGCCCCCGTCGTGCTCCACGCCCACGGGCTGCGGGCCGGGGCGCTGTCCGCCCTGGCGGTCCGGGGCCGGCGCGGGAGGCTGGTGGTCACGCTGCACAACCGCACCGTCGGCTCGCGCGCCGGCCGGGCCGTCGGAGCGGTGCTGCTGCGGATCCTGGCCCGCACCGCCGACACCGTGCTCGCCGTCTCCCCGGACCTCGCCGAGGCCGCCCGGCGCGCCGGCGCCGGGGACGTGCGGCACGCCGTGATCCCCGCCCCGGCGCCGGCAGATCCGGTGTCGGCCGATCCGGTGTCGGCCGATCGGGAGCCGTCCGCGCCGGGCGCCGCAGCGGGATCCGCGGCTCGTCCCGCCGCCGACGGCGGGGAAGGGATCGCACCGCTCGAGATCCTGGTCATCGCCCGTCTGGCCCCGCAGAAGGGGCTGCCCGACCTGCTGGACGCCGCCGCAGTGCTCCGCGACGGCCCACCGGTGCGGATCCGGGTCGCCGGGGACGGTCCGCTGCACGAGGAGCTCTCCGCCCGCATCCGTGCCGAACACCTCCCGGTCGAGCTGCTCGGACGCCGCGACGACGTCCCCGCCCTGCTCGCCGCCGCCGACCTGGTCGTCTCCGCCGCCCGGTGGGAGGGGCAGCCGGTGTCGCTGCAGGAGGCGCTCCGGGCCGGCAGGGCGATCGTCGCGACCGATGCGGGCGGCACCCGGTGGGTCACCGGGGAGGCCGCCGCCCTGGTGCCCGTCGGCGCCCCCGCCGCGCTCGCCGCAGCGATCTCGTCGCTGGCCGCTCCCGCGGCGCGCCGCGCCGCCGAGGCCGCCTCCCGCCGCCGGGCCCGGGACCTGCCCACCGAAGAGCACCTGCTCGCCCAGCTCGACGAGGTGCTCGTCGCGGGCGCTCGCGGCTGGTAGGTTGGCGGTCCGTGGCAGATACCAGCGCGAGCAGCTCTCAGACAGGCACCGGCCCCGTCCCCCGGATCGGGGCGGCCGCCACGGCCAAGCCCTTCCGGAACCCGGGCGCCGCCAAGCACATCTTCGTCACCGGCGGCGTCGTCTCGAGCCTCGGCAAGGGGCTGACGGCCGCGTCGCTGGGCATGCTCCTGCGCAGCCGGGGACTGCGGGTGACGATGCAGAAGCTCGACCCGTACCTGAACGTGGATCCGGGCACCATGAACCCCTTCCAGCACGGCGAGGTCTTCGTCACCGAGGACGGCGCCGAGACCGATCTGGACATCGGCCACTACGAGCGTTTCCTCGACGAGGACCTCACCGCCGCCGCGAACGTCACCACCGGGCAGGTGTACTCGACGGTCATCGCCAAGGAGCGGCGCGGCGAGTACCTGGGGGACACCGTCCAGGTCATCCCGCACATCACGGATGCGATCAAACTGTCGATGCGCTCCCAGGCCCATGACGACGTGGACGTGGTGATCACCGAGATCGGCGGGACCGTCGGCGACATCGAGTCCCAGCCCTTCCTCGAGGCGGCGCGCCAGGTCCGCCAGGACGTCGGGCGTGAGAACGTCTTCTTCGTGCACGTCTCGCTGGTGCCCTTCATCGGCCCCTCCCAGGAGCTGAAGACGAAGCCCACACAGCACTCCGTGGCCACGTTGCGCTCGATCGGGATCCAGCCCGACGCGATCGTGCTGCGCGCGGACCGCGAGCTGCCCGCCTCGGTGAAGTCGAAGATCTCCTCGATGTGCGACGTCGACCCCGATGCGGTCGTCACCTGCGCGGACGCCCCGTCGATCTACGAGATCCCGCTGGTGCTGCACGGTGAGGGGCTCGACGCCTACGCGATCCGCCGCCTCGACCTGCTCAGCCACGACGTCGACTGGACGCAGTGGGAGGAGCTGCTGCGCCGGGTGCACGACCCCGCCTACGAGGTCACCGTCGCACTGGTGGGCAAGTACATCGACCTGCCCGATGCGTACCTCTCGGTCACCGAGGCGCTGCGGGCCGGCGGCTTCCACCATCGGGCGGAGGTGGTGCTGCGATGGGTCGAGGCGGATCTCTGCGCGAGCCCCGAGGGCGCGGCCGAACAGCTGAGGGATGTCGATGCGATCGTGGTGCCCGGCGGGTTCGGGGTCCGCGGGGTCGACGGGAAGGTCGGGGCCCTCCACCATGCACGCACCCGCGGCGTCCCCGCGCTCGGCCTGTGCCTGGGCATGCAGTCGATGGTGATCGAGTACGCCCGCCACGAGCTCGCACTGCCCTCCGCGCACTCCACGGAGTTCGACCCGGGGACCGAGCACCCCGTGGTGGCCACGATGGCGGAGCAGGAGGCCGTCGTCTCCGGCGGCGGCGATCTCGGCGGCACGATGCGCCTGGGCACCTACCGGCACACCCTCGCCGACGGGTCGCTCGTGGCGCGCACCTACGGCACCCGCGAGGTCTCCGAACGGCACCGGCACCGCTACGAGGTCAACAGCGCCTACGGCGAACGGCTCCAGCAGGCCGGGCTGCGGATCTCGGGGACCTCGGTGCTCGAGGACGGCCGGTCGCTGGTGGAGTTCGTGGAGCTCGATCCGCAGGAGCACCCCTTCTACGTCGGCACGCAGGCCCACCCGGAGCTGAGGTCCCGCCCCACGCGAGCGCATCCGCTGTTCGCCGGGCTGGTCGGCGCGGCGGTGGAGCTGCAGAAGGCGACCCGCCTGTTGGAGGTGCCGCCACCCGAACCGGACGAGGCACCTCACCGGATGCCCCCGCGGACCACGACCGAGAAGACCCCACAGGAGCGAGCATGAGCGACCACGCAGGCCCCGACGGACCGGACGGCGGCACGCGGGCACCGGTGCACGACGAGCCCGCGCCGCGCCCGGTCGCCGCCCGACGGCGGGTGCACGCGGGCATGGTCTTCGACCTGGCCCGGGACACCGTCGACTTCGCCGAGGGCGTGCGCTTCGACCGCGAGTACATCCGGCACCCCGGTGCCGTCGCGGTGCTCGCCCTCGACGAGCAGGACCGGGTGCTGATGATCCGGCAGTACCGCCATCCGGCCGGCCACGAGCTGTGGGAGATCCCGGCGGGCCTGCTCGACCAGGACGGCGAGGCACCGCACCTGGCCGCCGCCCGCGAGCTCGCCGAGGAGACCGGATACGACCCCACCGGGATGCGCACCCTCCTGGACCTGCGCCCCAGCCCGGGCGGCAGCGACGAGGTGATCCGCGTCTATCTCGCCACCGGGGTCCGCCCCAGCGAGGACGAGTTCGAGCGCACCGACGAGGAGGCCGAGCTGGTGGCCCGGTGGGTGCCGCTGGGCGAGGCGGTCGACGCCGCGCTCGAGGGGCGGCTGAGCAACGCCACCACCGTCTCCGGCGTGCTCGCCCTGCAGACGCTGCGCGCGAGCGGACGAGGTCCCGAGGCGCTGCGCCCGGCCGACGCCCCGTTCATGGCACGGCCCGGGAGGGGCTGAGCGGTCCGGGGCCCGGTGCGGCCTGCGGCGGACCGCAGCCTCACGCCTGCTCGGTCAGGGCCCGATGGATCACGGGGGCGGCCTGCTCGACCTGCCAGGGCCTGGCCCCCAGCTCGGCCAGCTGCTCGGCGAGCACGGTCTCCGACGGCGCCTGCTCATGCTCCCACACCCATCGGCGCAGCAGCGAGGGCTGCAGCAGGTTCTCCGACGGCATCTCGAGATCCTCGGCCCGCTGGGCCGTCGCGGTGCGCACCCGCTGATAGCGCTCGAAGACCTCGGGGTGCTTCTTCGACCACAGCTTGTGCGGCGGAGGATAGGAACGCTCGGTGCGCTCGGGCAGGTGCGCAGCCGGCAGCTCCAGCCCGGTCCGGGCCGCCTGCCACCAGAGGTCCTTCCGGCGCAGCTTGGCCGGCAGCGCCCGGTCGAACGCCTCCCGGCCCCGCGGAGCCTCCTTCGCCGCCGCCACCAGATCACGATCCTTGATCACACGGTGCGGGGAGAGGTCCTCGGCCCCGGCGATCTCGTCGCGACGCCTCCACATCTCACGCGCCGCGGCGAGCTGACGGACCGAGCGCAGCGCGCCGAGACCGTGCAGCCCCCGCCAGCTCGAGGAACGGGTGGGTCCGTGCTCCCGGGTGCGTTCGTACTCGAACTCCTGACGGGCCCAGTCGACCTTGCCGGCCGCCCGCAGCCGGTCCTCGAGGACGTCACGGACCTCGACCAGCACCTCGACGTCCAGCGCGGCGTAGACCAGCCATCCCTCGGGCAGCGGCCGCCTGGACCAGTCCGCGGCGGAGTGCTCCTTGGCCAGGCGCAGGCCCAGCGTGTCCTCGACGACCGCACCGAGACCCACCCGCTCCATCCCCAGCAGCCGGGCCGCGAGTTCCGTGTCGAACAGCGCCCCGGGTCGCAGCCCGATCTCGGCGAGGCTCGGGAGGTCCTGGCCCGCGGCATGCAGCACCCACTCCCGCTCGGCGAGCATCCCGCTGAGCGTGCCCGGCATGGAGAAGGCGAGCGGATCGATGAGCGCGGTGCCGGCGGTGTCGGTGCGCAGCTGCACCAGGTAGGCCCGGGAGCTGTAGCGGTAGCTCGAGGCACGCTCGGCATCCACGGAGACCGGCTCCTCGGGAGCGGAGGCGGCGGCCTCGCACCACGCCAGCAACGGCTGGATGCGGTCGATGACCGGCACCAGGCCGTCCCGCGGAGCCTGCAGGGCGGTCACAGCGGGGGAGTCCGTCACCGGGCGTCACCGGCTTCGTCGGGGCGCGGGGCCCTCGCACGATGGGTGGGGGCGATCGGCGCGATCCGGGGCGGTGCCGGTGGCAGCCCGCCGGCTGCGGCGAGCATCGCGGTCCAGGCCGCGAAGTGCGGTGCCAGATCGATCACGTCCTCCGGCGGACCGTCGGCCGGCGTCTCCGGGGTCCAGGACACCCGCATCTCGACGTCCACCGTGGAGGCGCGGGAGGCCAGCGCGCCGTAGGACTGGGAGACCACGCGCGTGGCGGTGCAGCCCAGTTCCCGGGACTCGGCGTCGTGGAGCTCGAGGGACTCGGTCACCCAGGACCACGCCACGTCGCCGAGCATCGCCTCGACGGCGAACTCCGGCTCCAGCTGCGCCTGCACCAGCGCGACCATCCGATAGGTGCCGTCCCACGACTCCTGGCCCGCGGGGTCGTGGAGGATCACCAGGCGGCCGGAGGCCAGCTCCTCGTCGCGCACCAGGATCTCGCCGGTGCACGCCCAGGTGGACGGTGCCATCCGGGACGGCGCGGGGATCGTCCGCCACTCGAACTCCGGACGCTGGGGTGCGGACGTCATGGCATCGACGGCGGCACGGAAGACGTCGTCACCGGAGCGGATCTCGTGAACGGGCACGCAGGGAGGTTATCGCCGGGGAGAGGACGAGCCCGGCAGGCGCGCCGGGCCCCGACCGGCCGGCGCGACGGACGGAGCGCAGCCCGGTCCCCGGGCAGGGCGCCAGCGGTCAGGCGGAGGCGTCGTCGCTGTGGACGAGGCTGATCGAATTGATGCAGTAGCGCTGATCGGTGGGCGTGGGGAAGCCCTCGCCCTCGAAGACGTGACCGAGGTGCGAGCCGCACCGGGCGCAGCGCACCTCGATGCGTCGCATCCCCAACGAGGTGTCCTCGAGCAGCTCGACGGCGTCGGAATCGGCCGGGGCATAGAAGGCGGGCCAGCCGCAGCGGGCGTCGAACTGGGTGGAGGCCGTGAACAGCTCCGCGCCGCAGCCCTTGCAGGCGTAGGTGCCGGCCGGACGCACCTCCTCGTACTCCCCGGTGCCGGGACGCTCGGTCGCCCCTTCGCGCAGGACCTGGAACTCGGCGGGGGAGAGCCGCTCGCGCCATTCCAGATCGCTCACCGACAGGGGGTAGGGGCGGGATCCGATGGGTTCGGTGGACATCTGCGGAGCCTCCGATCTGCGACGCCGAGCAGCTCGGCTCGCACAGTGGGGGAGCCGCCCGACGCGCTCGTGACGAACGACGGTGAACGGGGCGTTCACAGCCTCGATCCTAGCTCGCCGCTAGGATGCGCGGTATGACGCGCGCCCCGTCCCCGACCGCTTCCCGCCTCGACGCGATCCGCCGCGTGATCCCCGTGCCGCACCGCCCTGATCAGGCCCGATGGTCGGAAGTCCTGGTGCACGGGGCAGTGGGGGCGGCCACCATGTTCGCGCTGAGCGCAGGCGCCCTCACGGTGGGAGCCCGCGTGCTCGCGCGGCTGCCGCTGGTGCCCCGCGAGAGCCTGCGCGGCCTGCCCGATGTCACGGTGCGGGCCGTGCACCCCGATCGCGTCCACCTCGACCGGACCCGCACCACCGAGCGCGGCGGGCTGCTCGCCCTGCGACAGGGCGGAGGCACCGTCCACGCGCGCCTGGGCCCGGTCGACGGGCACCCCACCCCGACCACCGTCTCCCGCCCGGTGCTGGCGGTGGACACCGAGGAGCCGCTGCAGGTGGATCGTGCACGCAGCAACGGCTTCTACTGGGCGGGGACCCCGCAGACGGCCCACGGCCTGGCCACCGACGAGGTCACGGTCGAGTCCGCTGTCGGTCACATGCCGGCCTGGCTGGTGCGCCCCTCCGAGGAGCACGGCTCCACGGCCGGGAACGAGGACACCTGGGCGATCCTGATCCACGGCCACGGATCCGCACGCGGCGAGGCGCTGCGGGTCATCCCGTTGCTGCACCGGCTGGGGCTGACCAGCCTCGCGATCACCTACCGCAACGACGTCGGTGCTCCCGCCTCGGCGGACCGCATGCACCACCTCGGCTCCGCGGAGTGGGAGGACACCGAGGCCGCGATCGGCTTCGCCCGCGCCCACGGCGCGCGCCGCATCGTGCTGATGGGATGGTCCATGGGCGGCGGCATCGCGCTGCGCACCTCGGTCCGCTCCGCCCACCGCGAGCACATCGCCGCCCTGGTGCTGGACTCCCCGGCCGTCGACTGGCAGGACATCCTGATCTACCACGCCACCGCGCTGAAGGCCCCGGCGAGGATGCGGGAGCTGGCGCTGTGGATGATGACCTCGCGGATCGGTGCGCGGATGGTGCGGCTGCGGGAACCGCTGGCGCTGGCCGAGATGACCCCGCCCTACTACGCCGAGCACCTGACCCACCCGACCCTGCTCTTCCACGCCCTGGACGACGACACCGTCCCGCCCGCGCCCAGCCGCCAGCTCGCGGCGCTGCGACCGGACCTCATCGAGTTCGTCCCCGTCGCCGGGGCCTCGCACACGCGTGAGTGGAACAGCGATCCCGCCCGCTACGAGCGCAGGCTCGCGCAGTACCTGGTGCGGGAGCTCGGGCTGGAGATCCCCGGCGGGGAGATCCGCGTGCCGGTGCGGGACCCCGCCGCCGCAGCTCTCGAGGGCTCCATCGGACTGCGTCTGTGAGCCCGGACCCGCGCACCGCCCGCCGCGCTCGCCGTCGGGAACGGCCCCGGCCGGCAGCGCGAGGGCGCCGTCCGGGCGCGCCGCCGCGGCCCCTACACTGATCCCCGTGACCGAAGCTCTCTGCGACCGCCGGCCCGACCCGTCCCTGGAGCGACTGCTCGCGGATCTGGTGCCCCCGCCGCGGTTCGCTCAGGCACGGCTGGACACCTACGTCCCCGACCCGGCCCACCCCTCCCAGGAGGAGGCCAAGCAGAGGGTGAGCGCGTTCGCCGCCGACCTCGGCGCCCCGCGCAGGGGCTTCCTGGCGAAGCTGCGGCGGAGGAAGCCGGAGCCGGCGCGCGGCATCTACCTCGACGGCGGGTTCGGTGTGGGCAAGACGCATCTGCTGACGTCCCTGTTCCACGCCGTCGAGGGCGACCGGGTGTACGGCACCTTCGTGGAGTACACCGACCTGGTCGGCGCGCTCGGATTCCAGAGGGCCCTCGACCTGCTGGGCGAGTCCGTGCTGGTGTGCATCGACGAGTTCGAGCTCGACGACCCGGGGGACACCCTGCTGATGACCCGGCTGATCCGGGAGCTCTCCGACCGGGGCGTCGCGATCGTGGCGACCTCGAACACCCTCCCCGATGCGCTCGGCGAGGGACGGTTCGCGGCACAGGACTTCCTGCGGGAGATCCAGGCGATGGCCGAGCGCTTCGAGGTGCTGCGGATCGACGGGGAGGACTACCGTCGCCGCGACGGCGCCACCGAGATCACGACGCTGCCCGAGGACGAGGTGGTGCGCAGCGGCGACGAGATGCACGAGGCCACGCTCGACCGCTTCGACCCCCTGCTCCAGCACCTCACCTCCGTCCACCCCTCCCGCTACGGCGCGATGATCGACGACGTCTCCGCCGCGCACGTCACCGGGATGCACGGTCTGGCCCATCATCACGACGCGCTGCGCTTCGTGGTGCTGGTGGACCGGCTCTACGACCGCGAGGTGCCGGTGCTGGCCTCCCTGGACGGCGGCGCCGCACCCGGTGTCCTCGCCGATCTCTTCTCCGACGAGCTGCTGCGCAGCGGGTACCGCAAGAAGTACCTGCGCGCCCTGTCCCGTCTCGCCTCCCTGACCGACGACGGGGGAGCGCTGCTGCGCACCGGCGCGGCCGACGCCGCCTCCTGAGCGCGCCCCGGGCCGTCGGCCGGGGCAGCGGCCGTCGCGGCCCGCGTCCGGGGGTGCGCGGGGCTCAGCGCCCGCGGGCGGGCCGGAGCACGACGGCTCCCGCCCCGTCCAGGCCGAGCGCCCCGTCGGGGTGTCGCGACACCGCGCCGAAGGAGGCGAGCACCTCCGCGGCGCGCGGCCCCGCCGCGGACCGGCCGGGACCGCGATGGACGAACACGTCCAGCGCGCCGCGGCGCAGCAGCACCGTCTCCTCCGCGAGGACCTCGACCGAGATCGCCTCGAGCGAAGGGTCGTGCAGGTCCGCGTGCTCGCGGCGCAGCCCGATCAGCGTGCGGTACCACTCCAGCATCTCCACGTGCCCGGCCTGCTCGCGCTCCTGCCAGCGCAGGATCGAGGCCTCGAAGGTCGAGCGCAGCTGCGGATCGGGGACCTGCTCGGCCCACCCCATCGCGGAGAACTCCTCCACCCGGCCGGCGGTGACCGCCGCCCCCAACTCGTCGTCATGGGCGGTGAAGTAGGTGAAGGGGGTCGAGGCCGCCCACTCCTCGCCCTGGAACAGCATGGGCGTACCCGGCCCCAGCAGGATCAGCGCGCTCGCCGCCGCGTGGGCGCCGGGGGAGAGCCCGTGATGGATCCGGTCACCGGCGGCCCGGTTGCCCACCTGGTCATGGTCCTGGAGGAAGGTCACGAAGGAGTGGGCGTCGTAGTCGGCGGAGCGCGGATCCACAGGGGCGCCCCACACCTCCCCGCGGAAGCTGGACCAGGTGCCGGCGTGCAGGAACACGCGCTCGAGCACGACCCTGAGCGCCTCGGCGCTGCCGAAGTCGGTGTAGTAGCCGGAGCGCTCGCCGGTGACCCAGGCGTGCACGCCGTGGTGCACGTCGTCGGCCCACTGCATGTCCATACCGAGGCCGCCCCGTGCCGTGGGCGTGACGGTGTCGGGCTGGTTGCGGTCGGACTCCGCGATCAGCGTGAGCGGCCGACGGGCCTGCGCCTCCCAGTCCGCGACCGCGTCCGCCAGCTCCGCGAGGAGATGCGGCTCGGACTCGTCGCGCAGCTCGTGGACGGCGTCGAGCCGCAGCCCGTCAAGGCCCACGTCCACCAGCCATTGCCGTGCGCTGCCCAGCAGGAAGTCACGCACCTGCCGGGAACCGGGCTGGTCGAGGTTGATCGCCGACCCCCACGGCGTGTGGTGCCGGTCGGTGAAGTAGGGGCCGAACATGCCCAGGTAGTTGCCGGCCGGACCGAGGTGGTTGTGGACCACGTCGAGCACCACGGCGAGCCCCCGCCGATGGGCGGCGGCGACGAAGCGGGCCAGTCCCGCCGGACCTCCGTAGGCGGCATGGGTGCCGTACAGGCCCACGCCGTCGTAGCCCCAGCCGCGGTCCCCGGGGAAGGGTGCCACCGGCATCAGCTCGACCGCGTCGACGCCGAGGCCCACGAGCTCGTCGAGCCGACCGATCGCGGAGTCGAAGGTGCCGCCCCGGCCGTCGGGCCCCGGGGTGAAGGTGCCCACGTGCAGCTCGTACAGGACGCGTCCGCGCAGGTCGCGTCCTGCCCAGGGGGTCTCCTCGCGCAGCGCCGTCGGGTCGACCACCTCGCTGTCGGCGTGCACACCGTCGGGCTGGGACAGCGAGCGCGGGTCGGGGAGCCAGAGCTCGCAGTCGTCGAGCCGGAAGGCGTATCGGGCACCGGGCGTCGCGGGCAGCTCCGGCAGCGCGAACCAGCCCTCGGGCTCCGTCCGCATCGGGTGTGCGGCACCGTCGACCCGGATGCTCACCTGCCGGGCGTGGGGAGCCCACACCCGGTAGGCGCCGTAGTCGCGGGCGGGGACGGGGGCGGTGCTCATCGCCCGTCCTCCCGTCCTCCGACGCGCACCAGGAGAGCGACCGGCCACTCGTGCAGCAGCGCCTCGAGCCGCGGCTGCCCGCCGTCGTGCTCCGCGCCGGTGAGGGCGTCGCGCCAGCGTCCCGGGGGCAGCGCGATCCAGGCGTCGTCCCAGCCGCCGCGCTGGGAGAGGCCGTGGGCGAGGCGGGTCACCACGGTGACCACCTCGATGGGCCCCTCGCCCGCGGCGCGGCCGAAGGCGACGGCGTGCCCGGTCGTGGTGGGCAGCGGACGGTAGGCGGCGTCCCGGCCCTGGAACAGCTCCGGCCGCTCGCGCCGCAGCACCAGGGCGCGATGGGTCAGCCACAGCTTCTCGTCGGCGATACCGTCGGGGCCCGCACCCGCGATCATCCTCGTCAGCCGCTCCCGGTGGGCCGCATGGTCCACGTCGCGGCGGTTGTCCGGGTCCACGAGCGAGAGGTCGACCGTCTCGTTGCCCTGGTACACGTCCGGTACGCCCGGCATGGTCAGCTGCACCAACTTCTGGCCCAGGATCGCCGCGCGCTGGGCGGGGAAGGTGCGGCGCGTCCAGCCCGCGAGGATGCCGCCGACCTCCGGCGAGCCGAGGGAGGCCCTGCCCAGGGCCAGCACCTGCCGCTCGTAGTCCTCGTCCGGTGCGGTCCACGTGGTGCTGCTCTTCGCCTCCCGCACGGCCTTGAGCAGGTACCGGTCGAGCCGCTGCGCGGTCAGCGGAGCGGTCGCCGCGCCGGGCAGCTCCCAGCACGCGGCGAGGGTCTGCCACAGCAGCAGCTCGGTCGCACCGTCCACCCGGTCCCCGCGATGCGCGGCGGTCGCCCGCTGCAGGTCCTGCACGACCACCGCCCACTCCAGCGGCTGCTCGGTGAGCACCGCGAGGCGCGCCCGCACGTCCTCGCTGCGCTTGGTGTCGTGGGTGGACAGGGTGGTCATGGCGTCGGGCCGGTTGCGCACCATCGACAGCGCATGATCGTGCAGCGCGTCGGGGTCCACCCCGATCCGGTCCGGGTCCGCCCCCACCTCGTTCACGGCGACGAAGCGCGTGTACCGGTAGAAGGCGGTGTCCTCGAGCCCCTTGGCATGGACCGGGCCGCAGGTCTGCGCGAAGCGCACCACCAGCTCGTCCCGATCGGCGCTGCGGGTGCGGCCCGCGCTGCCCACCTCGTCCCCGCAGACCAGCGCCACCACGATCGCGAGCGTCTGGGCGACGTCCTCGTCATCGCCCAGACGCTGCCGCGCCCGGGCGGCCGCCCGGGCGACCACCGAGCGTTCCGAGCCGGGCGCCGGCTCGCCCGGCACGATGTAGGCGCGATAGCGGTCCATCGACGACAGCAGCGCCATCACCACCTTCTGGACGTTCCGCCGCGTGGTGTCCCGCAGCCGGATGTCCTCCTGGCAGATCCGGTGGATCAGGCTGGTCAGGCGTTCGACCTCGGCCCACAGGCTGGTCGAGACGATCAGATCGGTGGACTCCTGGGCCACCTCGCCGAAGGGCCGCAGATCACCGGTGCGGCGCTGCCACAGATGGGTCAGGCCGATCGCACCGTGCGGATCGTGGAAGAGCCCGCCCACCCGCCACAGGGAGTCGTACCCCGTGGTGCCCGCGCAGGGGAGGTCGCCGGGCAGCTGCTCCTCGCCTTCCAGGATCTTCTCCACCACGGTCCACGCTCCGCCGGTGGCGCGCTCGAGGTCGCGCAGATAGCCGCGCGGATCGGCCAGACCGTCGGGATGGTCGATGCGGTAGCCGTCGATCACGCCCTCTCCCTGCAACCGCAGCAGGGTGGCGTGGGTCGCGTCGAACACGTGGGGCAGCTCCACCCGGAGACCCGCGAGGGTGTCGACGTCGAAGAAGCGCCGATAGTCCAGCTCGTCGTCGGCGACCTTCCAGTAGGCCAGGCGGTACCACTGCCGGTCCAGGAGATCCGCCAGCCCCAGGTGCTCGGTGCCCGCTGCCACGGGCAGGACGTGGTCGTAGTACCGCACCACGAGCTCGGTGCGCACGGTGCCGTCGGGACGCGGGATCTGCTCCTCTCCCACGGAGATCTCCTCATCGGCCAGCACGGCCCCGATGGGGCGGCCCAGGACCGGCACCAGCACGGAGCGCTCCCCGTCGAGCTCCACGTCGAACCAGTCGGCGTGGTCGGACCCCGGGCCGTCGCGCAGCACCGACCACAGCGCGCGGTTGTGCCAGATCGGGGTGGGGATCGCCATGTGGTTGGGGACCACGTCGGCGATCAGGCCCATTCCGTGCGCGTGCGCGGCGTCGGCCAGTCGGCGCAGCGCCTCCTCCCCGCCGATCTCCTCGCTGATGCGCGAGTGGTCGACCACGTCATAGCCGTGCGTCGAGCCGGGGGCCGCCTGCAGCACGGGGGAGCAGAAGAGGTGTCCCACGCCGAGCTGTGCGAGGTAGGGGACCACCTCGACCGCGTCGTCGGCGGTGAACCCGGCGTGCAGCTGCAGCCGGTAGGTCGAGGTCGGGACCGGACGGACGGCGGGCAGGGGGCCGGTGGTGCGGGCGCTCTCGCGCCCGGGAGGTGCGGGGCGATGGCCGGGTGCGGTGCTCACGGGGCTCTGCTCTCCTTCGTCGCGTCCCGGCGATGGCCTCGGCCGGGCGAGCCGATCGATGTCGGTGGGCGGTCTCAGGCGCGGGCGGTGCGAGGTCCCTCCGGTGCGGGACGGTCCTGGCCGTCGTCCGGCATCGGCGGGCGCATGAGGATCAGCAGCGAATGGCCGGGCCGGCTGAAGGTGGTCCCGGCCTCGAGCACGTCCCCGACGTCGATGGTGTCGCCGGTGCCCAGCTCGACGCGCCACGTCCGGCCATGATCGGCGGGGGGCAGCGTGAAGTCCACGGGATTGCCGGAGGCGTTGAACAGCACCAGCGCCGAGTCGTCCACGATCCGCTCGCCGCGCAGGTTCGGTTCGGGGATGCCGGAGCCGTTGAGGAACATCGTCAGGCACTTGTTCTGCGCGTCCTCCCACGCGCTGTCCGTCATCAGCGCACCATCGGTGCCCAGCCACTCGACATCGGGCAGATCCGAGTCCACGCCGTCGTGCGTGATGCCCTGCAGGAACCGCCGACGGCGGAAGATCGGATGGTCCCGGCGCAGCGCGATCACGGCCTGGGTGAACCAGAGCATCTCCATCTGGTGCTGGTCCAGCTCCCAGTCCACCCACGACAGCTCGTTGTCCTGGCAGTAGGTGTTGTTGTTGCCGTCCTGGGTGCGTCCCATCTCGTCGCCGTGCAGGATCATCGGCACGCCCTGGCTCAGCAGCAGGGTGGCCATCAGATTCTTCATCCGCCGCAGGCGCAGCTCTTGGATCTCGCGATCCTCGGTGGGTCCCTCGGCGCCCGAGTTCCAGGAGCGGTTGTGGCTCTC
>DATGUQ010000019.1:0-15574 GCA_035301145.1 Brachybacterium sp. | reverse complement strand
CTGCTGCTCACCGGGCGGCGCACCGCGCTGCTGCGCCACGGCGGGAGGACCATCGAGCTGAGCGGACGGCACGCCGAGCTGCTGACCCTGCTGCACCTGCATCCCGACGGGATCAGCGGCGGAGAGCTGGCCGAGCAGCTGCACGGGGACCGGGCCGCGGAGGGCACGGTGCGCGCCGAGGTGGTGCGCCTGCGCAAGGTGCTCAGCACGGTCGACGGTCTCGAGATCGCCTCACGCCCGTACCGTCTGGCCGGCGCCGTGGCCAGCGATCTGCGACGGGCCCGGGCCGCGCTCGCTCGCGGTGACGCGGAGGGCGCCCTGGCGCACTGGTCCGGGGATCTCCTGCCCGCTTCGGAGGCTCCAGCGATCCACCGCCTGGGCCGACGGGAGGGTGCGCATCTGCGCGAGCTGCTGCTCGAACGGGGCACCGCCGCCCAGCTGTGGCGCTATGCGCAGCGGCCCGAGGCCGACGGCGACCTCGAGGTGCTGATGGCGATCCTCGAGCTCGCCCCGGCCGACGCCCCGGAGCGCTCCGCCGCCGTCGCACGGGCGCACGCCCTGCGCGGCGAACGCGACTAGCGACGCAACGTCCGTGCAACGTGACGTGGATTACGGTGCCGGGCATCCGACGACGCCGTCGGCTCCGCACCGCAGCGAAAGGAACGCCATGACGGTCTACGCACGCCCCGGCACCGAGGGCGCGAAGGTCAGTTTCGAGCCCCGCTACGAGAACTACATCGGCGGCCAGTGGGTGCCGCCCGTCAAGGGCGAGTACTTCGAGAACCCCTCCCCCGTGACCGGTGAGGTCTTCACCGAGGTGGCCCGCTCCACCGCCGAGGACATCGAGAAGGCGCTCGATGCCGCGCACGCCGCGGCCCCGGACTGGGGGAAGACGTCGGTCGCCGAGCGCGCGGTGATCCTGAACAGGATCGCGGACCGCATCGAGGAGAACCTCGAGTTGCTCGCCGTCGCCGAGACCTGGGACAACGGCAAGCCGATCCGCGAGTGCCTGAATGCGGACCTGCCTCTGGCGGCGGACCACTTCCGCTACTTCGCCGGCGCGATCCGGGCCCAGGAGGGCACGCTCTCGCAGATCGACGACGACACCGTCGCGTACCACTTCCACGAGCCGCTCGGCGTGGTCGGGCAGATCATCCCGTGGAACTTCCCGATCCTCATGGCGACGTGGAAGCTCGCCCCCGCGCTCGCGGCCGGCAACGCCGTGGTGCTCAAGCCCGCCGAGCAGACCCCCGCCTCGATCCTGGTGCTCGTCGGACTGATCGGCGACCTGCTGCCCGACGGCGTGCTGAACATCGTGGGCGGCTTCGGTGCCGAGGCCGGCAAACCGCTGGCCTCCAATCCGCGGATCAAGAAGATCGCCTTCACCGGTGAGACCACCACCGGCCGGCTGATCATGCAGTACGCCTCCCAGAACCTCATCCCGGTGACCCTGGAGCTGGGCGGGAAGAGCCCGAACATCTTCTTCGACGACGTCGCCGCGCACAACGACGCGTTCTACGACAAGGCGCTCGAGGGCTTCGCGATGTTCTCCCTGAACCAGGGCGAGGTGTGCACCTGCCCCTCGCGCGCCCTGGTGCAGGAGGGCATCTACGACTCCTTCGTCGCCGACGGCATCGCCCGGGTCGAGGCCACCACGCAGGGCGATCCGCTGGACACCGACACGATGATCGGTGCGCAGGCCAGCAACGACCAGCTGGAGAAGATCCTCTCCTACCTCGACATCGGCAGGCAGGAGGGCGCGAAGCTGCTCACCGGCGGTGAGCGCGCCGATCTCGGCGGTCACCTCTCCGGCGGCTACTACGTCACGCCCACCGTCTTCGAGGGCGACAACTCGATGCGGATCTTCCAGGAGGAGATCTTCGGCCCGGTGCTGGCGCTGACCCGTTTCCGCGACGACGACCAGGCCATCTCGATCGCGAACGACACCCTCTACGGGCTCGGCTCGGGCGTGTGGAGCCGGCAGCAGAACACCATCTACCGGGCGGGCCGCGCGATCCAGGCCGGCCGCGTGTGGGTGAACAACTACCACTCCTACCCCGCGCACGCGGCGTTCGGCGGGTACAAGTCCTCCGGCATCGGCCGCGAGAACCACCTGATGATGCTCGACCACTACCAGCAGACCAAGAACCTCCTGGTCAGCTACTCGGAGAACAAGCTCGGCTTCTTCTGAGCCGACCCGGCCCGCGATTCCGGCCTACTCTGGGGCTCAGAGCGCTTCCCCGCACTCCTCGACCTCTGCGCGATACGCGCCTTCCGACAGGAGACGACGATGCCCCACCTGCTCGATGTGCCCGGTATGAGCCGCTGGATCCAGCGCGACGGCACGGAGAACGTCCTGACCCGGATGGTCCAGATCCTCGAGGAGGATCTGCGCCGCTGGGACTCCTTCGAGAAGATCCCCCGCGTGGCCAGCCACACCCCGTACGGGGTGGTCGAGCTGATGCCGATCACCGACGGGGAGCTGTACGCGTTCAAGTACGTGAACGGCCATCCGCTGAACCCGGCGCGCGGGCTGCAGACGGTCACCGCCTTCGGCGTGCTCGCCGACATGGACAACGGCTACCCGTTCTTCTTCGCCGAGATGACGCTGCTGACCGCGGTGCGCACCGCGGCGCAGTCGGCGCTCGCGGCACGGGAGCTCGCCCGTGCCGGCTCCCGCGTGCACGCGCTGCTGGGCGCCGGGTCGCAGGCCGAGTTCCAGGCCCTCGCCTTCCGGGCGGTGCTGGGGATCGATCAGCTGCAGGTCTTCGACGTGGACGAGACCGCGGTGGAGAAGGTGCGGCGCAACCTCGAGCCGCTGGGGTTCTCGGTGCAGCTGGCGGAATCGGTCGACGAGGCCGTCGAGGGCGCGGACGTGATCACCACCTGCACGGCGGATAAGGCCCGGGCCGCCGTGCTGCGCCGCGAGCAGGTGCGGGCCGGGGTGCACGTGAACGCGATCGGCGGGGACTGCCCGGGCAAGACCGAGCTGGATCCGGCGATCCTCGAGGCGGCCCGGGTGGTGGTGGAGTACGCCCCGCAGACCCGGATCGAGGGCGAGATCCAGCAGCTGAGCGAGGACGTCGAGGTCACCGAGCTGTGGGAGGTGCTCGCCGGGGACGCCGCGGGACGCACGGACGACGCGGAGATCACCGTGTTCGACTCCGTCGGCTTCGCCCTGGCCGACTTCTCCGCCCTGCGCTGCGCCCAGGAGGCGACGCAGGGCTCGGACCTGCTGAGCTGGATCGACGTGATCGCCGACCCGGACGATCCCAAGGACCTGTTCTCGCTGGTCGCGGCGGAGCGGCCGCAGCGCTGAGGCCACGGCCGCTCGGTCACGGAAGCCGGTCGGGTCAGCCCTTCGTGTCGGCCCCGCCCTCGCCCTTGGCCCGGTGACCGCGGCCGAAACCTCCCCGTGTCCGGGACATGCGGTAGTCGATCCGGTCGTCCACCAGCGTGGTCACCTCCTCGGTCGAGGGGTGGTTGCCGCTGATCTCGCCGGTGATGTGCTCGGTGACGTCGTGGAGGCGACGCAGCCGGTCATACTCGCGCAGCACGGCCCGGTCCAGGCTCAGGGCCTTCACCAGCGCCACGCACATCAGCAGCAGGATGATGCTGAACGGGAGCGCCGTCATCAGCGATCCCGCCTGCAGGGACGTCAGCCCGCCCGAGAGCAGGAGCGCGGCGGCCAGCACACCCTCCAGCAGCGCCCACAGCACGCGCGACCAGATCGGCGGGTTCGGGTGGCCGCCCGAGGCGAGCATGTCCACGACCAGCGAGCCGGAGTCCGAGGAGGTGACGAAGAAGACCGCCACCAGGATGATACCGAGCACCGACAGCAGCTGAGTGGCCGGGAACTGCTCGAAGATGCGGAACATCGACTCCTCGGCGGTGATGTCCCCGAGGTCTCCGGTGCCGAACCATTGCCGGAACAGGCCGTTGCCGCCCCAGATCGAGAACCAGATCATGCCCACCAGGGTCGGCACCAGCAGCACCCCGGCGACGAACTGTCGCACCGTGCGGCCCTTGGAGATGCGGGCGATGAACACGCCCACGAAGGGTGCCCATGCGATCCACCAGCCCCAGTAGAACAGGGTGTTGCCGGCGAACCAGCTCTGCGCCTCCTCGGAGCGGGTGTACGCGCCGACGTCGAGCGTGAGGTGGAAGATGTCGGTGAGGTAGATGCCCAGCGACTCCACGAAGTTCTGGAAGATGAACACCGTCGGCCCGAACACGATGGCGGTGATCGCCAGCAGTCCGGCGAGGGTGAGGTTGCCGTTGGAGAGCCACTTGATGCCGACGCCCACACCGCTGATCACCGAGAAGGTGGCGATGAAGGTGATCACGATGATCAGCACCACCAGGAAGTTCGTGGAGGCCTCGTCCACCACTCCGATGACCTCCATCCCGGCGCCGATCTGCTGGGCGCCGAGGCCCAGCGAGGTCGCGATGCCGAAGACGGTCCCGAAGATCGCGAGGATGTCGATGACATCGCCGATCCAGCCCTTCACCCGCTCGCCGAAGATCGGCTCGAGGGCCCAGCGGATCGAGACCGGGCGTCCCCGGCGGTGGATCGCGTAGGCCAGGGCCAGACCGATCACGGCATAGGCGGCCCAGGGGTGCAGGCCCCAGTGCAGGAAGGTCTGCGCCATGGCGACGCCGGAGAGCTCGACGCCCTCGCCCGTCCAACCCGGCTTGGGCGAGCTGGTGGTGTAGCCCAGCGGCTCGGCGACCCCGTAGAACACGAGTCCGACGCCCATGCCCGCCGAGAACAGCATCGCGAACCAGGACAGGAGTCCGAACTCGGGCTCGTCGTCATCGCGTCCCAGGCGGATCGAGCCCCAGGAGGACAGGGCGACCACGATCGCGAACGCCACGAAGATGCCGATGGCGAGCATGTAGAACCAGCCGAGGTTCGCCACGATCCAGTTCTGCGAGCCCTCCATCGCCGTGGCCGCGCTCTCGGGGAAGGCGATGGACAGCACCGCGACCAGGACGATCACGATCAAGGCGGGCCAGAACACGGCCGGAGCGATGGTGCCGCGGCCGATGCGAGCACCCTGACGGCGCAGCTTCTCGGTGATCTGCTCGTCGGAGTCACCGGTGTCGATCTGCTCGGACTTCGGCAGATGCACGGTCCGGGGCAGGTCCTCGGGCCACGTGGAGGCGGAGTGCCGCAACGCGGTGACCTCCTGGCTCTCCTCGGGCGAGGTGGGGGCGCTCATCAGGGTCCTTTCGGGTCGGTGGGCAGAAACTCTTCTCTCTACTGTGCCGAATTCTCAGCAGGCGTCCAGCCCCCTACCCCCGGGCAGACCTGCCGGCCTGGGCCATCATCGCAGGTCATCAACGTGATGGCGGTTCGCAGAATTTCTCCGATGGTCAGTGACCTCACACGTTCTTGCGCCACGGGCCCCCGGCCGACGGGCGGCACGCGGCGGCATGCGGCGGCATGCGGCGGGCGAGAGTCAGGATCCGAGCCGGCTCCTGCCCGAAATGGCTCGAGACCTGACGATCCCCGGGGCACCTCGCGCAGGGCAGCCGCCGCGCGCAACGCGGTCAGTCCTCGCGCGCGGGGACGGCCGCCTCGGCAGCCTCGGAGACCTGCTCGGTGCCGGTGGCCCGCCCGATCAGCCGCATCCCGTGGAAGACGGCGAGCGCCGCCACGGTGCCGAGAGCGATGCCGGTGAAGGCGAAGCCGCCCACCTCCCAGTGCAGGTCCGCGATGGCGATCACGAGGGCGACACCTGCGGTCATCTGGTTGCGGGGCCGGGAGAAGTCGACCCGGCCGTCGATCCACATGCGGAAGCCGACGATCGCGATCAGCCCGTAGAGCACGAAGGTCACTCCACCGAGCACGCCCGGGGTGATCGTGTTGATTACGGCACCGACCTTCGGGGACATCGCCAGCGCGATCGCGACCAGCCCCGCGACCCAGTAGGCGGCCGTGGAGTAGACGCGGGTGGCGCTCATGACGCCGATGTTCTCGCCGTAGGTGGTGGTGGGCGAGCCGCCGAAGCCGGCCGAGAGCGCGGTGGCGAGGCCGTCGGCCGTGAGGGTGCGGCCCACCATGTGGTCGAGGTTCCGGCCGGTCATGGTACCCACGCTGGTCACATGGCCCACGTTCTCGGCCAGCAGCACCACGATCACGGGCAGGAAGATCGGCAGCAGGCCGGGGTTCAGCTCCGGGTGGTGGAACTCGGGCAGGCCCAGCCAGGCGGCCTCGCGCACCGGCGTGAAGTCGACCTCGCCGCGCAGCACCGAGACCCCGTAGCCGACCACGACGCCCACCAGCACGCTGATCCGTCCCAGCAGTCCGCGGAACAGGGCGGTGCACAGGAGGATCGAGATCAGGGTGAGGGTGGCGGTCAGCGGGGACTTCGAGAAGTTCTCCTCGTACGCGGTGGGGACCAGGTTCAGCCCGATCAGAGCGACGATCGACCCCATCACCACCGGCGGCATGAGCGCCCCGATCCAGCCCGTCCCGACCTTCTGGACCAGCAGCCCCAGCAGCGCCAGCAGCACCCCGGTGACCATCACGCCGCCCAGCGCCGCACCCATCGAGTCCGCCTCGGTGGAGGCGGTGATCGGGGCGATGAACGCGAAGGAGGAGCCCAGATAGCTGGGTACCTTGTTCTGCGTGATGAGCAGGAACAGCAGGGTGCCGATGCCGGAGAACAGCAGCGTGGTCGAGGGCGGGAACCCGGTGATCACGGGCACCAGGAACGTGGCGCCGAACATCGCGATCACGTGCTGCGCGCCGATCCCGATGGTGAGCGGCCAGGCCAGCCGCTCCTCGGGGCGGACGATGGCGTCGGGGGCGATGGTGCGGCCATCGCCGTGCAGGGTCCAGCGGAACATGGTTCTCCAGGGGTGAGGAGGGCGGTGCGGCTGGGCGGGGAGGCCCGGGGGTCAGCGGCCGGGGAAGGTCTTCCGCTGGGCGGTCTCCGCGGTGACGTCGGGGACCTGATCGAGCAGGGAGCGGCGACCGCCGTCCCGGGCCCGGAAGTCGGCGAACATCCGCGTGACGTCCGGGGCGCCGAACTCGTCGCGCACCGGGGCGGGAACGGTGAGCATGAGCGCGATCGCGAGGCCGAGCGCGAGGGCCGCACCACCGGTGACCAGGCCGGCTCCCGCGGCCATCGCGAGCGAGTTCACGATGACGTCGAGGAAGCCGACGACGACCATGATCAGCCCGGAGACCACGCCGCTGGCGCGGGCGCTGACGGCGGGGCGGGACAGCAGCGCGGTGCGGCCGAACAGGGAGACGACCACGAAGCAGACGCACACCACGGCGTCGATGAGGTGCAGCACGGGGCTGCCGGGCCCGCGACCGCCGAGCGCGGCGATCGCGGCCAGCAGGTGCCACAGCACGGCGGCGGCGTGCATGAGCGCGCTGAACTCGAAGGCCCGCACGCTGTAGACCAGCCAGTCGGTGCGGCGGAACGAGACCGGCATGCTGCGCACGAAGGAGCGGGAGATCATCAGGCCGAAGGCCGCGAACAGGAACGGCAGGTAGACGAAGCCGGAGGCGAAGCTCAGGGGCGCGGCGAACTGCAGCTCGAGGGTGTTGTCGGCCAGCGCGGCGATCACCAGGGCGGCCACCACCGCGGTGGACAGCACGTACCAGGACCGCTCCCGGCGCAGGGCGGCGGCCAGCACGATCCCCAGCAGCAGGACGGAGATGGAGGCGTTCGCGAAGGCGAGCAGGGAGTAGGCCCAGCCGGTGGTGAAGATCCTGCCCACGATCATCACCAGGGCGATCAGCAGTGCCGCCGCGGCCGCGATCCCCACCCCGATGAGCATGGTGCGCGCCGCCCGTCGCGCCCGGGCCTGGGGTAGGTAGCCCTCGTGCGCGCGCGGTTCGATGCCGAGGATCGCCCCCAGCAGCAGCAGGGAGACGCCGATGCCGATCCCGACCGGCGGCCCCTCGGGCAGGGAGGCGAAGAGCTTCGGCAGCGAGAGGACCAGGTCGACGACGACCACGGTGACGGCGGTGGCGAGCGCCGGCAGCATGCCGATGATGCGCAGCAGCCGCACCGCGCCGCGCGGCGGGGACGACGGGACCCAGCGCAGCAGGTGCACAGCGACCAGGGCGAGCAGGGCCGAGCCGATCCCGATCTTCCCCAGCAGATCCAGCCGTGGGTTGTGGGCGAGGGTGAACGTGGTGGTCAGCGCCGCGGCCAGGCAGATCAGGGCGGCCACGTCGCGCAGGGCGTCGAACACGCCGAGCTCCCGGAAGCGGTCCGGGAGCACGAACCCGTTCCACGGGGTCTCGTCCTCGTCCTCCGCGTTCGGGGTGGTGCCGGAGCGGGCGTAGGAGATCGCTCCGGGCCGGGCCAGGGGCGCGACCAGGGCCTCCTCGTCGTCGGGCTCGGCGGGGACGGGGTCGCCGTCGGGGCCGAGCACCGGGATCGCGCCGGTCGCGGCGGCGGGCTCGGCGTCGGAGCCGCGCGCCGGATCGGCATCGGGGTGCTCGAGGTCGAGGGAGCTGAGGTCGACGGTCTCGTTCTCCCCGGGCGGCATCGCCGGGCCCGCGTCGCGGCGGGCGAGCAGCGGGGTGGCGTAGCGATCGAACTCGGCCCGGTCGGGCAGCCGGTCGGTGGGCAGATCGTGCGGGTCGCCGGCGGCGAAGATCCAGTCGGCTCCGCCGGGGTCGTCCTCGTGCCGCTCCCTGTCCATCGACCTTCTCTCCAGTTGGTGGGTGCCCACGGGCCGTTCGGATCCGCACCGGACGTGCGGACGTGCGTCTTGCATCTTAAGGAGGCGCCGTGCGCAGGGATCGTCGGCGCGCCGTGGTCGGTGACGCGGATGCGGTGACCCTCGACGCAGGGCGGCGCCCGGCTACAGGTGCAGGCGCTTGGCGAGCTCGTGCCGCACCGCGCCGCCGCGCAGGGTCAGCAGCAGCACCACCACCGCGATGCTGAGGGCGCCGCAGATCACCGAGGGCAGCGCCACCCCCACCCAGCCCAGCGCCAGGAACACGATCGGGGTGAGCCCGAGCAGCACCGTCAGGCCGCTGTAGACGACGTAGTCGGCCAGCTCCATGCGGATCAGCCGCACCGTGATCAGCAGGCCGATGATCGAGGCGGAGCAGACGATCGGGACCACGTAGGTCACCGACCAGCCGGACCACTGCGTGAGGAAGTCCCAGTACACGCTCACCCCGCCCGCGGCCATCACCAGGTAGACGATGAACTTGGCGAGGTTGCGCCGCTTGCTGATCGCCATCAGCACCACCAGCCAGGTCGTCACCACCCCGAGCCACACGGAGCGCAGCGCCCCGATGCTCTCCGCGTCGTGGCGGAACAGCAGCTGGGCGAGGAAGGACGCCGCGATCACGCCCAGGGAGGTGAGCGTCAGCACCCGCAGCACCCGGCGGCGGGAGAAGCGCAGCGGCACCGTCGGGTACGGATTCGGCACGGCCGGGCCCTGCAGGGCGCCGCCGCACAGGGGGCAGCGGATCCAGTCGCCCTCGACGCGGACGCCGCAGTCGGCGCAGCTCCTCATCGCTCCACCTCCGCGAGCTCCTCCTCGGAGGTGCGGGCGGCGGCGACGGTGACCTCGACCCCGGCGTCGGTGAGCAGCCGTGCGTACTCCTGCACATGGGCGGTCTCCACGAACGGGGAGGTGAAGCCGATGGTGAGCTGCCCGGCGTGGGAGATCGCGCAGAACTGGGGCCGCACCGCGGAGACGTGGAACTGCAGCCTGCCCACATGGTCCTGGGCCGGGGCGGGCAGCGTGACCCGGCCGAGGTTGGAGATCGCGACGGTGAGCGAGCGGTTGTTCGCGTGGTTGATCAGGCTCAGCAGCAGGTCCTTGACCGGGCGGGGCACGATCCGCGCGAGCGGCCAGCGCTCCACCCGGATCAGCCGGTGGAGCCTGCGCTCGAGCGCCTCCGGGGTCGCCTCGGCGCTGAACGCCTCCTGGAGCCCCCGGGCGACTGCCCCGAGGGAGTCGTCGCCCCGACCGAAGGTGTGCTCGACCCGGATGGTCGCGAAGAAGTTCCGCGCGGAGGTGGAGGGGAAGAACTGCCGCAGGTTCACCGGCACCGAGGCGGCCATGGTGGCGCCGCGGGCGCTCTCGTCGGCGCGGCGGATCGACTCGAAGAACAGCGCGGTGAGGTACATGGTCAGGGCCACGCCCTCGGCCTTCGCGAGGGCCAGCACGGGGGCGGCCGGCATGGTCAGCTCGACGGCGCGGGTGCGGTTGTCGGGGGTGCGGGTGCCGCGCACCCGGTGGGTCCGCCGACGGGACGGGCGGGGCGCCCGGTCCCGGTCCGCATCGCTCGGCGCCTCCTCCGGTTCGTCGGCCTCCTCGACGGTGAGCACAGCCGGTGCGGCCTCGCGGGTGAAGTCCTGCTCGTGCGAGGAGCGGGCGCGCCGCCGGCGCCGGGTGCGGAAGTAGTGGGCGAAGGAGTCCGTGGTCAGCTCGTGCACCTCCTCCGCGGCGCGGGCCCCGGGGCGGCTGCCCACCTCGGCCGGCGGCGGGTCCGGCCGCTCGCTCGCGCCCGGGCGCACCTGCAGGTCTGCGGCCTCGCCGGGCGGGGCCTCCGCGGGGAAGCGCCGGCGGGTGTACGCGCCGAGCAGGTCGGTGAGGAACCACAGCGCCCCGGTCCCGTCGGAGAGGGCGTGGAACACCTCGAGCGAGACCCGCCGGCGGTGGTGGACCACCCGGAACAGCAGGGTGCGCCGGTCGGGCTGGTAGAGCGGGGCGCACACCTGCTCGGTCTCGGCGCTCGCCTCGGGCCGCAGGTCGCTGTCCTGGAGGTAGTACCAGAACACGCCGCGGCGCAGCACCGCGTGGTAGAGCGGGAAGCGCTCGAAGGTCTCCTCGAGCGCGTCCTGCAGCAGGGCGGGATCGACGTCGTGATCGAGCTCGGCGCCGAGCCGGAACACCTTGGGGTCCACGTCGCTACGCGCGGCGGGGAAGATGTTCGAGGCGTTGTCCAGACGCACCCAGTGCCGGCGCTTCACGGTGCCGGGCTCCCGGGCGGGCCGCCGTCGAGGAACTCGTCGATCGCCTCATAGGCGTCCTTGAGCGGGCGGGCGAAGCGGGGCAGCGAGATGAATCCGTGCAGCGCGCTGTCCACGCGGTGCAGCCGCACCCGGTTCCCGGCCCCGGCGAGCGCCTGCGCATAGGCCTCACCCTCGTCGCACAGCAGGTCCAGCTCAGCGGTGATCATGAGGGTCTCGGGCTGGCCGGTGAGGTCCGGCGCCATCAGCGGGGAGACCAGCCGGCTGCGCCGCAGCTGGGGATCGGGCACGTACAGGTCGAAGTAGTCGCGCATCTCGGTGCTGGTCAGCCGGTAGTCCTCTCCGTGCCGGCGCACGGAGTCGAAGGGCGAGGTCGCGGGGTCGTGGTCCCAGTGGGTGACAGGGTAGAGCAGGATCTGCCGGCTGGGCACGCGATGGCCCTGCTCGTGCAGCAGCAGGGAGACGACGGCGGCGAGGTTGCCACCGGCCGAGTCCCCCACCAGCACGATCCTGTCCGCATCGCTCAGGCCCGCTCGCGCCGGGTCCTCGAGCAGTCCGCGAGCGGTGCCGTAGCAGTCCTCGAGCCCGGCCGGGAAGGGATGCTCGGGGGCGAGCCGGTAGTCGACCGAGGCCACCCGGCAGCCGGTGAGGTCGGCCATGGTGGCGCAGGCGGGGGTGTAGCTCTCGATGTCGCCGGTGACCCAGCCGCCGCCGTGGAAGAACAGCAGCAGCTCCTCGCGGCGCTGCTCGCGCGGGGTGAACACGCGCACCGGTACCCGTCGGCCGTCGCCGCTGTCGGAGAAGGTGTCCCAGGTGGGGGTCCGGTACCGGGCGGCCGGCAGGGCGGCCAGCTGCCGCTGCATCCGGCGCATGCGCGCGTAGTCCTCCCGCACGTCGAAGCGGACGGCGGGAAGCAGGCGCAGCGCCAGCCGCAGCAGCGGGTTCACGGGCGCCGCGCCGGGTCGCCGAGGGGGACGGACATGCTGCCGAGGATAGCCGCCGCCCGCGGTGCGGGACTCAGCGCAGGACCCGCTTCTCGCCGGCGAAGCGCACGGCGGGCTCCGCGTCGGGGCGCCCCGGGCCCATCTCCGTCACCGGGCCGATGAGCAGCCGGTGGGTGGCGGCGTCCACCGCCTGGTCGACGCGGATCGCGAAGTGGGCGAGGCCCCCGGGCAGGATCGCGTCCCCGTCCCGGGTGCGGGTCACCTCGAGGCCGCTCAGCATCCCCTGCAAGGGTGCGCCCGGGGTGCCGAAGCGGTCGGCGAGGGCCTGCTGGTCGGAGGCGAGCAGGGTGAGGCAGAAGTGCCCGGCCTCCTCCACCGCCTCCGCGGCGCGGGACATCCCGTACAGCGCGATCAGCATGGTCGGCGGATCGTAGGAGACGTCCAGGTAGGAATCGACGGTCACCACCAGGTCGTGGGACCCCTGCCGGGTGCTGGCCACGGCCACCCCCACGGCGAGCAGGTCGCTGAGCCGGCGGTACTCGTCCTGGTCGACGGTCCCCACCGCTCAGCGGACCGTCGGGAGCATCCGGGCCCGGGCCGAGTCGGAGTCCATGACCTGCTTGCCGAAGGGGAAGCAGGTCACCGGGATCAGCTTGAGGTTCGCCCAGGCCAGCGGGATGCCGATGATCGTGATCGCCTGCGCGAGGGCGGTGGCCACGTGGCCCAGCGCCAGCCACCAGCCGGCGACCACGAACCAGATCACGTTGCCCAGCGCGCTGCCGGCCCCGCCGCGGCCGGTGTCGACCACCTCGCGGCCGAAGGGCCAGATCACGAAGCCCGCGATGCGGAAGGAGGCGATGCCGAAGGGGATGGTGACCACGAGGAGGCAGGCGATGACGCCGGCGAGCAGGTAGCTCAGGAAGAGGGCCCAGCCGGCGGTGAGCAGCCAGATGATGTTCAGGATCAGCGAGAGAACGGAGCGCATGCTCCCAGCGTAGGCACCCGGCGGGGCGACGGGGAGGGGGCTGTCCCCCGTCGCTCGATGGCCGATTACCCTTGGGGCATGCCTGCTCCCGAGATCGCGCTGACCCAGCGCTTCCAGACCGCCTTCGCCGCCGCCTTCGGGCCCGAGTACGCCGACGCGGACCCGATCATCCGCCCCTCGCAGTTCGCGGACTTCCAGTGCAACGCCGCGATGGGTCTGGCCAAGCGGCTGGGACGCAAGCCCCGGGACATCGCCGCGGAGATCGTCGAGGCCGTGGACCTCTCGGACATCGCCGAGGCGCCCGAGATCGCCGGCCCCGGCTTCCTGAACATCCGCCTGCGCACCGACTGGGTCGCCGCGCAGGTGGCGGAGCTCGCGGCGCCGTCGGCCGCCCTGGGCGTGCCCGCCCCCGAGCGGGCCGAGACGGTGGTGCTGGACTACTCCGCGCCGAACGTGGCCAAGGAGATGCACGTCGGCCACCTGCGCACCACCGTGGTCGGCGACTCGCTCGCCCGCACGCTCGAGAAGCTCGGCCGCACCGTGGTGCGCCAGAACCACATCGGCGACTGGGGCACCCCCTTCGGCATGCTCATCGAGCATCTGCTCGAGGTGGGCGAGGACAGCGCCGAGGCGGAGCTGCTGAAGTCGGATCCGAACGCGTTCTATCAGGCCGCGCGCGCCAAGTTCGACGCGGCCGAGCAGGCGGGCCCGTCGGCCGACGGCGACGACTTCGCCTCCCGCGCCCGCACCCGGGTCGCGACCCTGCAGTCCGGCGACCCCGAGTCCCTGCGGATCTGGACGAACCTGGTGGAGCTGTCCAAGCAGTACTTCCACCGGATCTACGACATGCTCGACGTGACCCTCGCCGATGAGCACCTCGCCGGCGAGTCCACCTACAACGACCAGCTCGCAGCGGTGTGCGACGACCTCGAGGCCGCCGGGATCGCGCGGATCTCCGACGGTGCGCTGTGCGTGTTCCCCGCCGGGTTCACGGGCCGCGACGAGCAGCCGCTGCCGCTGATCATCCGCAAGTCCGACGGCGGCTACGGCTACGCCACCACCGACCTCGCCGCGATCCGCCACCGCGTGCGGGACCTGGGCGCGGACCGCATCGGCTACGTCGTCGGCACCGCGCAGGAGCTGCACTTCCGCATGGTGTTCACGACCGCGCGCGAGGCCGGCTGGCTGCCGGAGGGCGTCGAGGCGACGCACGTGAAGATCGGCTCCGTCCTCGGCGAGGACGGGAAGATCCTGCGCACCCGCTCCGGGGCCTCCCTGCGCCTGATGGCGCTGCTCGAGGAGGCCGTCGCGAAGGCCCGCACGGTGATCGACGAGCTGCGCCCGGACCTGCCCGAGGCCGAGCGGGAGCAGATCGCGCACGACATCGGCATCGGCGGCGTGAAGTACGCGGACCTCTCCACCGCGCACGACTCGGACTACACCTTCGACCTCGACCGGATGCTGGCGCTGACCGGGAACACCGCCCCCTACCTGCAGTACGCGGTGGCGCGGATCCGCTCGATCGGCCGCAAGGCCGCGGAGCAGGGCGTCACCGCCGCCGCGGCCCCGCAGGTCGAGAACGACGCCGAGCGCGCGCTCGCGCTGCAGCTGCTCGAGTTCGGGCCGACGCTGGTGAGCGTGGGCGCCGAGTTCGAGCCGCACCGGCTGTGCGCCTACCTGTTCTCCCTCGCGCAGGCGTTCACGTCCTTCTACGAGGCCTCCCCGATCCTCAAGGAGGCCGACGAGCAGGTGCGGGCCGGGCGCCTGGCGCTCGCGCAGCTCACCGAGCGGGTCCTCGTCGAGGGTCTCGACGCCCTCGGAGTGAACGCGCCGCAGCAGATGTGACCCGCCGGGCCGGGGCCCGAGATGGGGCGAACCGTGACAGATCGTGCGCCTGCCGGGCATCGTGACCGAAACGTGGCCGGACGTTACCCAAACGTGCCCGTCGCCGATGGTCATCGGCCTGGTCCCGGTCGTCGGGGCTTCCTACCCTTGAGCAGTGCCGTCGATTCGCTCCGTCCACCTCGCACTGTGGGCGGCGTATGCCCTCGCGGCGGCGGTGAACATCGCCGCGATACCGGCGGATGCCGAGATGCTCAGGCGGCTGTCCCAGCCGCTGCTGGCCCCGCTGCTGCTCGCGGTGCTGCTGACCGCCGCACCGCACCTCTCGCGCACCACCACCCTGCTGAGCGGCGGCCTGCTGTGCGCCTGGGCCGGTGACACCCTGGGGCAGCTCCTGCCGGGCGCCGTCCAGACGGCCACGGTCGCCGGGTTCCTGGGAGCGCTGATCTTCTACGCGGCCGCGCTGGCACCGCTGTGGGCCCGCTCCCGGGACGCGATGCGCATCGCCCTGGCCATCCCCTACGGCGCCGTGGTGGTGGGACTGTTCGTGGCCTGCGCGGATGGCGCCGGGCACCTGCTGGTCGTGGTCGGCGCCTACGCGCTGGCGCTCGCGGCGATGGCCTTCCTCTCGGCAGGCGGGAACGGCCTGACCTGGTCCGGCGGGACGCTGTTCCTGCTGTCCAGCTCGGTGCTGGCGATGGACTGGTTCCTGCCCGGCGCATCGATCGCGTACAGCACCGAGCTGGTCATGCTCACCTACACCGTCGGGCACGGCCTGCTCATCGCCGGGATGATCCGCCTGATGCCGCAGCGCCGCTGGACCGCCTGCA
>DATGUQ010000018.1:0-3928 GCA_035301145.1 Brachybacterium sp. | reverse complement strand
CACCCGCGTGCAGACCGCCATCGAGATGGGACAGGTCGCCGAGCCCTACATCCCGCTGCGCGCCGTGCGGCACCTGGAGAAGGGCCGCGTGGTCATCTTCGGCGCCGGCGCCGGCATGCCGTACTTCTCCACCGACACCGTCGCCGTCCAGCGCGCGCTGGAGATCGGCTGCGAGGAGGTGCTGATGGCCAAGAACGGCGTCGACGGCGTCTACGACTCCGACCCGCGCACCAACCCCGACGCGCGCAAGCTCGAGCACGTCACCTACAACGACGCCCTCCAGCAGGGGCTGAAGGTCGTCGACTCCACCGCGTTCAGCCTGTGCATGGACAACGCACAGCAGATGATGGTCTTCGGGCTCGACCACCCCGGCAACATCACCCGCGCCCTGCGCGGCGAGCGCATCGGCACGGTCGTCTCCGAGTGACCCCGGCCCGGTCCGCGGCCCACCTGCCGGACCTTGGAGCACCATCTGCCCGCCGTCCGCCCTTGACGGTGCGGGACAATGGACCACGAACACCCATCGAGAACCGAGGAGCATCCCGTGAGCGACGACATCCCGAGCATCCTGAAGGACGCGGAATCTAAGATGACGAAGTCCCTGGAGGTCACCAAGGACGAATTCACCGCGATCCGCACCGGCCGCGCCAGCGCCGCGATGTTCCAGGGCATCAACGTCGAGTACTACGGCACCCCGACGCCGCTGAACCAGCTGGCCTCCCTGCAGTTCCCCGAGGCCCGCACCGTGATCGTCACCCCGTACGACAAGTCCGCGATGTCGGGTGTCGAGACCGCGCTGCGCGAGTCGGACCTCGGTGTGAACCCGACGAACAACGGCGACACCCTCCGCGTGGTGCTGCCGGCGCTCACCGAGGACCGCCGCAAGGAGTACGTCAAGCTCGCACGCACCAAGGCCGAGGAGGGCCGCGTCTCCGTGCGCGGCTCCCGCGGCAACGCGAAGAAGGCCATCGAGAAGCTGGTCAAGGACAAGGAGATCGGCGAGGACGAGGGCACCCGCGCGGAGAAGGAGCTCGAAGCGCTGACCAAGAAGCACATCGAGCTGATCGACGAGGCCCTCGGCCTCAAGGAGACCGAGCTCGAGACCGTCTGAGCCTCAGCACAGGAGCGCAGAACCCTGCACCGCAGCCCCCGACACGGCAGCCACCCGGCGTGACCGACGACCCGGTCACCGCCGCGACGACCGCCTCGAGCACGCTCGAGGCGGTCGTCGACGCGCCCGGCCGCGACCCCGAGCACGCCAAGCGGCGCGGCGCCGGCCGGAACCTCCCTGCCGCGATCGGGGTCGGTGTCGGGCTGGCCGCGCTGCTGTTCGTGACGCTGTTCGCGGTGCCGCAGGCCTTCGCCGTGCTCGCCGCCGTCGCGATGGTGATCGCGGTGCTCGAGGTGACCCGCGCCCTGGGGCAGGGCGGCCTGCGGCTGCCGCAGGTCCCGCTGCTGGTCGGCGTGATCGGGATGGTGGTCTCCACCGTCGTCTTCGGGGCCGAGGGGCTGCTGGTCGCCACCGCCGCCGCCGTCTGCGTGCTGATCCTCTGGCGCGTCACCGAGTCCATGGGGCTCAGCGCGCTGCGGGACGTGGCCGGAGGCGTGTTCGCGCTGGCATGGATCCCGTTCCTGGGAAGCTTCCTGCTGCTGCTGTTCGCGCGGGAGCAGGGCCAGATGCTCGTGCTGCTGACCATCCTCGGGCCGGTCGGCAACGACATCGGCGGCTATATCGCGGGGGTGCTGTTCGGCAAGCACCCGATGGCGCCGCGGATCAGCCCGAAGAAGAGCTGGGAGGGGTTCGCCGGCTCCCTGCTGCTGGGCACCGCCGGGGTCACCGCCGTCGGCACCCTCGCGCTGGACCTGCCCTGGTGGGCCGGCGCCCTGATCGGTGCGGTGCTGGTGCTCGTCTCCACCGGCGGCGACCTCTCGCAGTCCCTGCTCAAGCGCGATCTCGGGATCAAGGACATGGGGCACTTGCTGCCCGGCCACGGGGGAGTGCTGGATCGGATCGACTCGATCCTCCTCGCCGCCCCCACCACCTACATCATGCTGGAGGTACTGCTGCCATGAACACCCCCGAGGAGGCGGCCCGCCGCTCCGGGACCACCACTCCCGTCGCCCTGTCGACCAAGCCCGACCTCTCCCGTGAGGCGGTGCCGGGAGAGAAGGTCGCCCTGGCCCCGGGCCAGCTCCAGATGCGCCCCTCCCGCCGGGGGAAGCCGCCGGTGCACCTGGCCGATCTCACCCTCGCCGAGCGGAAGGCCGCCCTCGAGGAGATGGGACTGCCGGGATACCGGGCCAAGCAGCTGTCCGTGCACTACTTCGAGCACTTCACCACCGATCCCGAGCACCTCACCGACCTGCCCAAGGACCGCCGGGACGAGCTGGTCTCGCGATTCTTCCCGCCGCTGCTGACACAGGTCTCCCGGCAGTCCGCGGACCACGGCGCGACCCAGAAGTTCCTGTGGCAGCTCTTCGACGGCCCCATGGTCGAGTCGGTGCTGATGCGCTACAGCGACCGCAACACCCTGTGCATCTCCTCCGAGGCGGGCTGCGGTATGAACTGCCCCTTCTGCGCGACCGGGCAGATGGGGCTGACCCGCAACCTCTCGGCCGCCGAGATCCTCGAACAGGTGCGCATCGCCAACCGGATGCTCGCCCGCGGCGAACTGCCCGGCGGGACCGGCCGCGTCAACAACATCGTGTTCATGGGCATGGGCGAGCCGCTGGCGAACTACCGCCCCGTCGCCACCGTCTGCAAGCGCCTGAACGCTCCGGCCCCGGAGGGCTTCGGGATGGGAGCCCGCCACATCACCGTCTCCACGGTCGGCCTGGCCCCGGCGGTCCGCAAGCTCACCGCGGAGAAGATCCCCGTCACCCTCGCGGTCTCGCTGCACGCACCCGACGACGAGCTGCGCGACGAGCTGGTGCCGATCAACACCCGCTTCGACGTCGACGAGATCCTCGACGCCGCGTGGGAGTACTTCGAGACCACCGGCCGTCGCGTCAGCATCGAGTACGCGCTGATCCGCGACATCAACGACCAGCAGCACCGCGCCCAGCTGCTCGCCGACCGCCTGATCGCCAAGGGCGGCGCGCACTGGGTGCACGTCAACCCCATCCCGCTGAACCCCGTCAAGGGCTCGAAGTGGACCGCCTCGGATCCCCGGGTCGAGAAGATCTTCGTGGAGACCCTGCGCGACAACGGGCTCTCCGCGACCATTCGCGACACCCGAGGATCGGACATCGACGGCGCCTGCGGCCAGCTCGCCGCGGAGGTGATCGAGACCGATTCCCGCCGCGAGGACCGCGAGGCGAGGGTCGCCCGCGTCGAGGCCGTCGCCGCCGCCTCCGACTGACCCGGCGGCCGGACACCGCCCCGCGCACACCCGGCGCACCTGCCCGCATCCCCCGCACGCCTCCCCGCAACGCCCCGCCCACGCCGCTACAGTGGGACCCCGACAGCCCGAGGAAGGATCCACCGGTGAGCACATCGTTCGAGCGAGTCTCGCGCTTCAGCGTCGGATACGACATGCGCGAGGTCGACGAGTTCCTCTCCCGCGCCCGCAAGGCCTACGAGGGTCGCGACCCGTCCTTCGACGGTTCCGACATCACGGCGGCGAGCTTCGGCACCGAGCGCGGCGGCTACGACATGCGCGTGGTCGACGAGGCGCTGGACCGCCTCTCCGACGCGTTCGCGCTGCAGGCCCGCGACGGCTCGGGACCTGCCTGATGCGGTCCGCCCGGCCGAGCGGCGGCCAGGTCTGCTGCGGCGCCTGTTCGGCGGTGACCGGTGAGCGCGCCGAGCGCCTCCGCGGGCCCCGCCGCCGGCGCCGCTACAGTGGAACAGACACCGCCCAGGAAGGAACCACTGGTGAGCACATCGTTCGAGCGAGTCTCGCGCTTCAGCGTCGGATACGACATG
>DATGUQ010000017.1:0-19372 GCA_035301145.1 Brachybacterium sp. | reverse complement strand
GCCGGGAGCGACCAGATCTCGAGGCGGTCCAGAGCGCCGATGACGGCGCATTCCCGGTCCAGGTCCGCGTAGGTGCGCAGATGGCCCGGGATGGTGATGCGGCCCTGCTTGTCCGGGATGACGTCCTCCGCACCGGAGAGCAGCACGCGCAGGTAGTCACGGGTGCGCTTGTCGGTGGTCGGCGCCCGACGAGCCTCCTCGAGCTTCTGGCGGAACTCCATGAGCGGGTACACGGCGATGCAGTGCTCCTGTCCACGAGTCATGACCAGTCCCGAGGCGAGTTCGTCGCGGAACTTCGCCGGGAAGATCAGGCGGCCCTTCTCGTCGAGCTTGGGCGTGAAGGTGCCGAGGAACATCAGCGCCCTCCTTCACCTGCCGCGACTCGCGATCCGGACTCCATCTCCTCCCAACGCGCTCCACTTTACCCCACTAGTCCCCACCATTGGACACAGAACGGCCGAAATCACCGAGCGCGAGCGATATCTTTCCTGGTCAGCGGGGTGGGGCGAGGTGGGGGGAAATTCTCGCCGGGCATGTCCCCCGGCCTGTTCCGGCACGGCCCGTAGCTGCCGCGGAGCGGCCGTCGCGGCCACGCTCCGAGCGAACGCGCAGGTCAGCGCACCATCGCGGGGAACAGCGATGGTGTGGGGAGGGAGGTGGAGGGGCGGGGGGACCCGCGGTGGAGCGATGTGGGGAATCGCGGGGAGCGCGGGCCGCGAGCCCGGTCACCGGCCCGGCGCGGGCGACCGCTCGGTCACTGTGCCGTCGCCGGACGTGACGATGCCCCGGCTCGTTCGAGCCGGGGCATCGTCAGGTATCGGTGCGGCGGTGCCGCGTCGCCGGGGAGGGCGGTCAGAACCGGGGGTCGTCCCCGGCGCGCTTCTCCCAGCGCTCCTCCATCCGGCGCATGAAGGTCCCGCCGTCGCCTCCGGAGGACGCCGGTCCGGTCCCACCGCCGCCGTCTCCGCCGTCGGCGGTGCCCTTGCCCGGCGCCGAGCTGCCGGACCCGGTGACCGCGTAGACCGCTCCCGCGAGCATGCCGATGAAGGCGATCACTCCGAGCCAGATCGCCGGCATGCTCACTGCCAGCACCAGGACCCCGAGTCCCACGACCACGGCGCCCAGGCCGATCAGGATCCGACGCCCGCTGCGTCGCGGCGGCGTCTTCGGTGCGAAAGCTCGTGCGAGGCGCGGATCGTCAGCGAAGAGCTGGCGCTCCATCTCGTCGAGCATCTTCTGCTCGTGTTCAGACAGCGGCATGATCCCGCTCCTTGTCCCCGTCCTCTCGCGCCGGTCGGCGCACATCCACCGAGCGAAGATCCTGGCCCTCGTCGGCGGTGCATCCAGTTTAGAGCCTGTTCCTGAGTTATGTGAACTGTCCGGGCAGGGCATCACACCCCGGTCGCGGCACCGCCCTCGTCGGCCTCCTCGTTCCTGGCCGGACGGCCCGCGTGCGGTCCGGTGACCGGTCGGTCCCCACGGGTCGCGACCGAGCGGTCCCGGGGGCCGTCCGAGGCGGTCGGGAGGGTCGACCCCCGCCCCAGGCTGCGGGACCCGAAGCGGTCCAGGGCCCGGTCCATCGCAGCCTCCAGGTCCTGCCATCCCGCCGACCGGTCGGTGAGCTCCGACTGCACGGGAGCGCCCGTCACCGGCTCCAGGTGCGCGGCACGCACCCCGGCCAGGCGCACCCGGGGCATGGTGGGCCGTTCGCGCTCCCACAGGGAGACCACGTGCTCGCGGAGGCGCTCACCGCTGGCGGTGGGCTGGTCCAGCGTGGAGGAGCGGGTGCGCGTGGTGCCGTCGGGAGCGCGGAGCTTGAGCACGACGGTCCTCGTCGTGAAGCCGCCTCGGCGCAGCTGACGGGCGACGTCGTCGGCCATCTGCGTGATGCGCCGACGCACCTCGGCGGGATCGGTGAGGTCCTCGTCCCAGGTCCGTTCGGTCCCCAGCGACCTGTCCTCGGTGCGCCGCCCCAGCCCGGTGCGATCGCTGCCATCGGCCAGTGCCATGATCTCGGGAGTCCGTGGCCCCAGCACTCGGGTCAGGGTGGAGCGAGGTGTCTCCCGCAGCTGGCCGATGGTGCGCACGCCGAGCCGGGCGAGCGCCTCCTGCGCCTTCGGGCCGATGCCGGAGATCACCGAGACCGGCAGCGGAGCGAGGAACTCGGCGGTGCGTGCGGCGGGGACGATGAGCATCCCGTCGGGCTTCGCCCGGGCGGAGGCGATCTTCGCCACCGCCCGGGAGACGGATCCGCCGACGGAGCTGGGCAGGTCCAGCTCCTCCCGGATCCGCCGCCGCAGCAGGTCGGCGATCTGCTCCGGCGGCCCGAACAGCCGCCGCGCGCCGCGCACGTCGAGGAAGGCCTCGTCGACGCTGATCTGCTCGATGTCGGCGACCACGTCGGCGAGCAGCTCCATCACCCGGGCGGAGGTGCGGCGGTAGTGCTCGATCCGCGGGGGGACGATGACGAGGTCCGGCGCCAGGCGCCGCGCCGTCGCCATCGGCATCGCCGAGCGGATGCCGCGGGTGCGGGCCGGATAGCTGGCCGCGGCGACGACGCCGCGCGCCCCGGCACCGCCGACCACCACGGGCAGGCCCTGCAGGCGAGGGTCGTCCCGCACCTCGACGGAGGCGAAGAAGGCGTCCATGTCCAGGTGCAGGATCCCGGGGATCTCCTCGGCCGCTCCCGCCTGACCGCGCACATCCATCCTGCACCTCCTCGCGGTGCACTGTACCCGGGCGGCGGCTGCCCTCCCGGGGCGCTCAGCCGGCGTCGGTCAGCTCGGCGACGCGGGCGGGCAGATCCTCGAGAAGACGCTCGGCGATCAGCTCGAGATGCGCCGCAGTCCCCTCGAGATGGCTGCGCAGCAGCTCCGGGTCCGGCCGCGCGGAGCCGTTGCGGTCCAGTCGGGCCCTCTCGGCCACGAGCGGCGCCAGCTGCCGCGCCCGCTCGGCCTCCGGCCCGCCGAGCCGCTCGAGGGCGGCCCACACGTTCAGCGGCAGCGCCCGGCGGCGCTCGCGATTGGCGCGGGAGACCAGCACCCCCGCCCCGCGCAGCGCCGCACGGTGGACGAGCTCGAAGGCCTCGCGCGGATCGTCCTCCTGGCGGGAGCGCCCCTGGCGCAGGAGGACGCGGGCCCGCTCGAGATCCGCCTGGTCCTGATCGAGACGGGCCAGGCGCAGGCGGTGGGCTCGGGCACCGGAGCCGAGCGGTGCCGCGGCTGCTCCTCGTCGGTGCATGGTGCGGGTCATCGGTCTCCTCCTCCGTGGACTCGGGGCGCTCGCCGCGCCGTCCTGATGGAGGGAACGCTATGCGCGGGGTCCGACAGACGGGGCCGGGTCACCGGTCCTGTGGGCGAGCAGCACGTGGGGAGGAACGGTGCCGGAGATCTCCTAGAGTGGGACGATGCCCCGCCGCGACCGCTCGCGCCGTGCTGCGTTCACGCGCCTCGGCCCCCTCGACACCCCGATCCCCGTCTCCACCGGGACCGCCCGCCTCAGCGTGGAGAACGACGGTTCGGTGCTGCTGGACGTCAACGGGGCCCCGTCCTCCCATCTGCACCCGGATCCCGAGCACCTGGTGTTCGAGTACATGCGCTGGATGCTGCTGGTGATCGACCGGCATCTCGCCGAGCTCCCCCCAGCGGCGCCCTCGGGTGGTGCCTCGGTCGCCGCTGCCCAGCTCGCGCATCTCGGCGGGGGCGGCTGCTCGCTGCCCCGGGCGGTCGCGGCGCGCCATCCGCGCACCCGCCAGATCGTGGTGGAGATCGACGAGCTGCTCGCACAGCAGGTGCGGGACTGGTTCGATCTCCCCCGCTCCCCGCAGCTGCGGCTGCGGATCGAGGATGCGCTCGGCGCCCTGACCTCCTGGCGCGCGGACCGGTTCGACGTCCTGGTCCGCGACGTCTTCAGCGGGACGCTCACCCCCGAGGAGCTGATCACCGTGGAGGCCGCGGCCCACGCCGACCGGGTGCTGCGCGAGGGCGGGATCTACCTGGCCAACTGCGCGGCGCCGCCGGGGACCGGCCTGATGGCGGACGAGGTCGCCACGCTCTCGGCCGTGTTCCCGCACGTCGGCGTCATCGCCGAGCCCGCTCACCTCTCGGGCAAGCGGCGCGGGAACTGCGTCCTGCTCGCCTCGCGCCGACCGCTTCCCGAGGGGATCGACCGCGATCTGCGCTCCGATGCGGTCTCCGTGCGGCTGGCGCGACGGCCCCAGGTCGAGGCGCTCGCCCGCGCCGGGCGTGTGCTGCACGCGGGCTGAGGCGCCGGCCGGCCCGACCCGCCCCGGCGGCGCGGACGACGACGGACCGGGCAGGAGCGCGATGCTCCTGCCCGGTCCGTGCTGCTGACGAGCTGTCGTCGATCAGACGGGGCGGACCTGCTCGGCCTGCGGCCCCTTGTCGCCCTGGCTGACCTCGAACTCCACGCGCTGCCCCTCGTCGAGGGAGCGGTAGCCGTCCATGTCGATCTTGCTGTGGTGCACGAAGACGTCTGCGCCGCCTCCGTCGATCTCGATGAATCCGTAGCCCTTTTCGGCGTTGAACCACTTGACCGAGCCCTGTGCCATACCTGTCACCTTCTGTGTCGTCCATCAACGATCGCACGACGCGATCGCGGTGCCGCGTGAAGCCGTCCCCCGCCGGAGCGGGTGGCGCATTGGTGCGAGCCGTACTGCTGTGCCGAGGCACCGTCGACGGACTGTCCTGCTGGAACTGCATCACCGCAACGCCTCCATTCTGGCACGACCGTGGCCCGGTTCACACGGAGATGGGCACGACCCGATCACGAAGCGGTAACGAACTGCGCGGGGAGCGGTCCGACCGAGCGTCCGGCCGACCCCGTGCGGGCGCTCACAGGGACGGGGGCTCCTCCGGGGAGTCGCCGTCGTGGTCGGCGAGGAAGCGCTCGAAGTGCTCCCCGATCTCGTCGGCCGTAGGGAGGTCCATCGTGGTCGCCAGCGGGGAGGAGTCCTCGCCCTCGCCCAGGGAGTCGTACTGCTCCTCGAGCGCGCTGACGATCTGGCGCACCTCGCTGTTCTGCTCGAGGGAGCCCTGCAGGGCGACGGCGGCGGCATCGGTGAGATCCCCCAGGTGGACCAGCGGGAGGTCGAGGCCGGCCGCCTCGCTGACCCGTCGCAGCAGCGCCAGTGCGCCGGCCGGGAAGTCGGTGCGGGCCAGGTAGTGCGGCACCTGCGCCGCGTACCCCATCGCAGGGTGGCCGGCCCTGCCCAGCCGGTGCTCGAGCAGCGTGCCGAAGGCCGCCGGGATCACGAGCTCGGGCGTCCCCTCCTCGCCGGGGTCGGGCACGGTTCCCGGGGCAGGCGTGGCGCGGGCGCCGGGCCGACCCAGCAGCGAGGGATCGGTGGCGTGGGCGAACAGACCGATCGGGCGGGTGTGGGGCACGGCCATCGGCACCCCCTGCATCCCGACCACCCGTTCGACGTCGAAGAACTCCACGAGGTCGATCAGCGCCTCGGCCAGTCGGCGCCACTGCAGATCCGGCTCGGGGCCGTCGAGGAAGAGGAACGGCCGGTCCTGCTCGTCGTACATCAGCGAGAGCGTGAGCTCGGGGACCTCGACCTCTGCGAAGGAGGTGCCGTCGAAGGTCGCCTGCGGGCGCGCGCCCCGGTAGTCGAGCAGCTCGTCGGTCTCGAAGGAGACCAGGCGCAGGTGCCGCAGCTCGTCGCGCAGGTACGCCGCGGCGATGCGGCAGACGTTGCCCGCATCCACCATCCCCGGCAGCGCGTGCACCAGCGTGAGCCCGGTGCGCGGGACGGCCTCCAGGACCTCTGTCGACTCGAACCTGTACAGATCACGAGGGTCTCGCATCGTGGTTCCTCCCTCGCGGCCGACTGGACGTGGATCACCTGATGGCGCGCGAACCCAGGCCCGTCCACCATAATGGACCACCGTGCTCCGCCGATCCGGGGTCCGCCGGGACAGGGCGCGGCACGAGGACGCACAGGGTGGAGAGGCAGGGCCGTGGACGACGCCGATGAACAGATCGCCCGGGAGATCGCACGCGAGCAGGGGTACGCCGACCGCCTCTACCGGCGGCTGGACGAACTGGTCGCCCAGGTGGAACGCAATCTCGACCAGATCCAGGGATCGCAGCACGCCTCGACCCACCAGAACCGCTCCGAGCGCGACTCCTTCATGGCGCTGTACGAGGACCGCCTCGCGCTGCTGCGCTCGGTCTCCCGCAGCGTCGTCTTCGGCCGGCTGGACATGGACGACGCCGCCCGCCACTACATCGGACGCATCGGCCTGTTCACCCCCGACCGCGAGCAGCTGCTGGTGGACTGGCGCGCCCCGGCGGCGGCCGCGTTCTACCGAGCCACCAGCACCGATCGGCAGTCGGTGCGGCTGCGGCGCCATCTGATCAACCGGGGTCGCGCCGTCGTGGGGCTCGAGGACGACGTCCTGGACCAGTCGATCATCGACGATCCCGACCACGACGTCGTGCTCCAGGGCGAGGGGGCGCTGCTCGCAGCCGTCTCGGGCAGGCGCACGGGGCGGATGGGCGACATCGTCGCGACCATCCAGGGGGAGCAGGACCGGATCATCCGCTCCGAGAACCGCGGGGTGCTCGTCGTCCAGGGCGGACCGGGCACCGGCAAGACCGCCGTGGCCCTGCATCGTGCGGCGTACCTGCTGTACACGCATCGTCGGCGTCTGGAGCACACGGGCGTGCTGATCATGGCCCCCACCCCGGGGTTCCTCCGGTACATCGAGAGGGTGCTGCCGAGCCTCGGCGAGTCGGGCGTCGTGATGCTCACCCCGGGCGAACTGTTCCCGGGCGTCGCGACCTTCCGGCACGACGAGGACGACGTGGCGCGTCTGAAGGGCGACGCCGCGATGGCCGAGCTGCTCTCCCGCGCGGTCAAGCAGCGCCAGATCGTCCCCCGGGACGACATCTCCCTGCGCATCGACGGCACTCCGATCCGCCTCACGCGGGACGCGATCCGCGCGGCCCGCCGGGAGGCCCGGGCCTCGCACAAGCCCCACAACACGGCCCGCGCGACCTTCGTCCGCGCCGCGATGGACCGGCTGGTCGAGGACTACGAGGAGTCGCTGCGCGCCCAGGGCCGCACCATCATCCCCGAGGATCGCCCGGACCTGCTCTCGGACCTGCGCCACGATCCCGAGGTCAGGCGCCAGCTGAATCTGGCCTGGCTCCCCTACACCCCGCAGGGCTTCCTGCGGATCCTGCTCTCGCGGCCCGACCGGCTGCGCGAGGCCGCCCCCCGCGCGATCGCCGACCGGGTGGAGCTGCTCGTGCGCCCCAAGGACTCCGCCTGGACGATCGAGGACGTCCCGCTGCTGGACGAGGTCGCCGAACTGCTCGGCGAGGACTCGGCGCCGGCGGAGGCCCGGGCCCGCGACGACGCCGAGCGCCGACGGTCCGAGGTCGACTACGCCCGCAAGGTGATCGAGAACATCGACACCTCGGGGATCATCCGCGCCGAGGACCTCGCCGATCAGGTCAGCCACGTCCGCGACGGGAGGACCCTGGCCGAGCGGGCGTCCGCGGAGCGGAGCTGGACCTACGGCCACGTGGTGGTCGACGAGGCGCAGGAGCACTCCCCCATGAGCTGGCGCGCCCTGATGCGGCGGGCACCCACCAAGTCGTTCACGGTGGTGGGCGATGTCGCCCAGACCTCCTCCGCCGGCGGCACGGATTCCTGGACGGCCGCGCTGGCCCCGTACATCCAGGACCGCCTGCAGGTCGAGCACCTCACGGTCAACTACCGCACGCCGAGTCGGATCATGGATCGTGCGGTGGCGATGGCGCAGGCGCACGATCTGCCGGTGACACCGGTGAGCTCGGTGCGCGAAGGCGATCGGGGTCCGCTGATCGAGCGCACCGGCCCCGGAGAGCTCGTCGCACGCACCGCCCAGGCGGTGGCGACGCTCCATGCGGAGCGGTTGGGGCGGATCGCCGTGATCGCGGACGAGGAGCGACTGCCGTCGCTCGTCGCCACGCTGCGCTCGCAGCAGGGCCTGCCTGCGGTCGGCGCGGGCTCCGCGGGCGTGGACGACGAGATCGCGGTGATGACGGCGCAGGACGCCAAGGGCCTCGAGTTCGACGCAGTGGTGATCGTGGAGCCGGCGGAGCTGGTCGACACCCACGGCGCCGGGGGCCTGTACGTCGCGATGAGCCGTTCGACCCAGCACCTGGGGATCGTGCACGCCCGCGAGCTCCCCGCCGGCATCGCGGACTGAGCACCGCAGCCGCCGCCCCGGGACAGGGATCGGCGGCCGTGGCTTCCCCTCCACGACCGCCGATCAGGTGTGCGCCGCGTAGGCGCACGGGGAACATCTTAAGCACATCCGCCGGTGCCCCCGCGCCGAATCCGGGATGTGGGCGGAACCGGGCAGCCCCGTGTGCGCTGCGACACAGCGCGCAGCCCGACGGGCGGCCTCAGGCCGGCTCCTCGACGGGGCCGCCGCCCCGGGGTGCCTCGGCACGCAGCCGGGCGATCGCCGTCTCGAAGTCCTCGAGCGAGTCGAAGCTCTGGTAGACGCTCGCGAAGCGGAGGTAGGCGACGAGGTCCAGCTCCTGGAGCGGCTGGAGGATCGTCAGCCCCACCTGGTGGGCGTCGATCTCCGCGAGGCCGCTGGAGCGGATGCTCTCCTCGACGCGCTGGGCGAGCATCGCCAGCTGATCATCGCTGACCGGCCGCCCCTGACAGGCCTTGCGCACCCCGGAGATCACCTTGGCCCGGCTGAAGGGCTCGCTCACGCCGGACCGCTTGAGCACGGAGAGGGAGGCCGTCTCCGACGTGGAGAAACGGCGCGAGCAGTTGGGGCACTGGCGCCGGCGCCGGATCGTCGCGCCGTCGTCCGATGTGCGGGAGTCGACGACGCGGGAGTCGGGATTGCGACAGAACGGGCAGTGCATCCGCCCAGAATAGCCGCCCGGGGTCCGCTCAGCGGGTCGCCTGCTCCACGACCGGCAGCTCGATGACGTCTCCGGCGGTGACACGGCCCGTGGGCAGCTGGTTGTGCTGCCGCACCTCGGTGACGAACTCCTGGGCGCTCACGCCCTCCGGTGCGTACTGCTCGGCGTAGCCCCACAGGGTGTCGCCCGCCTCGACGGTGACCGTGACGGGCTGCTCGCCCTCGGTGCCCGCGAGCGCCGGGAGATCGATCGCCAGCAGGACGGCGGCGGCCACCAACAGGCCGAGCACGAAGGCGATGAGCGTGACCACCAGGCGCCCACGACGGGTCGGCTCGAGTCGAACGCGCGCTCGAGGAGCGGCCTCGTCACGAGGGGCGCCCTGCGAGGGGAAGGGCAGGACCGTGGCGATGTCGGTACGCATATCCGAACTCCTGTTCGATCGAATGTCTGTGCGACTGTAACCCGGGCCGTCGACGACACGCAACAGATACCTCGAACATGTGTTTGGCTTCCGGTGCGCGCCGCCCTACCCTGGGGACACGACCACGGAACCGCACGGGTCCGACAGATGACGCCAGGAGGCCGCACGATGACGCCCAGCACGCCCACGCCGACCCCGCTGCGCGCCGAGGTCCCGGAGGATGAGCGCACCGCGGGCCTCACCCGTCGCCAGCGACTGATCCTGGAGACGATCAACGACGCGGTGGCCGCGCACGGCTATCCGCCCACGATGCGCGAGATCGGTGACGCGGTCGGCCTGACGTCGTCGTCCTCGGTCGCCCATCAGCTGCAGTCGCTCGAGCGCAAGGGATTCCTGCGCCGCGACCCCAAGCGGCCCCGGGCGATGGAGGTGGTGATGCCCGATGCGGACGATGCACCGGCCCCGCCGCCCTCGGCCCCGGAGCCGCAGATCGTGCCGAACTCGGTGAGCGTCCCCCTCGTGGGCAGGATCGCCGCCGGTGTGCCGATCACCGCCGAGGAGCAGGTCGAGGACGTCTTCACCCTCCCCCAGCGGCTCGTGGGCGACGGCGAGCTCTTCCTGCTGCAGGTGGTCGGCGACTCGATGATCGACGCCGCCATCTGCGACGGCGACTGGGTGGTGGTGCGCTCCCAGAGCACGGCGGAGAAGGGCGAGATCGTCGCGGCGATGATCGACGGCGAGGCGACGGTGAAGACCTTCGTGCAGCGCGACGACCATGTCTGGCTGATGCCGCACAACCCGGCTTTCGCCCCGATTCTCGGCGACCATGCCGAGATCCTCGGCAAGGTCGTGGCGGTGCTGCGGGCCGTCTGAGCACCTCCGCCCTCGACGCCCGGCGCTCAGCCGCCCTCGGTGCCGTCTGCCGCAGGGCGGCGTCGGGCGGTCAGCCGTCCGCGAGTCGACGCAGCGCGGCCAGGGCGACCTCCGGGTCCGCGGTCGGCCACAGCGGCGGCATGGACTCCCGCAGGAAGCTCCCGTAGCGCGCCGTCGCCAGACGCGGGTCCAGGACCGCGACCATGCCGCGGTCCTGGTCGGAGCGGATCAGGCGCCCCGCGCCCTGAGCGAGCAGCAGCGCGGCGTGCTGCGCGGAGACGGACATGAACCCGTTGCCGCCGCGCTGCCCGATCCGTTCCTGCCGGGCCGCCGTCAGCGGGTCGTCGGGACGGGGGAACGGGATCCTGTCGATCGTGACCAGTCGCAGAGAGCGTCCCGACACGTCCACGCCCTGCCAGAGGGTGAGGGTGCCGAAGAGGCTCGCGTCCTCGTCCTCCCGGAAGGTCCGCACGAGGTTCGCCATCGAGTCCTCACCCTGCACGGCGATCGTGAGATCCAGACGCGCGCGCACGTGCTCGGCCGCGAGCTCCGCGCCGCGGCGTGAGGAGAACAGGCACAGCGCGCCCCCGCGCGAGGCCTCCACGAGCTCGGTGAGATGGTCCAGCATCGCCGGGGAGGGGCCGTCCCGGCCCGGGGCCGGCAGATGCCGGGCGGAGTAGAGGATCCCCTGGCGGCGATAGTCGAACGGGCTGCCCACGTCGAGGCCCGCCCAGGTGCTGGAGTCCGGCGCCGCCGGGAGCTCGCCCTCCCCGATCCGATCGCGACGGGTCAGACCCACCTCCCCCGCCGCGGGCTCGAAACGCCCTCCGAGCGCCAGGGTCGCGGAGGTGAGCACGGCGGTGCGCTCCTCGAGGATCGCTCCGCGCATCGCGGCCGCGACGCTCAGCGGCGCCACCTGGAGGCTGGAGCGGCCGGTCGCCGGCGAGTGCGAGATCGAGACCACGTCGTCCTCGTCCGGGGCGGCCAGTCGTTCGCACACGTCGATGATCTCCTGCAGGTTCGCGCGGACGGTCTTGCGCGCTCCGGCGGACGTCTCGTCCCCGGCGTCCTTCGCATCGGAGTGCGCGGTGCGCGCCTCGACCCGCAGCTGGGCGACCGCGTCGCCGAGTCGTTCGGGCAGATCACCGATGACGCGCCCGTCGGGAGCGAGCTCGAGGGACTCGCGCAGCTCCTCGGAGGCGTCCTCGAGAGCGGTCGCGGCCACGCCGAGCCCGCGCAGGTCCCGGACCGTGCCGCGCAGCATCCCCGGGTTCAGCACGTCGGTGACCGCACCGGTGACGCGGGCGGAGAGGTCGTGCGCCTCGTCGAAGACGACGACGTCGTGATCGGGGATGATGCCGTGGTTGTCGAAGGCGTCGATGGCGAGCAGCGCATGGTTGGTCACCACCACGTCGACCTCGCGTGCCAGCTCGCGGCTGCGCTCGGCGAAGCAGTCCTCGACCATCGGGCAGCTGCTGCCGATGCACTGGGTGCCGGTGACGGAGACCTGACGCCAGGCACGGTCGGAGACGGCGTCCTCGAGGGAGTCGCGGTCGCCGCTGTCCGTCTCCTCCGCCCACTCGCGCAGCCGCCGCACCTGCTGGCCCAGCCGTTCCCCGCCGCTGCGGGCGGGATCCGCCGAGGCCTCGGCGAACAGGGCACCGGGTTCGATGTCGACCGGATAGCCGCCGGCGATCTTGTGCTTGCACAGGTAGTTCGCCCGGCCCTTCAGCAGCGCGAAGGTGGGGGTGCGCGGCAGATGCGGGGCCAGGGCCTCGACGAGCCGCGGGAGGTCCTTCCGGACGATCTGGGACTGCAGCGCGATGGTGGCGGTCGAGACCACCACGGGCCGCCCGCTGACCAGGGCGTGGCGCACCGCGGGCACCAGGTAGGCCAGGGACTTGCCCGTACCGGTGCCGGCCTGGACCAGCAGGTGGCGACCGCCCGACATGGCGAGGTCGACGGCCTCGGCCATCGACTGCTGCCCCGCGCGGGGCGCTCCGCCGATGGCCGCGACCGCCGCGTCCATCAGGGTGGCCAGCGGGACGTCGGCCGCCGTCGGTGAGGCGGGGTGGCTGGGCGCAGCGGTCATCCGCTCAGGGTATCCGGGCCGCGGCCGCCCACCGCTCAGGACGCGCTGCGCAGCTCGGCGGCGAGGGCCTCGTCCACCCGTGCATGCATCCGGGTGCCGTCCATGAGGTGCTCCTGGGCCAGCACCTCGCCGGTGCTGTGGACCCGCGAGATCAGATCTCCGCGGGAATAGGGCACCACCACGTCCACCTCGACGGCGGGGCGCGGCAGCCGCTCCGCGATGAGCTCGCGCAGCTGCTGGATCCCGTTCCCGGTGCGGGCGGAGACCACCGCGCAGTCCCTCACCTGGCTGCGGATCCGGGCGACGGTCTCCGGCTCGGCGATGTCCGCCTTGTTGAGCACCACGATCTCCGGCACGTCGAAGCCCTCGAGCTCGCCGAGCACCGTGCGCACCGCGGTGATCTGTCCCTCCGGATCCGGGTGGGAGGCGTCGACGACGTGCAGCAGCAGGTCCGAGTCGCCGACCTCCTCGAGGGTCGAGCGGAAGGCCTCGACCAGCTGGGTGGGCAGGTGCCGGACGAAGCCGACGGTGTCCGCGAACGTGAACTCGCGCCCGTCCGGGGTGGTCGACCGGCGCACGGTCGGGTCCAGGGTCGCGAACAGGGCGTTCTCGACCAGCACCCCGGCCCCGGTGAGGCGGTTCAGCAGGGAGGACTTGCCGGCGTTGGTGTAGCCCGCGATCGCGACCGAGGGGACCTGGTGGCGCTTGCGGTCGGCGCGCTTGGCGTCACGCCCCGGGGCCATCGCCTTGATCTCGCGCCGCAGCTTGGCCATCCGGTCACGGATGCGGCGGCGGTCCAGCTCGATCTTCGTCTCGCCGGGGCCGCGCGAGCCCATCCCGGCACCGGCGCCGCCGACCTGGCCGCCGGCCTGGCGGGACATCGACTCGCCCCAGCCGCGCAGCCGGGGCAGCAGGTACTCGAGCTGGGCCAGCTCCACCTGCGCCTTGCCCTCACGGGACTTCGCGTGCTGCGCGAAGATGTCCAGGATCAGCGCGGTGCGGTCGATGACCTTGACCTTGACGATGTCCTCGAGGGCGCGGCGCTGGCCGGGGCCCAGCTCGCCGTCGGCGATCACCGTGTCGGCGCCGCTGGCCGCGACCAGGTCGGCGAGCTCCGCGGCCTTGCCCTTGCCGAGGAAGGTCGCCGGGTCCGGATGCGCGCGGCGCTGCAGGACACCGTCGAGCACCTCGGATCCGGCGGTCTCGGCGAGGGCGGCGAGCTCGCGCAGGCTGGTCTCGGCCTGCTCGGCGTTGCCGGAGGTGTAGAGGCCGGCGAGGACGACGCGCTCCAGGCGCAGCTGCCGGTACTCGACCTCGGTGACGTCCTCGAGCTCGGTGGACAGGCCGGCCACTCGGCGCAGCGCCTGCCGGTCGGCGAGATCGTACTGCTCGCCGTCGGTCTCGGAGCCGTAGGTGTCCGCGGACAGCGAGGCGTCGCCGCGGGCGAGGATCCGCTCGGTGAGCGGGTCGCGGGAGGGGGCGGGCCGGTCCGCACCGCGCGAGTGCTCGACGGCCCCGGTTCCCTCCGCGCTGGTCCCGTCGACGTCGGTGTCGGAAGCGGGTTCGGGATGGAAGGCGATGGGCACGATCGGGGCACTCCTCGGGTCGGTGTCGGTGAGGTCTCCACGATCCCACGGCGCGGCATCGCGGTCGAGGGATTTTGCGCAGGGCGCAGTGCAGGGCGGTGCCCGCGGGGACGCGTGCGTCCGTATCCTGCTCGGGTGGACGAGCACTACTTCACCCCCGCCCCCGCGACCGACGACCGCCGGTTCCCGTTGCAGGTGCGTCTTGCCGGGCGTGACCTCGACCTCGTCTCCAGCGCATCGGTGTTCAGCGGGCGCGGCCTGGACAAGGCCACCGCGGTGCTGCTGGACCGGCTCGACGAGATCGCCGCGCCGCCGCCCGCAGCGAGGATCGTGGACCTCGGCTGCGGCTGGGGGCCGATCGCCCTGACTGCGGCCCTGCTGCATCCGGACGCCGAGGTGTGGGCGGTCGACGTCAGCGAGCGTGCGCGGGCGCTCACCGCGGACAACGCCCGTCGCGCAGGGGTGGGCAATGTGCGCGTCGTCGCCCCCGACGAGGTGCCCGAGGACCTCGCGCCCGACGCGATCTGGTCGAACCCGCCGATCCGCATCGGGAAGGAGGCGCTGCACGTGCTGCTGACGCGGTGGATGGCACGTCTGGCCCCGCAGGGCACCGCGGCGCTGGTGGTCGGCAGGAACCTCGGCGCCGATCCGCTCGCGCGGTGGCTGGGCGAGCAGCTCCCCGACCGTGCGGTCGGCAAGGTCGCCAGTGCGAAGGGGTTCCGGGTGATCGAGGTCGGCCCCGCCGTCTGAGGACTCCGGGCCCGGGCCGGGTCAGGCGAGCGTGGTGCCGTCGGCCACCAGCTGTGCGGGCCCGGTGAGCAGGATGTCGCCAGCCGTGCCCCACCCCACCTGCAGCCTCCCGCCCGGCACGTCCACGGTCCACGGCTCGCGGGAGTCGTCCCCGGCGCGCCGCGCGGCGGCGATCGCGACGGCCGCCACCCCGGTGCCGCAGGATCGCGTCTCCCCCACCCCGCGCTCGTGCACGCGCATCGCCACGTGGCGGGGGCCGCGCTCGCTGACCAGTTCGATGTTCGCCCCGCGGGCGGGCTCGGGCTCGAGTCCCGGGCGGCGGGTCAGGTCCAGCTCCTCGAGCGCAGTCCCCGCGGGCAGGAAGGCGACGGCGTGGGGGTTGCCCATGTCCACATCGGTCGCGGTCAGGCGATGCCCGGCGATCTCGACGGTGCGGGCCTGCGGGGTGCAGCGGGCGGTCCCCATCCCCACGCGGACGCTCCACGGCCCGGCCGGGTCGGCAGGCCGGGCGAGGATCTCGACGGTGCGCACCCCGGCACGGGTGAGGATCTCGAAGCGGCTCTCGGCGACGTGCCCGGACCGCTGCAGGTGCGCGGCCAGCACCCGCACCCCGTTCCCGCACATCTCGGCGATCGAGCCGTCGGCGTTGCGGTAGTCCATGAACCACTCCGGGGCATCGCCCGGGGCGTCGATCCCGGCGCGGTGGGAGCGGACGGCACGGATCACGCCGTCCCCGCCGATGCCGGTGCGCCGATCGGCGAGGGCGGTGACTGCGGTCGCGTCGAGGTCGAGCAGGCCGTCGGGGTCGTCGACCACCACGAAGTCGTTCTCGGTGCCGTGGCCCTTGGTGAAGTCGATGCGCACGCTCATCCCCCGAGCCTACGGCTGCTGCGCACCTCGCGCCGTGACCGCTGCTCCGATCCGTGCGACCGCCTGATCGACGAGGACCTCCCCGGCGTCGGCCTCGAGCCAGTGGACCCGCTGGTCGCGGCGGAACCAGGTGTCCTGCTTGCGCACCAGGCGGCGCGTGCCCGCGATCGTCTCCTCGATCGCCTGCTGGCAGCTCATCGCGCCGTCGAGCACGGCCAGTGCCTGCTCGTAGCCGATCGCCCGGCGGGCGGTGCGCCCCGCGTCCAGGCCCTGCGCCCGCAGAGCACGGACCTCCGCGAGCAGCCCCTGCTCGACCATGCGGTGCACCCGTGCCGCGATCCGCTCGTGCAGCACCGCGCGGTCCAGGCGCAGGCCCAGCTGCACGGTGGAGGGGTCATGGAGGTGGGGGCGGGGCAGGAAGGCGGTGAACGGGCGACCGGTGAGCTCGCCCACCTCGAGCGCGCGCACGATGCGGCGCGTGTCCCCGCTCCCGATGCCGGCCGCCGCCTCGGGGTCGCTGTCCGCGAGCTCGCGGTGCAGGGCCTCGGCGCCCACCTGCGCCGCGCGCTCCTCGAGACGGGCGCGCACCGCCGGATCGGTCGGCGGGAACTCGATCTCGTCGAGGGCAGCGCGGACGTACAGCCCGGACCCGCCCACCAGGATCGGGACCCGGCCGCGGGAGCGGATGTCGGCGACGGCGTCCCGGGCCGCACGCTGGTAGGCGGACACGCTCGCCTCCTCGGTCACCTCGAGCAGGTCCAGCAGGTGGTGTGGGATGCCGCGGCGCTCCTGGAGGGTGACCTTCGCGGTGCCGATGTCCATCCCCCGGTACAGCTGCAGCGCATCGGCGTTGACGACCTCCCCGCCGAGCCGCTCCGCCAGGGCGATCGCGAGATCGGACTTGCCCGTCGCGGTCGCACCGACCACTGCCACCAGGGGGGCGTCCGGGGACGGCGCGGCAGCGGCCGGCGGCGGGGCGGAGGCGTCCATGGCAGGCACTGTATCGGCGCCCGGGGCGCAGGGCCCGCCCCCTGCCGCGCGACGGGTCAGCGGGATCACGGCCGCCACGGAGGCCGTTCCCGTGCGGAAGGAGTAGGGTGATCGCCGATCCGAACCCTCGGATCGGCTTTGACACCGTATCGAACGCCCGAGGTGGGAAGTGACTGCACCGAACGAGTCCCCTGTTCAGATGGGCGAGGGCTCGGCCGACGAGTTGGCCCCTCTGTCCCTGGCACGGGTCGAGGAGGGACTGACCCGGCACGGTTACGCCTACGTCGAGGACGAGGCGCATCCGGAGATCCTCCGTGCCCGCTTCGACGACTACCGGTTCCAGTTCATGATCTCCGGGGACGAGCACGGCGTGCTGCAGACCCGCGGCCGCTGGAGCCATTCGGTGGACGTCTCGCGCAAGGTCGAGATGATCAAGCTCTGCAACGAGTGGAACATGAACCGGATCTGGCCGAAGGTGTACGTGCGCCGCGAGTCCGAGGGGTTGCTCGGCGTCTACGGCGAGCTCGCCGCGGATTTCCGCGCCGGTGCCCTCGACTCGCAGATCGACAGCGCCATCACCTGCGGCCTGAGCACCGTGATCGCCTTCTTCCACAGCCTCGAGGAGCGCCTCGGTGCGGAGCTGGACGACCTCGACACCTGACCTCGGGCCCGGCACCGCCCCGGCCCCGCATGACTCGGCCCCGCCACCTGCAGGTGGCGGGGCCGAATCGCGTCCGGCGCGATGTCCCAGCTCAGCGGGCGCGCAGGGTCGGCATCCCCAGCGTGACCGGTCCGCTGGGCGCCGCACCGCCCCCGGTGCCGCAGGATCCGGCATCCAGTCCCAGCTGCCCCGCCTCCCAGGCGTCCCCGGAGCGGGTGCGCCGCACCGAGAAGCGCTCGGCGTCGGGCCACGTGCCGCTCGTCAGGCCGGATGCGCTGTCGGCGATCAGGTAGTGCGGTGCGGCGCGGGTGACGGTCGCGGTCACCAGGTCGCCGGGGCGCGGCCGCTCCGCATCGGTGATCCCCTCGGGCAGCGAGAAGTGGACCAGGCGGTGATCGCGGGAGCGGCCGGAGAGGCGGTCGGTGCGGGCGTCCCGCGTCCCCTCCCCCTCGGCGACGAGGATCTCGACCGCGCGCCCCTCGAGGGCGAGGTTCTCCTCGTGCGTGATGCGGTCCTGGAGCGCGGTGAGGCGCTCGAAGCGCTCCTGCACGATCTCCTTCGGCAGCTGGTCCTCCATGGTCGCCGCCGGGGTCCCCGGGCGGATCGAGTACTGGAAGGTGAAAGCGCTCGCGAACCGGGAGGCCTCGACGACCTCGAGCGTGCGCTGGAAGTCCTCCTCGGTCTCACCGGGGAAGCCGACGATGATGTCGGTGGTGATCGCGGCGTCGGGGATGCGCTCCCGCACCCGTTCCAGGATGCCGAGGAATTTCTTGGAGCGGTAGGAGCGCTTCATCCGGCGCAGCACGTCATCGCTGCCGGACTGCAGCGGCATGTGCAGCTGGGGCATCACGTTCGCCGTCTCCGCCATCGCGTCGATGACGTCGTCGGTGAACATCGCCGGGTGCGGGGACGTGAACCGCACCCGCTCCAGCCCGTCGACCTCGCCGCATGCCCGCAGCAGCTTCGCGAAGGCACCGCGGTCCCCGAACTCCACGCCGTAGGAGTTCACGTTCTGCCCCAGCAGAGTGACCTCGATGGCGCCGGAGTCGACGACGTCGCGCACCTCGGCGAGGACGTCGCCCGGGCGGCGGTCCTTCTCCTTGCCGCGCAGCGAGGGGACGATGCAGAACGTGCAGGTGTTGTTGCAGCCCACGGAGATGGACACCCAGGCGGCGTACGCGGATTCGCGCCGGGTGGGCAGGGTCGAGGGGAACACCTCGAGGGACTCGAGGATCTCGACCTCGGCCTCGGCGTTGTGCCGCGACCGGTCCAGCAGCACCGGCAGCGAGCCGAGGTTGTGGGTGCCGAAGACGACGTCCACCCACGGGGCGCGCTCCACGATCGCCTCCCGGTCCTTCTGGGCGAGGCAGCCGCCCACGGCGATCTGCATGCCGGGGTTGGCGTCCTTGCCGGGCCGCAGCGAGCCGAGGGTGCCGTAGAGCTTCTTGGCGGCGTTCTCACGCACCGCGCAGGTGTTGAACACGATGACGTCGACCTCGCCCCGGCGGGCGTCGGCGTCCGCAGGGGCGGCGACGTAGCCGGAGTCCTCGAGCAAGCCGGTCAGCCGCTCGGAGTCGTGGACGTTCATCTGGCATCCGAAGGTGCGCACCTGGTAGGTGCCGCGGGGCCGAGGGGCTGCGCCGTCGATGCGGTGATCCGGCGCCGGGTGCGGGGCGAGGGAGCTGAAGGACATAGTGCGCCGAGTTTACGGCGCTCAGCCCTCCGGCACCTCAGCGGCGGAGCGCAGTTCGTCGGAGATCACGTGCACAGCGAGGGATCCCGGGTACCCCTTGCGGGTCAGCAGGGCGTCGAGGCGGCGGGAGAGCCGGCGGCGGTGCGCACCGTCCCGTTCGCTGCGGAGCCGTTCCCGGTCGCGGTGCCCGATGCGGGAGCGGACCAGCTCACGGCAGCGCTGCTCCTCGTCCCCGTCGCCTGCGCCCAGTGCGGCGTCGATCCAGCGGGCGTCGACCTGCTTCGCCTCGAGCTCCCGGCGCAGCGCCTCGTCGCCGAGCGCCCGCAGGGCCCGGCGCTGCTGGACCCACTCGCGTGCGAAGGACTCGTCGTCGATGAGGCCGGCCCGGTCGATGCGGGCCATCGCCTCGTGGGCGATGGCGCCGGGCACCTCCCGCTGCCGGAGCCGCTCGCGCATCTCGCCGGCCGACCGGCGGCGCGAGGCGAGCAGCCGCATCAGGTACCGGCACTCGTGGACGACGGCCTTCTCC
>DATGUQ010000016.1:0-10285 GCA_035301145.1 Brachybacterium sp. | reverse complement strand
GGGACGTGGAAGAGCGAATCGCCCTCGGCGTGCAGCGTGGGGCTGAGGTCTGCGGTGTTCAGCTCGATCTCCCGTGGTCGTGTGGTCCGGCGCCGCTGCGCCGGCCGTGGCCGTCATTCTCGATCGGAGCCTCCCCGGGTGCGGCCACCGTGCGTACGGCGATGGACGACGCAGGAGCGTTCCGGGTGGTCGATCAGTGGTCGAGCTTCCCTCGGTATTGCACCGTGATCAGCGGTCGAGCACCTCGGGAAGCATAACAGAGACTCACTGATCGGCCCGAGGCCCGCGCGGGGTCGCGACGGGTGCCACATCGAGCGGCTGGCGGGTCCGCATCAGCAGCACGGCCTCGACGATCATCGCCGAGACCGCACCCACCAGCAGTGCCACTCCGATCCACTGGGTGGACAGGGAGGGGTGGTCCCGGACCGCCAGTAGGATCAGGATCACAACGAACATCTTCACCGCCCAGGAGCCGAGCACGGTGGCGGCCATGGTCATGGGGCTCAGCCGCGGCCCGAGGAACGCGATCGCGACCGAGGGCAGCACCACGACGAGGGTGAGGCCGGTGCCGACCAGGGCGCCGGCGAGGGCGGTCGAGTCCGGTCGGGCGGCGGCGACGCCGAGGACGATCGCGTCCAGCACCAGGCCGACGGCCACCGCGATCACGGTGGCGCGCCGCATCGAGCGGTCGCCCGCAGTGGGGCGCGGCGGGCCTGCGGGGTGCTCGTCGCGCTTGTCGGGGGTCTCAGGCTGAGTGGGCATCGGAATCCTTCCGGTGACGGCCGGGACGCCACCTGAGGGGGTCGAAGGTGAGCAGGACGGCGAACATCAGACCAAGCACCCAGAAGAGGTAGACCGAGCGCATCGGCAGCACGAGCGGGAGCAGCAGCCCCACGGAGATGACCACGGTCCAGGTGTACATGATCAGCACGGCGGTGAGCTTGCTGTGGCCGATGCTGAGCAGCCGGTGGTGCAGGTGGGCCTTGTCGGCGTGGAACGGGGACTTCCCGGAGCCGATCCGGCGCAGCACGGCGAGGGCGAAGTCCAGGAACGGCACGATCATCACGCCGATGGGCAGCAGGATGGGCAGGAACTGCCCGAAGAAGTCCGCCCCGGACAGCCGCGCCGGATCGACCTGACCGGTCACGGCGATCGTGCTCGCCGCCAGCAGCAGGCCCAGCAGCATCGATCCGGAGTCGCCCATGAAGATGCGGGCGCGGGTGAGGTTGTGCGGCAGGAAGCCCGCACAGGCGCCTATGAGCGCGGCGGTCAGCAGCGCCGCGAGGGAGGAGTAGTCGTCGGCGGAGGAGTCGCGGGTGAGCAGGTAGGCGTAGAGGAAGAAGGCCGAGCCGCCGATGGCCATCACGCCGGCCGCGAGCCCGTCGAGGCCGTCCACGAAGTTGACGGCATTCATGCTGACCACGACCACCAGCACCGTGAGGATCAGCGCGGTGCGGCCGGACAGCACGGTCACTCCGTTGATCGGCAGCGTCACCAGGCTCACCCCCTGCCAGGCGAGCAGCAGGGCCGCCAGCACCTGGCCCGCCAGCTTGGTGATCCAGTCCAGGTCCCATCGGTCGTCGGCCGCCCCGAGCAGGCACACCAGGGTCCCGGCGGCGAGGATGGCCCAGGGCTGACGGGAGTCGCGGAACAGGCCCTCGAGGAAGGGGACGTTGCTGGCGACGAGCATCGCGCACAGGACTCCTGCGAGCATGGCGAGCCCGCCGAGCCGCGGGGTCACCGCGTCGTGCACGTCGCGAGCCCTCACCGCTGTCATCGCCCCGGCCCGTCGGGCCAGCAGCCTCACCGCCGGCGTCGTCAGGAAGGTGACCGCTGCGGCGAGCAGCAGGAGGAACAGGTAGATCCTCACCCGGGCGTGCTCTCCGCCCCGTCCTCACCCGTGGAGGGTTCGGTCCCGGCGCCGGCGGTCTGCTCACCGACGCGGTCGAGAGGGGTCTCCGGGGCGGCCCCCTGCGTCCCGGCGCCGGTCGCGTCGGCGGCGGGCTCGGCGGGCAGGTCCAGCACAGAGGTGCTCGCGTCCGTGGCGGCGCCGCCCGCGGGCTCGGTGTGGGCGGGGTCGGTCGGCGTCCCGGGGGCGTCCTGCCCCTCGGTCGCGTCCCCGGCGGGCCCGGTCTCGGACGGCTCTGCCTCGGCGGCCTCCGCGTCGCCGCTCCCCTCCTCGGCGGTCTCGGGCTCGGGCGCCGTGAAGATGTCGCCGACCACCTCGATGATCTGCTCCTTGGTGATGGCTCCCTCGCGCACGATCTCGGCCGGGGTGACGGTGGTGTCCAGGATGGTGGAGCTCTCGCCGATCCGCGCGGGCCCGCCGTCGAGGTAGATCTCGACCGCATCGCCGAGCTGGGTGGCGGCGTCGAGCACGCTGAGCGCCGCGGGTCTGCCGTGCCGGTTCGCGCTGGAGACGGCCAGGGGGCCGGTGCTGCGCAGCAGCTCCAGTGCGGTCTCGTCGTCCGGCATGCGCAGCGCCACGGTGCCGCGCGTCTCCCCCAGGTCCCAGGTCAGCGATCGCTGTGCGGTGAGGATCACGGTGAGTGCGCCGGGCCACAGCGCGTCGGTGAGGTCCTCGACATAGTCGGGGAGGTCCGCCGCCAGGGCCAGCAGCACGGCGTGGTCGCCGATCAGGACGGGCGGCGGGGCGTCGCGGCCGCGGCCCTTCGCCTCGAGCAGGGCGGCGACGGCGTCGGGGGTGAAGGCGTCCGCCCCGATGCCGTAGACGGTGTCCGTGGGCAGGACGATCAGGCCACCGCTGCGGGCGGCGTCGACGGCGGCGGCGAGGGCGGCCTCGCGGGTCTCTGGGTTCTGGGTGTCGTGCACGGTCACCGGGACAGTCTCTCACTTCCGCTGGTCGGTTCCCCCGGGGCGCGGCGCGCCACCAGGAATCGGTCCCGGCCGGTCAGGTCGGGCACAGTTCTGAGCAGGTCGAAGCCGCCGAGCTCGGCGGCGGCCGAGCGGGTTCCCTCCCCCTGCACGTCCGCATGCTCCATGATCAGCACGCCGCCGGGTCGCAGCAGGTGCCGGGCCCAGGCGAGCACGGCGCGCGGCACCTCGAGACCGTCGTGCCCGCCGCCGAACAGGGCGCGGTGCGGGTCGTGCTCACGCACCTCGGCGTCGCGGGGCACGGCGTCGGGCGGGATGTAGGGAGGGTTGGACAGCACGGCGTCCACCGGAGCGGCGGCCGCGAGCTCCGGGATCCCGCCCCGCAGATCCGCCTGCAGGACGCGGCCGCGGCCGTTCCCGGCCCGCTCCAGGTTGTGGGCGGTGAGCTCGGCCGCGACCGGATCGATCTCCACCGACAGTACGCGCGAGCCCGGCACCTCGTCGAGGACGGCGGCGCCGAGCGCGCCGGATCCGGCGCAGAGGTCGACCACGTCCCGCAGCGGCCCTTCCAGGTGCTCGCGCATCAGGTCCACGGCGAGCTCGGTCTCCGGCCGAGGGATGAACACGCCGGGTCGCACGTCGAGCATCAGGCGGCGGAACGGGGCGCGGCCCAGGATCAGCTGCAGCGGTTCCCGCCGCACACGACGGGCGGTGAGGTGCTCGAGCCGCTGTGCGAATCCCCCCGGCAGCTCGTCGAGCAGCACCAGCGGCTGCTCCGTGCCCGCGGCGTGGGCGATGAGCGCACGGGCGTCGGCGCTGGGCGAGGCGATCCCGGCCTCACCGAGCTGTCGCGTGGTCTCGGCGAGAGCGGAGCGCAGGTGGGCTCGGACCTCGTGGCTGTGCATCACGCGCTCTCCTGCCCGGGCCCGGCCTGTGCCTCGGCCAGGCGGGCGGCGCGTTCGGCCTCACGGGAGGAGGCGATGAGGTCGGAGAGGTCGCCTGCCAGCACCTGCGAGAGGTTGCCGGCCTTGAACCCGGTGCGGTGGTCGGCGACCCGGGACTCGGGGAAGTTGTAGGTCCGGATCCGTTCGCTGCGGTCCACGGTGCGCACCTGGGAGCGGCGGGTCGCGGAGGACTGCGCCTCCTGCTCGGCGCGCCGGGCGTCCAGCAGCCGGGTGCGCAGGATGCGCAGCGCCTGCTCGCGGTTCTGCAGCTGGCTCTTCTGGTCCTGGCAGGAGACCACCACTCCGGTGGGCAGATGCGTGATCCGCACGGCGGAGTCGGTGGTGTTCACGCTCTGCCCGCCCGGGCCGCTGGAGCGGAAGACGTCGATGCGCAGGTTCGCCGGGGTCATCGCCTCGGCGAGCAGCTCGGACTCGTCCGCCTCGTCCGCTTCGGGCAGCACCAGCACCCCGACGGCGGAGGTGTGGATGCGTCCCTGCGACTCGGTGACCGGGACGCGCTGGACCCGGTGCACCCCGGCCTCGTGCTTGAGGTGGGCGTAGACGCCCGAGCCCGGCCCGGCGGCGCCGCGGGCGGTGATCGCGACGGTGACGTCCTTCAGCCCGCCGAGGTCCGACTCGGAGGAGGTGAGCACCTCGACCCGCCATCCCTGGGACTCGGCGTAGGAGCGGTACATACGCAGCATCTCCGCGGCGAACAGGGCGGACTCCTCCCCGCCGGCGCCGGCCCTGATCTCGAGGATCACGTCCCGGCCGTCGTCGGGATCGCGAGGGGCGAGCAGGTCCTCGAGGTGCTCGCGCTCGGCGTCCAGGCGCGCCTGGAGCTGCTCCGCCTCGGCGGCCAGCTCCTCGTCGCCCTCCCCCAGGTCCTGGAGCTCCCGGGCGGTCGCGAGGTCCGCTTCGGTGGCCTCCAGCTGCGCGGCGGCCTCGAGGATGCCCTCCAGCTCCGCGTAGCGCCGGCCCACGCGGCGGGCCCGAGTGGCGTCCTCGTGCAGGGCAGGGTCCGCCATCGACTCCTGCAGTGCGGCGTGCTCCTGGCGCAGCGGCGCGAGACGGTCGCCCCCGTCGTGCTCGCTCATCGGTGCTCCTTCGTCAGCCACCCGGTTCTTCAGTGCTCGCACGCGGCACGATGCTCACATGCGACGACGCCGGTGCACGCCCTGGGGCGCGCACCGGCGTCGGAGACAGCTCTCGGGCTCGGCGGCGTGCCGAGCCGAGCGGCTCAGCTCAGGAGTTCTTCTTGCCGTAGCGTGCCTGGAAGCGGGCGACGCGGCCGCCGGTGTCCAGGATCTTCTGCTTGCCGGTGTAGAACGGGTGGCACGCGGAGCACACCTCGGTGCTGATCACACCGTCGGACTTGGTGCTGCGGGTGGTGAACGAGTTGCCGCAGGTGCAGGTCACCTGGGTCTCAACGTATGCGGGGTGGATCTCGGCCTTCATGTCTCTCCTTGCTCGGGGTCGCTGGGTCGGCGCCCGGCGGGCGCCGTGAACCAGAACCGACGTCACAGTCTGCCACGCCCCGCCCTCGCACGCGAGATCTGCGGGTGCGGCGTGCGCAACATCGCTCCGCTCAGCTCGAGGCGCGCACCTCGAGCCGGTACGGCACCGTGCGGTGGGCCTCCGCGCCGCTGAGCGGGACCGTGCCGTCGAGCATCCCCGCCACCAACGAGACGGTCGCCCGGGCCACCGCCTCGATGTCGATGCTCAAGGTGGTCAGCTCCGGCGTGACCAGCGAGGCGATCTCGAGCCCGTCGACGCCCACCAGACGCACCCGGCCGGGCACGTCCACGTCGAGTTCCCGCAGGGCACGCAGCAGCCGCACCGCGAGCTCGTCGTTGAAGGCGACGATCGTGTCGACCCCGCCCGCCAGGATCTCCTCGAGGGAGTCGCGATGCCCCGTGCGGGCGTCGATCTCCCGCACCGGGACCTCCCCGCCGTCCACCAGGGGGCGCAGCGCCGCGGCGAGCGCGAGGCTGCGGGAGCGGCCCAGCCCCCCGACGAGGTCGAGGACCACCGGTCGCCGGGCGCCGGACTCGGCCAGGTGTGCGGCCAGCTCCGCCATGGCCTCCGTACGGGCGAGCTCGACGACACCGCCCTCGGCCAGATGGCTCTCGCGCCCGTCGAGCTGGACCACCGGCATCCCACCCCCGCCGCGGATGTCCGCAGTCAGCACGCCGTAGCCGACCAGGGCGTCGACACGGCGCGCCAGATCGGCGGCGACCCGTTCAGGGTGCGGGGCGTGCAGCGCCTCGGCGAGCACGACGTTCCAGCCGTGCGGTGCGCAGGCGCGGACCACGGCGGCTCCGAGCTCGGCGAAGTAGGCGTTGGAGAGGTCCTCGACCACCAGGCCGAGGGTGACCGGCCCCTGCTCGACGAGACCGCGCCCGAAGCGGGAGGGCCGATAGTTCAGCTCCTGCGCCGCAGCGAGCACCTTCTCCCGGGTGCCGGCGCTGATGCCGGGCAGGTCGTTCATCGCCCGCGACACCGTCTGCCGCGAGACGCCGGCCCGCTGGGCGACGTCGATGATCGTGGCCCGGCGCGACATGGCGCTCATCGTACCGAGGCGCGCAGGTCCAACCAGTCCATCTCCTCCGGGCTGAGGTCCACGCCGAGGCCGAGGGTCGAGGACCGCATCTCGACGATGCTGCGCGGCCCGAACAGCGGGAAGGTGGGGAACTTCTGGTGCAGCACGTAGGCCAGCGCGATCGCGGTGGCGGGCACGCCCCGCTCGCGACCGAGCTCCTCGGCGCGGGCGAGGCGCTCGAAGTTCTCGTCGCTGTAGTAGCAGCGCACGAGCTCCGCGTCGGAGCGGTCCTCGGGTCGGGCCCGGCCGGTGAAGAAGCCACGCGCCTGGGAGGACCACGGCAGCAGGGCGATGCCCCGCTCCTCGAGCCATGCCTTGGACTGCGGGTCGGTGGCGTGCACACAGCCCGCCCACGGCACGTCCAGCGCCTCGGCGAGGCCGAAGTGGTTGGACAGGATGGTGAATCCGGTGCGCCCGTTGGCCTTCGCGTAGGCGTTGGCCTCGTCGACCCGCTCCGGGGTCCAGTTCGAGCCGCCGTAGGCGCGGATGCGGCCGGCGCGCAGGTGCTCGTCCATGACGTCGACGAACTCGCCGACCGGCACCTCGAGGTTGTCCCGGTGCATCATGTACAGGTCCGCGTAGTCGGTGCCCTGCCGTTCGAGGGACTCCTCGAGCTGGCGGGTGAGCGATTCGGGATCGCAGTGCGGGGTGTGGGCTCCCTTGGTGATGACCGTGATGTCCTCGCGCACCCCGCGGTTGCGCACCCACCGGCCGAAGAGCCCCTCGATGTAGCCGCCGCCGTAGATGTAGGCGGTGTCGAAGGTGGTGCCGCCGATCTCGTAGAAGGCGTCGAACATCGCCGAGGCGTGGGCGAGGTTCATCTGGTTGTCGCACCCCATGACCAGGCGGGAGATCTGCTTGTCGACGCCGGGGATCGAGCCGTAGGTCATGGCGGGCCCCACCTGTACGCTTCCTGCGGCCAGGGGCCGGCCGGTGAGCGTGGGGATCTGCGCGTCGTCCGCCTCGAAGGGGTAGCGCAGGCCGATCTGCTCGCGCCACTGGTCCAGTGCTCGCGCCTGGCCCAGGGAGTTCTCGCCGGTGAGCTCGGGGACCTCTGCACCCTCGCGGGCGGCGCGGGCGAGGGCGTCGGCCTCGAGGGCGTAGGCGGCGGCGGCGGGGATCTCGATCCGCTGCGGCTGCTCCCCGACGGCGTCGAGCTCGATCGCGGTCCCCTCCCCCAGGCCCCAGGGATCGCTCAGCCGGATCACGCCGCGCGAACCGGTGATCGTCGCGGTCTGCGGGTCCGCCAGGCGCACACCGGTGCGCAGGCTCGCGGTCATCCCGGTGGGGAAGGTGAGTTCGGCGGTGGCCCATTCGTCCACCCCCGTGGCCCCCAGCGTGCCGCTGCCGGCGATCGTGGTCGGCTCCATGACGGGACGGCCCTGGGCGGCGCCGGCGACGAAGCGTGCGAAGGACATCGGGTAGCAGCCCACGTCCAGGATGCCGCCGCCGGCCGTCTCGAGGTCGAAGAGCCGCCCGCTGCGGCCGCCCGTGTCGAAGGCGAAGGAGGCGTCCACATGGGTGATCTCACCGATCGCCCCGTCGGCCACGAGCTCCAGGACCCGGACGGTCTGGGGGTGGAAACGGTACATGTACGCCTCGAGCAGGACCCTGTCGGAGCGGGCGGCGAGGTCGAGCAGCGACATGGTGGTGCCGGCATTGGGGGTCATCGGCTTCTCGCACAGCACGTGCTTGCCGGCCTCGAGCGCCCGCGCCGACAGCTCGGCGTGGGCGGTGTGGACCGTGGAGACGTAGACCGCATCGACCTCGTCGCTCGCCAGCACCTGCGCGTAGTCGCCGACCAGGCCCGGGGCCTGCAGCGGGAACTCGTCGGCGAAGGCGCGCGCCCGCTCGGCGGAGCTGCTGCCGACGGCGACCAGCACGCCGTCCCGCGAGGAGGGCAGCTGGGAGGCGAAGCGGCGGGCGATCGAGCCGGGACCCAGGACGGCCCAGCGGAACGGTGCGGAGGAAGTGCTCATGGAGACGTCGTCGTCCTTCACAGATGGGGGACAGGGAGCGTCGTGAACGTTCACGACGGCACTACGTTATCCGGTCCCGGCCCGCTGAGCAATGCGGTGCTCCGGTGCCCGGGCCGCGAGAAGCCCGAAGGGGCACCTCCACCGCGGTGGAGGTGCCCCTTCGGGTCCGTCCCGTGCTCGGCACGGGTGCCGGCGGCGCTCAGTCCGTGCTGCGCCCGCCCACGCTGGGCGTGTTCTTCTGGACCGTCATCAGGAACTCGGTGTTCGACTGGGTCTTCTTCACACGCTCCATGAGCAGCTCGAGCGCCTGCTGCTGCTCGAGGGAGCCCAGCACGCGGCGGAGCTTCCACATGATGGCCAGCTCCTCCTTGCCCATCAGCGCCTCCTCGCGGCGGGTGCCGGAGGCGTTGACGTCGACGGCCGGGAAGATCCGCTTGTCCGCGAGGTGGCGCGAGAGCCGCAGCTCCATGTTGCCGGTGCCCTTGAACTCCTCGAAGATCACCTCGTCCATCTTGGAGCCGGTCTCCACCAGCGCCGAGGCGAGGATCGTCAGCGAGCCGCCGTGCTCGATGTTGCGGGCGGCACCGAAGAACCGCTTCGGCGGGTACAGCGCCGAGGCGTCCACGCCGCCGGAGAGGATGCGTCCCGAGGCCGGGGCCGCGAGGTTGTAGGCACGGCCCAGGCGGGTGATCGAGTCCAGCAGCACGACGACGTCGCGCCCCATCTCCACCAGCCGCTTGGCCCGCTCGATGGCGAGCTCCGCGACGATCGTGTGGTCCGAGGCGGGCCGGTCGAAGGTCGAGGCGATGACCTCGCCCTTGACCGTCCGCTGCATGTCGGTGACCTCCTCGGGCCGCTCGTCGACGAGCACGACCATGAGGTGGACCTCGGGGTTGTTCGTGGTGATCGAGTTCGCGATCTGCTGCATGATGATCGTCTTGCCGGCCTTCGGGGGCGCGACGATCAGGCCGCGCTGGCCCTTGCCGATCGGCGAGACGAGATCCATCACGCGCGGAGCGATCGCGTTCGGAGCGGTCTCCAGACGGAGCCGCTCGTCCGGGTACAGCGGGGTGAGTTTGCCGAAGTCGACCCGCTGACGGGCGCGGTCGGTCGGCATCCCGTTGACGGTGTCGACCTGGACCAGCGCGGCGTACTTGTTGTGGTTCCCGCCGCCCTTGCCGCGGCGGTTGCGGCCGCCGCCGTGGTGCTGCTGCTCGACGTGGTGGTCCTCGCCCTCACGCGGAGCCTTGACCTGACCGGTGATGGCATCGCCCTTGCGCAGCCCTGCCCGTCGGACCTGGTTCATGGTCACGTAGACGTCGCTGGGGCCGGGGAGGTAGCCGGTGGTGCGCACGTAGGCGTTGTTGTCCCGGATGTCCAGGATCCCGGCGATGGTCATCAGCTCGTCGCCCTCGCGCACCTGGCCGTCGTCCTGCTGACCGCCCTGCGAGTTCTGCCCGCCCTGGTCGTTCTGCCCGCCACGGCCACGGCGCTTGCGATCGCGCGAACGGTTGCGGCTGCGGGAGCGACCGCGACGATCGTCGTCGTAGCCGTCGCCGCCCTGCCGGTCGCCGCGCTGGCGGTCGTCGTCCTGCTCGCCGGAGCGGTCCGGGAGCTCGATGTCCTCCAGGCGGCGGCGCTGGCCGTTCGCGCGGCCGCGGTCCTCGCCGCGCCCGCGTCCGTCCCGACGGTCCTCGCCGCGATCACGCTCATCGCCGCGGTGCTGGTCGCCGCGGTGCTGGTCGCTGCGGTGCTGCTCGTCGCGACGGTCCTCGCCGCGGGAGCGCCGCCCGCCGTTCTCGCGACCGTCGTCCCCGCCCTTCGCGGAGTCGCCGTCGCGTCCGCCCTGCGCACGCCCCCCGCGGCCATCGGGCAGCTCGATCCCGAGGTCGGGTGCGGCGTCGTCGCCCGCTCCGCCGGAGGCG
>DATGUQ010000015.1:0-17627 GCA_035301145.1 Brachybacterium sp. | reverse complement strand
TGCGGGAGGACGAGGCTGACGGGCAGTGCGGTGGTAGTGGACATGTGGTCTCCTTCGGTCGGTTCACCACCTCTCCCGGCGCGGCCTTGCCGCGTCCTGGATGCTCTCCCCAGGAAGGTGCTGAGCCAGGGATGCCACGGTATCCACAGATCGGTGTCTCGGTTGTGCGACGTGCGGTAAGATCCTCGACAGGAATATTGGACACTTTTCCGGGTCGTTCTCGTGGTCGCGGGGTTGTTCGGCGGAGTGTCCAGGGATCGACCGGTTGCTTGACAGATCGCAGGAGCCACGAGGGGGCATCATGAGCACCACTGAGCGCAGCAGCTACTACTACTCCGACGAGGTCGACGGACAGATCGACTTCTTCAGAGAGTTCGGCATCGACCCGGACATCGCGCTGATCCAGAACACCGACGGGGTCCATCGGGGCAACCTGCTGGAGTTCAAGGTTTCCATCGGCGACGTCAACAAGGTGCTCTTCCAGGCCATCAAGTACCTGTCCCGGCTGCGCGTCCGCGGTCACAACGTACCCGCGAACATCCTGTTGGTCGACCTCAACAAGCAGACCATCTACAAGTTCGCCTCGGCCGACTACTTCGACGAGATCCACCAGATCTACACGACCTCTGCCAGCCGATCCGTCCAGGGATTCCGAGCGAAGTCGAACCCCCTGGTGATTCAGGACTACTTCGGCGCCGGTGCGGGCCAGGTCGCCGCGGTCCTCAAGGAGAACGACTTCATCCCCATCGAGATCACCGAGGACTGCGTGGTGGCGTGGGCCGAGCGGTACTACCGGGAGGTGCCTGGCTCCAACAAGGAGAGCTTCCTCGCCAACGACCCCAAGAAGGGGTCGCTTGGCGAGTTGAAGGCGCCCAAGCACTTCAAGGGTCTGATCCTGCCCTACAAGGGCGACGACTATGAGGCGTTCGCCCACATCCTTGACCGGCTCAACGACAAGCTCAAGAAGATCGAGCTGGGCGCGTTCTACACGCCCAAGCCCTATGTGCTGAAGTCGCACGAGCTCCTGCGCAAGGCCATTGCCCGCGTGCCAGCCGGCAACGACTACGTGATCGTGGACCGCTGCGCCGGCTCGGGCAACCTGATCGAAGGGCTGACCGACGAGGAGCTCAGCCACGTCATCGTCAACACCTACGAGCAGTTCGAGTACCTGGAGCTGGCGCGCGAATACGGTGATCGGGTGCGGGCTGTGATCCCGCCGACCTACAAGGCGGGCGACCCTGCCCTTGGGGTGCTGCTGAACGGTGACGCGCTGTCGGACCGGTTCGTCCTCGGCTTGCTGGCCGCGGACGGTTCGCGGGTGCCGAACGAGATCCACAAGCACGTCGACAACCCCGACTGCACCGTCATCCTCTTCGAGAACCCGCCCTACGCAGATGCGGCCGGTGTGGAGTCGAACGTGAGCGGCAAGAAGAAGGCGTTCGGCTGGCAGGCCTCGTGGGTGAAGGCCCAGATGGCCGCTGAGCCGGCGATCAGCCGCAATGGCACCAAGCCCCTGCGCGACCTGACCAACCTGTTCATCTGGTCGGCCTTCAAGTATTACCTGCGTCAGCCCACGGACTCCTACGTGGTCTTCTCCCCCTCCAAGTACTTCAAGTCCCAGGGGCTGATCAACCGGAAGTTCATCGACGGCTTCCTCTTCAACCGCAAGCGGTTCCACGCCACGAAGGATGCCGGCGTGTCCTGCATCCTGTGGGCGAACGAGATTGAGGTGGGACGCACCGTGTACCCGCTGCGGGCGTTCGACATCAACCCGAAGACCGAGCAGTTGGTCCCGGGCGCGGTCCAGAAGGACTTCGCCATTGGAGTCGGCAACGTCCGCGCGGGCGCAGACGGCCTCCCCGTGGTGGATGTGAAGACGACGACGTCGGTGATGTCGAAGCTTTTCGACACCCGCAAGTTCCCGGACGACGAAGAGGGGATCCACTGCGAGACGAACGGCCGTGAGTCGGACGACAGCCGGAAGGCGATCGCGACCGCCGTCTACAACGACAACATCCTGGGGTACCTGCGCGCCTACGGGAACTCGTTCGAGAACATCGACCTCTACTCACAGCTGACTCGATGCACCGCCTACAACGGCAATGGGTTCCACCTGCGCCGCGACAACTACCTGACGAAGCTGCCGCTGTTCGCGATGGCCCGCATCCCCTCCGAGGGGCGGTACTGGATCCGCGGCGTCGTGAACCGCAACGCGGACAACGGCGACAACTTCAGTCACGACAAGGATTTCCTCAAGGCGTGTCTGATCTTCACGGGGCTGGCGTACCACAACAAGTGCTTGTCCTTCACCGGTTCCGACGGCCGCGAGTATCGCAACGAGCTGTGCTTCGACACCGACACGCAGGCCAGCAAGGACTTGGTGGCGATGACCCTCACGACTCAGGAGCGTGCACTCATGGACCAGTGGGGCCGGGTGCTCGACCTTGCCCGTCAGACGGAGAACTATGACCCGTCGAAGACCTACGGCACCTTCCAGATCGAGGACGAGCTCAACACTTTCCACTACGAGCTGGTCGGGCGCAAGAAGATCAAGGTCTACGACTACCCCGTACTCAACGGGGAAGTGAAGGCCCTTCGCAAGCAGACGACGGAGTACCACGCGGCCGCTGTCGCACCGTTTCTGTGGAAGTACGAGCTGCTCAAGTGAAGGTCGGTTACGCACGCGTCTCGACGAAAGACCAGGAAGGCTCCCTGGAGGGCCAGCGTGCCGCGTTGGAGACCGAGGGGTGCGAGCGGGTGTTCGAGGACCGGCTCAGCGGTGCACGTGCGGACAGGCTCGGCCTACGCGAGGCCATGGACTATGCCCGCAGGGACGATGTTCTGGTGGTAGCGCGGCTAGACAGGCTGGGCCGCTCGCTCCCGGATGCGCTGCGCACGGTGCAGGAGCTCAACGAACGCGGTATCGGTCTAAAGGCGCTGGACGTCGAGCTGGACACGTCCACGGCTGCGGGGAGGCTGATGCTCAACATGTTGCTGGTGCTCGCGGACTGGGAGCGTGACCTGCTGCGCGAACGCACGCGGGAGGGGGTGGCGCGAGCACGGGCTGCAGGCAAGCGGCCGGGGCCACGGCCCAAGCTCTCGGACGAGCAGATCTCGGCTGTGCGGGCGGCCGTGGCCGGTGGCGAGACGGTCTCTGCTGTGGCTCGGTCGTTCGGGGTCAGCCGACAGACGATCTACAAGGCCCTGGATGGGGCCGGGAGCGCCGCATGAGCGACGTGCGGGGCGTCCGTGGGGACGAGTCGCTTCCCGGCCCATTCATGCCGCTGGAGGGCGTTCAGGAGGTCCTGAGCATCTCCAGGAGCCAAGCCTACGCACTGGTGCGCTCAGGTGAGCTGCGCGCCATCCGGGTCGGTGGGCGTGGTCAGTGGCGCGTGGAGGAAGCGGAGCTGGAGGCCTACATCGAGCGTGCTTACGCCGCCACGGCGGAAGAGCTGGGGATCAGCCTTTCGCCCCGCGCTTCCAGCTGATCGTCAAGGTCGGCGCGATCTCCTCGAAGGTGCGCAGGCGCTTCCCGTACCCGACAGGGTGGATCACGATGTCCATCAGCGTCTCGATGACGGCTCGACGGCGTGCCAGGGTGGCGGCCTCCCACCAGGCCCGGGCGTCATCGGAGGCTGCGACCTCGGCCAGCGGGTCTTTTGAGACGGCATCAGCGATCTGCTGGTTGACCACGGCGAGCTCGCGGGCAAGTTCATCGAGGGCATCCTCGGCGGCCTTCGGGGACAGCTTGCCGCGCACCAGCAGGCCAGCGATGGCGGCATCACGGCTCTCAAGCTCGGTACGCTGGGCGCTCAAGACCGCGAGGTCAGGGCCATCTGCCGGGCGTTCAACCAGGTCGACAGCATCTGGCCGTGAGAGGCGTTCGATGCAGACTTCGGCGATGAAGGCGTCGATCAGCTTGCCCCGGCGGACGAAGTGGCCGTCGAGGCACCGGTAGCTCGCGTTGTACTTCTGGGGCGCACGTCCCCCGTCCTTGCGCGTGGTGGGGTGGGTACGAGCTCGCGACGATCGGACCGGCCCGCCACAGACGCCGCAGGTGGGGATGCCGGAGAGCAGGTGGGCACGGGCGGTGCCCTGGTGGTTCGGCGCCTTGCCGACGAGCAGTCCACGGGCGGCCAGCAGGTGCTCGATCTCGATGATGGGCTCCCATGCGCCGGGCACACAGTCCTCGATGGCGATCTTGGCCTGGTCGTTCTGCCCCTCGGGCTGGGCAGGTGGGAGGAGTGCCGCATAGTGGGGGTTGATGAGGATGCGGCGCAGGGTGGGGGTGTGCCAGCGGAAGCCCTCGCGCGTCCGGAGTCCCTCGCTGTTGAGGTCGCGGGTGATCTGACCGAGAGGTGCCTGGGCCAGGAACTCGCTGAAGATGCGCTTGACGATGGCGGCTTCGTCCTCGTCGATGCGGAATCGAGTGCCCTTCTCGTCGCGGTCAGCGGCGCGGACCCACCGGTACCCGAAGGCAGTTCGTCCGGCGGGCGGGTGGCCCTTGGCGCGGCGCTCCTTGGCGTAGCGGGCGGAACGGATGGTCTTGAGCCTGACCTCACGCTCGGCCAGCACGACCAGGAGCTTGAGGGTGGTGTCGTCCTCGTGGGTGTCGATGCCGCCTCGGACGGTCAATACGCGCACATCGCGCTTGGGTGGGCGGAGTTCGAGGACGTCCGTGAGGCTGCGGGTGAGGCGGTCTACGTCGTTGGCGAGCACCGCCTCGAACTTGCCCGCATCGAAGTCGGCGAGCATGCGTGCCCACTGCGTCTTCTCCCCACGGGCCTTGGTCCCGCTGACGTCATCGTCGGGGTAGGTGTCGATGACCGTCCACCCACGGCGCTGCGCCTCGACACGACAGTCTTCGAGCTGCTGGAGGATGCCCTGCGGCTCCTCGACGGACTGCCGGGCATAGATCGCGACACGGAGTGAACTGGTCATGTACTAAGTATGCCCTAGCCAGTAGTTTGTGGCGAGCACCGTGATGGCGTACTCGGCGGTCGAGGCACCGGTCTCGTCACGCATCGCGCGATCGAGGCTGCGGCGCATCCGCTGCAGGGTGAGGGACATGGGATCCTCCTTCGGTTCGCGGGCGGAGGGGCTTCCGCCCGGTGCGGCCGGAGCCGCTCGGGACGCGGCGGCGGACGCCGCCGCGGGGTGGCGGCCGCAGCCGCCGTGCACCGGCCCGGAGAGGGCGGGTGCGCCGGGCCGGGCCCGGTGGTCATGTGTCTCATCCGGTGCCCGGAGCGAGGGTCATCGTGCCGCCGAGCAGGGAGATCACGGTGGGGATGATCCCGAGAGCGACGAAGGCCGGCAGCAGCGCGATCCCGGTGGGCAGCACCAGGCGGACCGCCAGCTGTGCGGCGAGCACTTCGGCATCGCGTGCGCGCCCGCGACGGGCATCGCGGGCCGCGGAGCGCAGCACCCGGGACAGGTCGGCGCCGGTGCCCTCGGCGAGCGCCGCGGAACGGGCCAGCACGGCGAGCTCGGCGGGCAGCGTCCGGCCCGCGAGCGAGGCCGGGACCCCGGCGCCGAGCGCGGTCGCCAGCTGCTGCAGCGCCGTCGCCTCCTCACCGGCGGGAAGGGCTTCGCTGACGGCGGCGACCGCGCCGGCCAGCGGCAGCCCGGAGTCCAGGGCGCCGGCGATCAGCTCGAGCTGGACCGACGGATCCACCCGGTGGTGCCGGGGAGGATCCGCGCGACGCACGAGGCGGCGCATCCACCACCAGCCGCATCCGGTCAGCACGAGACCGGCGAGGCCGAGCAGGTTGCCGGCCCCAGAGGTGAGCAGCAGACGCAGCGGGTCCCCGCCCAGCAGCACCCCCAGCCCCAGCCCCGCCAGCGGCAGCACCAGCAGGATCCGGGCCGTCGAGCGGGGCCCGGCGAAGGCGCTGCGACGGGCCTGCGCAGCATCGTGCAGGTCCCGCAGCGCCTCGGCCAGGTGCTCGAGCATCACCGTGGTCGGCGCGCCGGTCCGCTCGCACACCGCGAGCGCCGTGCTGAGGGAGGCGACCATGTCGGTGCGCTGCAGCCGGGCGCTCGCCGTGCGGCGCAGGTCCCCGCCCGCAGCGGCGGTACGGGCGAGCTCCCGCAGCTCACCGGCGGGAAGGGACCGCCCCAGCGCCGCCCAGGCCTGCCGAGGCCCGGCCCCGGAGCTGAGGACGGTGGCCAGCTGCTCCACCAGGTGCGCCATCTCGAGCGGGCCCGCCTCCTCCCGGCGGCTGCTGCGGGGAGGCGCGGGGACGGGGGAGTGCGCGGGCGGCGGAGCGAGCACCCACACCAGCGCCGACAGCATCGCGACAGCGACGGCGATCATGAGACCCTCCCTGGCTCCGGGCGTGGTGCGCTGAGGCGGTCGGCGAGCACCCCGGCACCCGGCCCTTCCACGAGGCGTCCGTCCTGGACCCGCAGCGCGGTCGCGGTCGCGAGCAGGCCGTCCTCTCCGCGCCGCAGCATCGCGATCTCCTCGAGCACCCGCACCCCGCGATGGCGCCCCAGGTGGACGACCACCTCCAGGGCGCTCGCGACCTGCGAGGCCAGCGCCGCCCGGTCGAGCCCGCCGAGGCCGCCCAGGGCCTCGAGCCGGGCGGGGACGTCGGCCGCAGTGTTCGCGTGGACGGTGCCGCAGCCTCCTTCATGGCCGGTGTTCAGCGCCTGCAGCAGCTCTCGCAGCTCGCCGCCGCGGCACTCCCCGAGCACGATCCGGTCCGGCCGCATCCGCAGGCTCTGACGCACCAGGGCGGTCAGGCCGACGGCTCCGGCACCCTCGCTGTTCGCGTGGCGGGACTGGAGGTGCACCACGTGCGGGTGGTCGACGGACAGCTCCAGCACGTCCTCGACCACGACGATCCGCTCGCTCGGCGGGGCCTGCGCCAGCATCGCCGCCAGCAGCGTCGACTTCCCGCTGCCCGTGCCCCCGGTGACCAGGAAGGCCACCCGGGAGGTCACGATCGCGCGCAGGGCCGCGGCGGCGTCCGGGCCCATGGCACCGAGCCGCTCGAGGTCCTCCAGGCCGAGCCGCCGCTCCGCCGGCAGGCGCAGGGAGAGGATCGCCCCGCCGGGGGACAGCGGCGGCAGCACGGCGTGGAAGCGGATCCCGGAGGGCAGATGGGCATCCGCCCACGGCATCGCGTCGTCCAGGCGGCGACCGCCGACGGTCGCGAGCCGGACCGCGAGGTCCCGTGCCTGGGCGGGGCCGAGCCGGTGGGCGGTGCGCCGCAGCCCGGCGGCATCGTCGACCCACACGGTGCCGTCGTCGTTGACCAGCAGATCGGTGACACCGGGAGCGACCAGCTCCTGCAGCACGCCGAGGCCGTCCACGTGGTCGCGGATCCGGGCGGTGAGCTCGAGCGTCGCCGCGGCACCGAGCACCCGTCCCTGGCGTCGCAGCACGCGCGCGACGCGCGGGACGTCCACCGTGCCGGGGGAGCGCACCAGATCCTCCCGGACCAGGTCGAGCAGCCCGGGGAGATCCTCCGCGGTCACCGCCCCCGCCTCCCCGCTCATGCCCGCGCCCCGTTCGGCCCGGCCCCGAGCCGCGCCATCAGCTCGCGCGCCGCACGGTCGGCGCCGCGCCGTCGCACATCCAGCAGCGGCACGGTGCCGCGGGCGGAGTCGCGGAAGGAGACGGCCAGCGGCAGGCCGAGGTCCGCGCACACCTCTCCGGGCCCGAGCGGTCCGCTGCGTCGCACCACGGCGTGGGCGAGGTCGCCGGGCGGCTGCCATGTGCCCAGCCGGCGCTGGGTCGCGCGCACCGCATGGTCGGAGGAGGGGACGACCACCAGAAGACGGTCCAGGTGCTCGGCCGCGGCCGGGACCAGGGCCGGTCCCAGGTCCACCACCACCGTCCCGTCCAGCACGGCGAGTGCCGAGAGCACGGGTGGGAGGGACTGCTCCGTAGGTCCCGGGCCCTCGCCGGCGACCAGCAGGTGCACCGCGTCCACGCGGGGCAGTCCCGCGCGCAGCGCCTCTCCGTCGTCGGGGCCCAGGCCGGTGGCCTCCTGCCAGCGGAGCCCGTCTCGTACCGGGGCCTCCACCAGGAGGTCCGCGCCCCCTCCCAACGGGTCGGCGTCGATCAGGGTCACGGGGCCCTGCGCGCGGGCGGCGGCGGCGAGCCGGGCCGCGAAGCTCGAGGCGCCTGCTCCGCCGCAGCCGCCGACCACTCCCAGCAGGAGCGCGGAGGAACGGGGACGGGCCAGCGCGGCGAGGCGGGAGAGCAGTTCGTCGGAGCCGCCGGGCAGCGGGAGTACCGCGCGGGCGCCGGCCGCGAGTGCCGCCGGCCAGACCTCGGCGGGCACGGTCGGGGAATCGGTCACCACGAGCAGCGGGGCCCCGCCCCGGTGCCGGGGAGCGTTCTCCGCCCGGAGAGCGGCGACGTCGAGGATGATGCAGGCCGGCTCGGCGCCGTCCGGCCGATCGATCAGGTCGAGCCCGACGGCCAGGGCGTGGTCGCGCACGAGGTCCCGCAGCACCCCCTCGGCGCCCGCCCAGCGGACGGCCGGACGGCTCCCGGGGGCGGGCCCGCCCGGCCCGGGGAAGCGGGAGCGCCGTCGCCGCGGCGCGGACGCCGGTACGCGTGACGGCTCGGTGGGGACAGCGGCGTCGGCGAGCCCCGGCACGTCGCTCCGGGCCGCGGTGGGATGGGTGATCGTCCTGGTCATGCAGACATCGTGGCCGCGAGGACGGTGTCAGGACAGGGGTCCGCCCGGGCGGTGGACGACCCCCTGATGTGGAGGAGAGATCAGCGGGGCGACCGCCCTTGCGCACCCCTCACGAAGCGCGTAGTGTGATCTGCACAACGACGAATACCGGCATCGGAACCCACGTACGACTGGTCCCCGCAACGGACCGGCTGTGAGGCGTCGAAAGCGCCACCGCAGCTACACCACGTGTACGCCTGATCCCGTTGCAGATGGTTCGTCCGGAGCGGCGGCGCGAGAGATCGCGGCGCCGCTCCACCCTGTGCACGGGTGTTCTCAGAACGACAGGTCGACGACCACCGGGGCGTGGTCCGAGGCGCCCTTGCCCTTGCGCTCCTCGCGGTCGATGAAGGACCCGGTCACCGCGGACTCCACGGCGGGGGAGCCCAGCACGAAATCGATCCGCATCCCCTCCCGCTTCGGGAAGCGCAGCTGCTGGTAGTCCCAGTAGGTGTAGACGCCGGGGCCGGGGTGATCCGCGCGCACCACGTCGGCGTAGCCGGCCTCCACCACGGCGCGGAACGCGGCCCGCTCGGGCTCGGTGACGTGGGTCCTCCCCTCGAAGAACGCCATGTCCCACACGTCCTCGTCCTGCGGGGCGACGTTGAAGTCGCCCACCAGCGCCACGCGGGCACCGGGATCGGCCGCGAGCTCGCGCGTGCCCTCGGCGCGCAGCGCCTCCAGCCAGCGCAGCTTGTAGGCGTAGTGGGGGTGGTCGATCTCGCGGCCGTTGGGGGCGTACAGCGACCAGATCCGCAGGCCGTCGCCGACGATGCCGCTCAGCGCCCGCGCCTCGACCACGCCCGTGCCGTCCTCGGGGAACGAGGGCACGTCCGGCAGCGCGGTGCGCACATCGGTCAGACCCACGCGGGAGATCAGCGCGACCCCGTTCCACTGGTTCAGCCCGTGTGCGGCCACCTCGTACCCGGCCGCCTCCAGGGCCGTCAGGTCCAGCTGCTCGGGCTTGGCCTTCGTCTCCTGCAGGGCGAGCACGTCCACGTCGTGCCGCTCGAGGAAGGCGAGCACCCGATCCATCCGGGCGCGCAGTGAGTTGATGTTCCAGGTCGCGATGCGCATGACCCGATCCTACGGCGGAGGGCGGATACGCGCCGAAGCGCTCCGGCCGTCGTAAACTCACGTCATGGCGCGCGCACTCGTCACCGGATCGACCTCCGGACTCGGCCTCGAATTCGCCTGGCAGCTGGCCGGGACCGGGCACGACCTCGTGCTGGTCTCCCGTGACGAGGACCGACTGCGCGCCGTCACCGCCCAGCTCCGCGACGTGCACAGCATCGAGGTCGAGGTGCTCCCCGCGGACCTCTCCGACCGCGAGCAGCTCGAGCGGGTCGCGCTGCGCCTGACCGACCCCGTGGAACGGATCGACCTCCTGGTCAACAACGCCGGCTACGGGCTGCGCGGAGGCTTCCTCGAGGTCGGCATCGAGGACCACGAGAAGCAGCTGGACACCCTGATGCGCGCGGTGCTGGTGCTCTCCCACGCCGCGGCCCGCACCATGGTCCAGCGCCGCCGCGGCGCGATCCTCAACGTCAGCTCGCTCGCCGGGTACACCACCGCCGGCCCCTACGCCGCCTCCAAGAGCTGGGTGACGGTGTTCACCGAATCCCTGGCGATGGAGCTCGAGGGCACCGGGGTCACCGCCACCGCCCTGCTTCCCGGCTTCGTGCAGACCGAGTTCCACGAGCGCGCGGGCATGGCCATGGACGGGCTGCCCCGGATCACCTGGCTGAAGGCCCCCTACGTCGTGGAGCAGGCGCTGAAGGACACGGCCCGGGGCGCCGTGCTGTCGATCCCGTCGGTGAAGTACCGCACCGCCGGGGAGGTCTCCCGCCTGGCACCGCGCCCGCTGGTGCGGGCGCTGACCTCCCCTGATTGGTACCGCCGGTTGCGGGCACGCTCCGTGCAGCGCTCCCGCCGCCGCGCGTCCCGGCGGAAGCTGCACGCACCCTGGCAGCGGGAGGACGACGCGTAGTCCCACCGGCCGGGACCGGGGAGGTCCGCCCGTCGTGGCGGAGCGTCGCAGCGCAGTCCATTAGTCTGACCGCATGGCCGATCCCCGCACCGCACCCGTCCAGCCGCTGTCGATCGAGGATGCGCGCGAGCGTCTGCGCGTCCTGATCCGGGATCTCGCCGTGGTCCGCGGCCACGTCGTGCTCTCCTCCGGCGCCGAGGCCGATCACTACGTCGACCTGCGCCGCGTCACCCTCCACCACGAGGCGGCCCCGCTGGTGGGGCGGGTGATGCTCGACCTGCTGCGCCGCGAGGGCCTGGTCCCCGGCGTCGAGGCCGTGGGCGGGCTGACCCTGGGCGCCGACCCGGTGGCCACCTCGATCCTGCACGCCTCCGCGGCCGACGGGGCGACCGCCCCCCTGGACGCCTTCGTGGTGCGCAAGGCCAACAAGGCCCACGGGCTGCAGCGCCGCATCGAGGGACCGGACGTCACCGGCCGTCGCGTGGTCGCGGTCGAGGACACCTCCACCACCGGCGGCAGCGTGCTCACCGCCTGCGAGGCCCTCACCGAGGCCGGTGCGGACATCGCCGCGGTGGCCGTGATCGTCCACCGCTCGGACGCCTCCCGCGAGGCCGTCGAGGCCGCCGGGCACCGGTACCTCGCCGCCTACGACATCTCCGAGCTGGAGATCTGAGGGAGCGCTCCCCGGGGCGAGCGTTCTCCAGGCCTGCCTCGCGCTGTGAGCAGGCGGAACAGGTGACGTGAAGGCCCTGGGGACGTGACCGGTCGGTCGTATCGACGGTGGCCGGAGCCGCTTAGGATGGGACGCGGACCGAGGCGCGGTCGATCGGCACCCCCGACGGTCCGCCCGCCGGCAGGCACGGATCCCTCAGCGTGCTGCGGCCCACCTGCACGCAGACCCACCGGATCGCACTGTGCGAGGAGCCTGGATGAACATCGTCGACTGGGCGGTCGAGACCATGGACAGCCTCGGCGCCGTCGGCGTCTTCCTGCTGATCTTCCTCGAGAACCTGTTCCCGCCGATCCCCTCCGAGGTGGTCCTGCCGCTGGCCGGGGTGACCTCCGCCGGGCCGGACAGCTCCTACTGGGCGATGCTGCTGGCCTCCGTGGCGGGCTCCGTCGTCGGGGCCTGCCTGCTGTACGGGCTGGGCCGCCTGCTGGGCCCGCAGCGGCTGCGCAGGATCGTGATCCGGTTGCCGCTGGTGCACGTCGGGGACTACGACAAGTCCGTCGAGTTCATGGACCGTCACGGCTGCAAGGCCATCTTCTTCGGCCGCTTCGTCCCCGGGATCCGCTCGCTGATCTCGATCCCCGCGGGCCTGTACGCGATGCCGATCGGGATGTTCACCCTGCTCACCGCCGCCGGCAGCGCCATCTGGAACTCGGTCTTCGTGACGATCGGGTACTACATGGGCAGCAACTGGACCGTCATCGAGCCGTACACCGACATCTTCTCCGACGTCGTCTACGTGGCGGTGGCGCTCGTGGTGGCGGTGTTCGTGGTGCGGCTGATCCTGCGGGAGCGCAGGCGCCGCAGGCTGGGCCTGCCCGATCCGGACCGGGCCCACCTCGAGGAGCTCGAGACCGGGGCCGTCGCCGAGCAGAGCGAGGAGCGGTGACACCTCCCGACCGCGACGACGCCGGGCGCGGCAGGAGCGCCGACCCGGTCCGTGAGATCGGCGTCGGCCCGCACCCCGAGCCGTGGCCGGACGATCCCCGCCTGGACCCTGAGCTGCTCGCCGGTGGGGACCGCCGCAACGTCGAGGACCGGTTCCGGTACTGGCGGCGCGAGGCGATCATCGCCGAGCTCGACCTGCACCGCCACAGCCTGCACGTCGCGATCGAGAACCTCGAGCACGACGCGAACATCGGCTCGGTGGTGCGCACCGCCAACGCCTTCGCCGTCGGCGCCTTCCACATCGTGGGCCGCAGGCGCTGGAACCGGCGTGGCGCGATGGTCACCGACCGCTACCAGCACGAGATCCACCACCCCGACGCCGCGCACCTGATCGCCTGGGCCCGTGAGCAGGGTCGACCGCTGGTCGCCATCGACCTCGTGGAAGGGGCGCAGCCGATCGAGCACACCCCGCTGCCCCACGACGCCGTGCTGGTGGTGGGCCAGGAGGGCCCCGGGGTCAGCCCCGAGATCCTCGCCGCCGCGGACCTCGTCGTCGGCATCACGCAGTTCGGCTCGACCCGCTCGATCAACGTCGCCGCAGCGGCCGCGATCGCGATGCACAGCTGGATCCTGCAGCACGCCGAGGTGCCCCCGGGGCCGCTGCGCTGAGCACTCCGTCCAGGCGGCGCCGAGCGCTCTGTCCGGGCTGCGCAGGGCACTCTGTCCACGAGGGACCTCCGACAGCGGCTCGTCAGGGTCGCTGTGGAACAATGGGTGCGATCGGACGGCCCTGCGCGGTGCTCCTCACCGCCGGCCGTCGCCCACTGCTTCAGCGAAGGAGAATGCCACATGGCAGTCGTCACCCCGGATCAGTACAACGAGATGATCGACCGGGCCAAGGCCGGAAAGTTCGCCTACCCCGCCGTCAACGTCTCCAGCTCGCAGACGGCCACCGCGGCGCTGCAGGGCTTCGCCGAGGCGGGCTCCGACGGCATCATCCAGGTGTCCTTCGGCGGCGCCGAGTACCTCTCCGGCTCCACCATCAAGGACCGGGTCGCCGGCTCGATCGCGCTCGCCGAGTACGTGCACGCGGTGGCCAAGAACTACCCGATCAACGTCGCGCTGCACACGGACCACTGCGCCAAGGAGGTCCTGCCCACCTGGGTGGAGCCGCTGATCGAGTGGGACCTCGAGAACCGCGTGAAGAAGGGCCTGGACCCGCTGTTCCAGTCGCACATGTGGGACGGCTCGGCCGTGCCGGTCGACGAGAACCTCGAGATCGCCGAGCGTCTGCTCGAGAAGTCCGTCGAGGCCAAGAAGATCCTCGAGATCGAGGTCGGCGTCGTCGGCGGCGAGGAGGACGGCGTGGCCGCCGACGTCCCCAATGAGAAGCTCTTCTCCACCCCCGAGGACGGCCTGAAGACCGCCGCCAAGCTCGGCCTGGGCGAGCGCGGCCGCTACCTGACCGCCCTCACCTTCGGCAACGTGCACGGCGTGTACAAGCCGGGCAACGTGAAGCTGCGCCCGAAGGTCCTCGACGACATCCAGAAGGTCGTCGGCGAGAAGTACGGCAAGGAGCGCCCCTTCGACCTGGTCATGCACGGCGGCTCCGGCTCCACCGAGCAGGAGATCTCCGAGGCGCTGGACTACGGCACCATCAAGATGAACATCGACACCGACACCCAGTACGCCTTCACCCGCCCCGCGGTCTCGCACATGTTCGAGAACTACGACGGCGTGCTGAAGGTCGACGGCGAGGTCGGCAACAAGAAGGCCTACGACCCCCGCGCCTGGGGCAAGAAGGCCGAGGCCGGGATGGCCGCCCGCGTCGTCGAGGCCTGCCAGAACCTGCGCTCGGCCGGCACGCACCAGGCCTGAGCCCATCAGAGCGGCACCCCGCTCGCTCACCGCGGAGACCCTCGGCTCCTGCTCGTCGCAGCGGGAGCCGAGGGTCTCTCGCACATGCGATACCGGGGCGGCTGCGATCAGCGCCGTCGTACCAGCGCCCGCGCCGTCACCACCAGGCCCAGGGCTGTCCACGCGACCAGCACGACGAGGTCCCGCAGCTCGGCGGTGAAGCTCTGCGCGGCGATGCCGGCGCGCAGGAGGTCGGCGGCCGGACGGATCGGCAGCTGGTCGTGCAGCAGCTGGAACCACTGCGGCAGCTGGTCGGCCGGGAAGGTGATCGGCGAGAACAGCAGCACGAAGAACACGAGCACCTGGCTGGTCATCTGCGCCGGCATCGGCGGCATGGAGACCGCGATCGCATAGCCGACGGCGGTGGCCATCGTGGTGACCAGCAGCGAGGCGATGATCAGCAGCGGCCAGTCGAAGGAGAAGGTCAGGTCGAAGCGCAGCCGGGCCACGAGCAGCCCGACCGCGACCCCGGGCAGAGCGATCAGCGCCCACACCACGAGGTCCACGAGCAGCAGCAGCGGCCGCGCCACGGGCAGGGCGCGCTGGTAGTCGAAGGCACCTCCGGCCCGCGCGCGGGAGACGCCCTGGGGGACGATCACCAGCCCGATGGTCAGCAGCAGGATCGTGGGCGCTCCCGTGGACAGGAACAGGGCCCCGGTTGGGGTGATGTCCCCGATCACGAAGCCGAAGCCGATGATGATGCCTGCGGCGAGCATCGCCTGGATGATCACGATCAGCGGGAGCATGGCCCCGGCCGATGCGAGCGACCAGCGCATCAGGGTGAGGAACCCGGTCACCGCCCCGGTCCGGACCGGGGCAGGAGGCGCACTCGCACGGGACAGGACGCTCAGGGGCGTCGGAGCGGCGGGATCAGACATGGACGGTCACCTCGTAGGGTCGGCAGGGACGGGGCGGGAGCTGTCGGCGCCGGCACCGGGAGAGGCCAGCGCCAGATAGGCGTCCTCGAGGGTCACCGGCGCCAGGCTGAACCCCTCGAGCAGTCCCCGCGCCCGCTGCTCGGTGGCCCAGGCGACGGCGCTCGCCGCATCGTCGGCGGCGATCGTCAGCAGAGTGCGGCGGCCGGTGCGCGTCCGGCGCCGTACGGGTGGTGCCGTCGCGAGCTCGGAGGGATCCTCGACCCCGGGAGCCGGCTGCAGCTCGAGGCGCAGGTCGCTGTCCTGGGTGCCGCGGAGCCGGGTGGGGGAGCCCGAGGCGACCACGCGCCCGCGGTCCAGGACCACCAGTTCGTCCACGATCCGCTCGGCCTCGGCGACGTTGTGGGTGACCAGCAGGGCCCCTGCCCCCTCGTCGGCGCGGCGGCGCAGGGCGTCCCACAGCAGCCGTCGCCGGGAGGGGTCGATGTCGTTGGTGGGCTCATCGAGGATCAGCAGCGGCGCCGGCGCCGCGACGGCCATCGCGAAACCGGTGAGCCGGCGGATCCCGCCGGACAGCCCCGCGCCCTCGGGCAGGGCGCGCCGGTCCAACCAGGGGCCGATGTCGAGCTCCTCCGCCAAGTCCTCGGCCGAGCGGCGGGCATCCCGCCTCGACAGGCCGCGCAGGCGCCCGGCGATCTGGATCGCGGTGCGCGGGGTGAGACCGTCGATGGGGGTCTGGGACTGCGGCTGCAGCGCCACGTGGCGACGGGCCGCGGCCGGATGCCGGACGGCATCGGTGTCGCCGAGCAGGATCTGCCCGGCATCCGGCTTCACCAGGCCCACCACCTGGGAGACGAGCGTGCTCTTGCCGGCGCCGTTGTGGCCCAGCAGCCCCACGATCTCCGCGGCGGAGACTCGCAGGGAGATGTCGTCATTGGCCAGCACCGCTCCGTAGCGGCGGGTGAGCTCGCTGATGCGCAGGACATCGGGGGACATATCAGCTCCTCGGGCCCGATCCACATACCGCGAGTTTCTGAAAACTGACGGTATGTGGATACTCGCAGTACGTCAAGGGGTGGCGATCTATGCTCGGGGGATGACGCAGCTCCCCGACCCCCTCTCACGACGGGACCGGCAGCAGCAGACCCGCGAGGCGCTGATCTTCGCGGCGCGGGCCGTGTTCTCCGACGAGGGCTACCACGCGGCGACCCTCGAGCGGATCGCCCGGGAAGCGGGCTTCTCCAAAGGCGCCGTCTACTCGAACTTCGCGGCGAAGTCCGATCTCTTCCTGGCCGCTCTCGACAAGAACATGGAATCGGCCGGCGCGGACTTCCAGGACCCGTTCCGACGGGAGGCCGGGCCGGCCTCGACCGGGCAGGCCGCGGTCGCCCGCGAGGGTGCCCCGCACGAGGCCGCGCAGGGCTTCGCGCTGGCCACGCTGGAGTTCATCGCGGCCGCCGCACGGGACGAGGTGCTCGCCCCGCAGCTCCATCAGCGCCTGAGCGCTCTGCTGGCCAGGTACGAGGAGATCGCGCGCGGTGCCGGGGCGGAGGGGGAGCACCTGACGACGGGTCAGGTCGGGCTGCTCCTGGCGGCACTCGATCAGGGCGCCGGTCTGCTCCTGCTGTCCGGGAACGTGCTTCCGGGGCCGGAGGCCCTCACCGAGGGGATGCGGCGACTGCTGGATCCGGCGCGAGCTGTCGCGGAGTCCGGTGAGGGCTCCTGACGCTGCTGGGAATGGCCGTCACCACCGGTTGCCGGCGGCGCGGCCCATCACCCGCTTCAGCGCGGGCAGCACGTCGGCCAGGAAGATGCCGGCGATCACCACGCCGGCGATCATGAACAGCATCGAGCTGCCCCGGCCCACCGGATAGGGGAGGGAGAGGAAGCCCAGCAGCACCGCGACGCCCGTCAGGACGCCCCAGAAGGTCTTGCTGCGCTTGCCGGCCGCGACGTACGCGTCGGCCCGGAAGCGCAGCGCGTTCACCAGCGCCCAGATCTCCACGGCCAGCAGGGCCACGGCGAGCACGAGGAAGATCCACATCTGGATGAGGGCGATCATCGCTTCAGGATACGGGTCGGGGCTGAAGAGACGCCGGATGCCTGGGGTCTCTGTGCGCCACCACCGCCCGTCGCGAGCCGAGTCAGGTCCCTCCACGACCGGTGTCGGCGCGATGACCGGTCCGTAGGGGCACAAAACCTCATGGCGCGGCGCCGCCGGGTGGGGGAGCCGCCGGGGCGCCGACGGGGCGGGCGCCGACGGGGCGGGCGCCGACGGGGCGGGCGCCGCCCGCGGTGCAGCAGGCCGACCTGCCCCCCTCAGCGCAGCCGATCGGGATCCGAGCGGGAGGTGATCAGCATCTCGAGGGCCTCCGTGGTCGCCGGCGGCTCCAGCGCCTGCATCTCCATCGTCAGCGGGCGAGGGCCGATGGCGTCGCCGTCCGCGGCGATCACGAGGCTGGGCAGGAACTGCTTGGCCTCGGGCGCGGTCAGCCCGGTGGCCTGCAGCAGGTCGATCGCGAGCGAGC
>DATGUQ010000014.1:0-34104 GCA_035301145.1 Brachybacterium sp. | reverse complement strand
CATCACCGACAGCAGCACTTCCTCCATGATCGCGCGCAAGCCGCGCGCTCCCGTGCCGCGCAGCACCGCCTGGTCTGCCATCGCTTCGAGCGCGTCCTGCTGGAACTCCAGCTCCACGTTGTCCAGCTCGAACAGCTTCGTGTACTGCTTGACGAGCGCGTTACGCGGCTCGACGAGGATCTGCACGAGCGCGTCTCGATCGAGCGGGCGTACCGAGGTCATCACCGGCAGCCGGCCGATGAACTCCGGGATCAGCCCGAACTTCATCAGGTCCTCGGGCAGCACGTCCTCGTAGTGCTCGGCGGAGTCCTTGGCCGAGTGCAGCTCGGCGCCAAAGCCCAGGCCCTGCTTGCCGGCCCGAGCCTCGATGATCTTCTCCAGGCCGGCGAAGGCGCCGCCGACGATGAAGAGCACGTTGGAGGTGTCGATCTGGATGAACTCCTGGTGCGGGTGCTTGCGCCCGCCCTGCGGGGGCACCGCGGCGACCGTGCCCTCGATGATCTTCAGCAACGCCTGCTGCACGCCCTCGCCGGAGACGTCCCGGGTGATCGAGGGGTTCTCGGACTTCCGACCGATCTTGTCGACCTCGTCGATGTAGATGATCCCGCGCTCGGCCTTCTTGACGTCGTAGTCGGCGGCCTGCAGCAGCTTGAGCAGGATGTTCTCGACGTCCTCGCCCACGTACCCGGCCTCGGTGAGCGCTGTCGCGTCCGCCATCGCGAAGGGCACGTCGAGCATCCTGGCGAGGGTCTGGGCGAGATAGGTCTTCCCGCACCCGGTGGGCCCCACCATCATCACGTTGGACTTGGCGACCTCGACCTCGTCGCCCTCGGCGTCGGTCTCCTCGGCGAGGCTCGCGGCGGCGTTCTGGGCGGGACCTCCGGGCTGCTCGGACTCCTGCGCGCGTACGCGCTTGTAGTGGTTGTAGACCGCGACCGACAGTGCGCGCTTGGCGGGCTCCTGGCCGACGACGTACTGCTCGAGGAAGTCGAAGATCTCCCGCGGGGCGGGCAACGGCGCCTGCTCCTGCGAGGCGGGCTGGGCGGCCTGGATCTCCTCGGCGATGATCTCGTTGCACAGCTCGATGCACTCTTCGCAGATGTACACCCCGGGACCGGAGATCAGCCGCTCGACCTGCTTCTGCGACTTCCCGCAGAAGGAGCATTTGAACACGTCGGATCCATCGCTCGTACGCGCCATGTCCGTGTCCTCTCGTCAGGCCGTCAGCAGTGCGCTCCGCGGTTCCCGCGGGAGCGTTCCCCGGGCCGTGCGGACCGTCACCACGGTATCGCGAAGAGCTGTCCGATCACGGGAGGCGACGCTCCGGGGATGCCGCGTCCCGGGCCGGGCACACGGCCCCGGCCAGGCGGTCCCGCCCCTCCGGGCGGAGGGGCGGGGGTGCCGCTGCGGAGGGCTCGAGGGCCCCCGCAGCGGCGAGGGTCACTTCGCGATCTGTGCCGCGGGAGCCTTGCGGGACTCCAGGACCTGGTCGACGAGCCCGTACTCGAGCGCGGACTTCGCCGTGAGGATCTTGTCGCGCTCGATGTCCGTGCTCACCTGCTCCTTGGTGCGGCCGGAGTGGAACGCCAGGGTCTCCTCGAGCCATTCGCGCATGCGCATGATCTCGTTCGCCTGGATCTCCAGGTCGGAGGCCTGGCCGCCGCCGCCCTCGCCGCCCATGGCCGGCTGATGGATGAGGATCCGGGCGTTGGGCAGCGCGAGCCGCTTCCCGGGCGCCCCGGCGGCCAGCAGCACCGCGGCGGCCGAGGCGGCCTGACCGAGGCACACGGTGGTGATCTCGGGCTTGATGTACTGCATGGTGTCGTAGATGGCGGTCAGCGCCGTGAACGAGCCGCCGGGGCTGTTGATGTAGAGGGTGATGTCGCGGTCCGGGTCCTGGGACTCCAGGACCAGCAGCTGGGCCATGACGTCGTCGGCCGAGGCGTCGTCGACCTGGACGCCGAGGAAGATGATGCGGTCCTCGAACAGCTTGGTGTAGGGGTCCTGGCGCTTCATGCCGTATGCGGTGCGCTCCTCGTACTGAGGCAGCACGTAGCGCGAACTGGGCATGGGGGCCAGGCGGCCCGCCTGGGCGGTCGGGAGCGCGCCGAGGGCGCGGGGATCGAAGGTCACGGGGTCTCCTTGCGTGAAGGGCGGTCGGTGGGGCCGGGGGGCGTCACTCGGCGGTGCCGCCACCGCCGGTGACGTCGCCGGAACCGCTGACGATCTTGTCGATGAAGCCGTACTCGAGGGCCTCGGTGGCGGTGAACCACTTGTCGCGATCGGAGTCGGCGGTGATCTGCTCGACGCTCTTGCCGGTCTGCTCCGCGATCAGCTCGGCGAGCGTGCGCTTCATCGACAGGATCAGATCGGCCTGGATCTTGATGTCCGTGGCGGTTCCGCCCAGACCGCCCAGCGGCTGGTGCATCAGCACCCGGGTGTGCGGGGTGGCGTAGCGCTTGCCCTTGGTGCCGGAGGAGAGCAGGAACTGGCCCATCGAGGCGGCCATACCCATGCCGACCGTCACCACGTCGGGCTTGACGAACTGCATGGTGTCGTAGATGGCCATGCCGGCCGTGATCGAGCCGCCGGGGCTGTTGATGTAGAGGTAGATGTCCTCGTCCGGGTCCTCCGCCGCGAGCAGGAGCAGCTTCGAGCAGATGGCGTTGGCGTTCTCGTCGCGCACCTCCGAGCCGAGCCACACGATGCGCTCACGCAGCAGTCGCTGATAGACGTTGTCGTCCAGCCCCATCGGGGCGTCGCCGACCACGTCGCGGGGCGGGGAGGTCTGAGTGCTCTGCGAGGACACGGGGTCTCCTTCATGCCGGAATTCGCTGATGGGTCGACTCTAGGCGCTGGGCGCCGCCCGCACGCGCCCTGTTCGCCGCAGGCGCACTGCACCGCACCCGGCCGGTGCCGCCGCTGCGGACCTCCGGGGGTGCGCCACGCCTCCCCGCAACGTCAAGTCGGGGTGCGTTCTGGTCACGGAGGGCCCGGATGCGTAAAGACCGCCCCAAATCAACGGTCGGGCTCTGCCAAGCCCGCTGACCTGGGTGGTCCGCCGCTCCTACGGTGGTCCCATCGCCACGGCGACGGCGGTCTCCCGCCAGGACCACTCAGGACCCCGTGGCCCCGAACTGCAAGCAGCACATCCCCGGCCACAGGTCGGGCTCGGAAGGAACGAACCGCACATCATGGCCCAGAACAACACCCACCGTCTCCCCGGTCGCGCCCAGCTCCCCACCCAGCACGCGCAGCGCGCGGCGCGTGGTCTCGGCGGAGCGGCCGTGCTCGGCGGCGTCGTCCTCGGCACCGCGTTCACCGGCGGAGCGGCCCAGGCCGCCCCGTCCGCTCCCGCCGCTCCCGCTGCGCCGGCCGCGAGCGCCCCCGCCGCGCAGGCCCTCCCCGCCGCGCCCACGGTCACCGCCCCGTCGGCTGTCCTCGACTCCACCCAGAAGCTCCGCTGGGGCTCCCGCGGCGGCGCGGTCCAGGACCTCCAGGCCGCGCTCAACGACCAGGGCGCGAACCTGGCGGTCGACGGCGTCTTCGGCCCCCGCACCCACTCGGCGGTCAAGAGCTACCAGTCCTCCAACGGCCTCCTCGTCGACGGTGTCGTCGGACCGAAGACCCGCGGGGCCCTCAACGGTGCCGGCGTCTCCACCGGCGGTGCCTCGGTCTCCACCTCCTCCTCCTCGAGCTCGAGCAGCTCGATCGTGGACGCGGCCCGCTCGGTCGTGGGCACCCCGTACAGCTGGGGCGGCTCCTCGCTCAGCGGCATGGACTGCTCCGGCCTGGTGAACTACGCCTACCAGGCCGCGGGCATCGACATCCCCCGCACCTCCAGCCAGATCGCCAACGGCGGGCGCTGGATCTCCCAGTCCCAGGCCCAGCCCGGCGACATCGTCGCCTGGCCCGGCCACGTCGCGATCTACGCCGGCAACGGAAAGATCATCGACGCCTCCGGCTCGAAGCAGCGCGTCGTCGAGCGCTCCATCTGGGGCAACCCGACCGGCTTCGTGACCTACCGCTGATCGACCGCGATCACGGACCCCAGCGGCCCGGCTCCCTCCTCGGGGAGCCGGGCCGCTGTCGTTGCCGGACCCTTCCTGCAGGGCGGCAGGTCCTGTCCCTCGCCGCCTCGGCGCAGGGGATCGGTCCCTCCGTCTCGCATGGGAGCGGCCCGCCGCCGGGCCCCGAGCACCCGGGGTCCGTCCCCCGGCGTCAGGGGGCGGTGAGCATCTGGCGCTCCTCGACGTGCTCGCCCGCCGGAGGCGGCCGACGACGTGCGCTCCAGCGCGAGCGCCGCGGGACCCTCGGCGGGCTCCCCGAGGGCGATGCGTCGGCAGGACCTGTGTGCCGTTCCGACCCCCGCCGCAGGCTCCGACCGCGGAGGAACATCATGGCGGACCCCCGGAGAGGACCTCACAGCACGCGGCCCGTTCGCTCGATCCACCCCATGACGACGGCGGGCCGCCACCTCGAGAGGTGACGGCCCGCCGTCCTGCTGCGCCCCGTCGATGGGGCGGTGGATCACTCCGTCTCGGTCGCCTCGGCGGCCTCGTCCTTCTTCGCTGCGGCCTTCTTGGCTGGAGCCTTCTTGGCCGGAGCCTTCTTGGCGGCTGGCTTCTTGGCCGGAGCCTTCTTGGCCGGAGCCTTCTTCGCAGCGGGCTCCTCCGCGGCGTCTTCGGCCTGCGCCTCGTCGGACTCTGCCGCAGCCTTCTTGGCCGGGGCCTTCTCGGCGGCCGGCTTCTCGGCCGGAGCCTTCTCGGCGGGGGCCTTCTCCGCCGCGGGCTCCTCCGCGGCGTCATCGGCCTGCGCTTCGTCGGCCTTCGCCTCGTCGGCCTGCGCGTCCTCGGCTTCCTCGGTCTTCAGTCCCAGGTCGAGCACGTCACCGGCGGCGTTCTTCACGACGACGTCCGCGAGGACGACGTCGAGCGCCTTGGAGCGCTGGACCTCGGAGAAGATCTGCTCGAGCTGCCCGGACTGGGCCAGCATCTGCAGCAGCTGGTTGGGCTCGATGCCGTACTGGGCCGACAGCTGGCTCATGTAGCCCATCAGGTCGTTCTGATCGACCTGGACCTCACGGGTGCCGTTGATCTCGTCGAGCAGGAACTGCGCCCGGACGGCCTTCTCGGTGTCCTCGCGGATCTCCTCGCCGTGCGGATCCCCCGCCTCCTTGCCCTCGTTCTCGAGGTGGGAGGCGATCTCGTCCTCCACCAGCTGCGCGGGGACGGGGATCTCGAGCTCCTCGAGGAGCTTCTCGAGCAGGGCGTTGCGGGCCAGGGCCACACGGTTGCCCTCGGCGTCGGCCGCGGCCTGCTTCTTGAGGTCCTCCTTGAGCTCGTCGATCGTGTCGAACTCGGAGGCCATCTCGGCGAACTCGTCGTCGGCCTCGGGCAGCTCGCGCACCTTGACGGACTGCGCGGTGACCTTGACCTGCGCCTTCTCGCCCGCCCGCTCGCCACCGGCGAGCTCGGACTCGAAGGTGGTGGTCTCCTCGGCCGAGAGGCCGATGAGCGCCTCGTCGAGGCCCTCGAGCATGTTGCCCTCACCGATCTGGTAGGACACGCCCTCGACGGACTCGATCTCCTCGTCGTCGATGGTCGCGACCATGTCGAGGGAGACGAAATCGCCGTCGGCGGCGGGGCGGTCCACGCCCACCAGGGTGCCGAAGCGCTCGCGCAGCTCGGTCAGACGCACCTCGACGGCGTCGTCATCGACCTCGGGCTCCTCGATCTCGACCTCGTAGGTCGAGAAGTCGGGCAGCTCGATCTCGGGGCGCACGTCCTGCTCGACGGTGAAGCGGAGATCGCCCTCCTCCGAGCCGTCCAGGCCGGGGACCTCGCCGACCTCGACCTCGGGGCGGCCGACGGGCTTGAGCTCCGCCTCGGCGGCGGCCTGCTGGTAGAAATCGGGCAGGGCGTCGTTGACGGCCTCCTGCATGATCGCGGGGCGGCCGAAGCGCTGCTCGACGAGCTTGGAGGGGACCTTGCCCTTGCGGAAGCCCGGGATCTGCACCTGGTCGGCGATCTTCTTGGTGGCAGCCTCGACGGCCGGCTTGAGCTCGTCGAAGGGCACCTCGACGGTGAGCTTCACCCGGGTCGGGCTGAGCTTCTCGGACTCGGTCTTCACTGGTCAGGTCTCCCTGTGGATGGACATCGGATGGACGATTCTCGCGGCGCCCCGGGGGCTCGCACGACGGCGACCCGGTGCGGAGTCGGGGTGACAGGATTTGAACCTGCGACTTCCCGCTCCCAAAGCGGGTGCTCTACCAAGCTGAGCTACACCCCGGAGGGCAACCCAGCGAATATTACCTGTTCCTCGTACACGGTGACGGAGCGGCGGCGGGGGCTGTGAGCAGATGCATGTCGGCTGCGCCACTGCAGATGTGCCAAGACGGCGCTGATCTGGTTCAATGGTGCGGCAACGCGGGCGTAGCTCAATGGTAGAGCCTCAGTCTTCCAAACTGATTACGCGGGTTCGATTCCCGTCGCCCGCTCCGATTGCTCGAGGCCGCGGCGTCCCTCCGGATGCCGCGGCTTCGTTCCGTTCGTGCCGCTCTCGGCCGGGCCCCCTAGCCGAGCACGCCCTCGCGCAGCGCTCGCAGCACCGCGCTGGTGCGGTCCCTGGCCCCCAGCTTCTGCAGGATCGTCGAGATGTGATTCTTGACGGTGCCCTCGGCCAGGTGGAGCAGCTCGGCGATCTCGCGGGTGCTGTACCCCTCGGCGAGCATGCGCAGCACGTCGGTCTCCCGCTCGGTCAGCGTCTGGAGCGGTGCGTGGGCCTCCCGCGGAGGCGCCGGATCGGCACGGATCGCACGCAGCAGGCCCTCCGTGATCGAGGGCGAGACCAGGGTGCCCCCGGAGGCGAGGGCGTGCACCGCCCGGGCGAGCCGCTCGACGGTGACGTCCTTGAGCAGATAGCCGCGAGCCCCGGCCCGCAGCGCCCTCAGCACGAGCTCGTCGTCATCGAAGGTGGTGAGCACGAGGACGGGCACCTCCGAGCCCGTCGCCTTCAGCTGCTCGAGAGCCCAGATCCCGTCACGGCGCGGCATCCTCAGGTCCATCAGCACCACGTCCGCCGGATGCTCGGCGATCGCGGTCAGCGCCTCGTCGCCGTCGGCCGCCTCCGCGACCACCTCGATCCCCGCCACCTGCAGCAGGGTCCGGATCCCCTCACGCACGAGCGCCTGGTCGTCGACCACGATCACGCGGGTCATGTCACCGCCACCCGCCCGGTGACCGCGAATCCGCGGACGCCGTCGACGGTGAGGTCCCCGCCGAGGGACTCGAACCTCTCGCGCAGGCCGCGCAGTCCGTTGCCCAGCTCGGCGGAGCGGGCACCGATCCCGTCGTCCCGTGCCACGAGCATGATCTGGTCATCCTCTCGCGAGACCTCGATGGTCAGCCGCGACGCCCCGGAGTGGCGGATCGTGTTGGTCACCGCTTCCTGGGCCAGGCGGAGGAAGGCGATCTGGTGCTCGTCCCGGAGGTCCAGCTCGGGATCCGTCGCGACCTCGACGGCGAGGCCGGGGATGCCCTCGACCATCTCCTCCAGGCTCCTGCGCAGATCGGCGGGGCGCGAGCGCATCTCCCCCACCGTCGCCCGGACATCGCGCAGCAGCCCGCGCGCCACCTCGTCCGCGCGCTCGATGTGGGGGCGGCCCTGCTCGGCGTCCAGGTGCCTCGCCGCCTCGAGGTTGAGGGTGAGGACCGTCAGCTGGTGCCCGATCAGGTCGTGGAGCTCCCGGGAGATCCGCAGCCTCTCCGCGGTGCGGGTCGACTCCGCCAGCAGGATCCCCGCCGCCTTGAGCTCCACGTGCGCCTGCGCCAGCTCGGTGCGCATCCGCTTCTCCCGCAGCAGGGTGGCGGTGCTGAAGGCGCTGGCCAGCTGGATCAGCAGATAGAACCCGCCGACCATCAGCGTCTCGAAGAGGTCCGCGGTCGACAGCTGCAGCGCCAGCAGGATCACCCCGGAGTTCAGCGCGATGATCGCCATGGTGACTCGCAGGGACACCGTGTACACGCTGATCGCGGCGGTCATCACCACCAGGATGTTGAGCAGTCCCATGCCGGGCGCGGTGAGCACCAGCAGCCACGCGCTGACCACGGCGCCGGCGAGCGCCGCGCCTCCGCGCCGCGGCCTCTGCGCGACGGCCACGCCGAGCAGGCCCGCGAGGTGCGCCACCAGCAGCAGCGCCCACAGCGCGCGCGGGATCGCCGGATCGGCGAGCCCCAGCAGCGCGGGCAGCGACACCGCGACGGCGACCACCAGCATCACCGCCCCGGCCCAGCCTTCCGTGCCCAGTGACCGCATACGGCAACCCTACGATCCCCGGTCCTCGGCGCGCCCCTGCCGATCGTCATGGTCGGTGACCCCTCAGGGGGTGACGGAGGGCAGAGGCGGGACGGGCTGGCCGCTCCATAGCGTCGTGGCATGACGACGCAGAGCCTGAAGACCCCCGCCGTGCAGGTCGAGGACCTCACCAAGAGATACCGCGGCGCCCTCGCCGTCGACGCCGTCGATCTGAGCGTCGGCGCCGGGGAGACGCTCGGGATCCTCGGCGCGAACGGCGCCGGCAAGACCACCACGATCGAGATGATCGCGGGACTGCGCCGGCCCGACCGCGGGACGGTTTCGGTGATGGGCATGGATCCGCGCCGGGACCGAGCACGGGTGCGACAGGTGCTGGGCGTGCAGCTGCAGGAGGGCTACCTGCACGGCACGCTGACGGTGAACGAGCTGCTGGAGCTGTACCGGAGCTTCTATCCCGATCCGCGGCCCCGCACCGAGCTCCTCGAGCTGGTGGAGCTAAGGGGCAAGGCCGACGAGCGCTTCGAGAAGCTCTCCGGCGGCCAGCAGCAGAGGGTGTCCGTCGCGCTGGCGCTGGCCGGTCGCCCTCGGGTGCTGATCCTCGATGAGCTCACCACGGGCCTGGATCCTGGGGCACGGCGCCGCATGTGGCGCTCGGTCGAGCAGCTGCAGGCCGAGGGGGTGACGATCCTGCTGGTCTCCCACGCGATGGACGAGGTGGCCCGGCTGTGCGACCGGATCGTCCTGCTCGATCGCGGACGCGTGCTGACCTCCGGCGCACCGGCGCAGGTCGTCACCGAGTCCGGGGCCGACTCCCTCGAGGACGCGTTCGTCGCACTGACCGGCCAGGAGCTGCCCGAGATGGAGGTCTCCGAATGAGCACCGCAGTCCCGCACGACGCCTCTGCCCGTGCCCTGCTTCCCCGCCCGCACCGGCCGGGGCTCCGCACACTGCTGACCATGGTGCGCGCGGAGGCCACGATGGTGGCCCGCGACCCGGCCGGGCTGATCACCCCGTTGGGGCTCCCCCTGCTGATCCTGCTGACCAGTGCGCCGTCGGCGAGCCAGGCCGTGCTCATCGAGGACCGCACCGCACTGGACCTGTTCGTGATGCCCCTGGTGATGGTGATGGTGCTGACGTTCATCGGGGTGCTGAACATGCCGAGCTTCCTGGCCTACTACCGCCGATCAGGGATCCTCCGACGCCTGGCCGTCACCCCGGCGTCCCCGATGATGGTGCTGATCGCGCAGGTGATCGTCTCGATCCTGCAGTCCGTGCTGGGGATCGGTCTCGCCGTTGCGGTCGCGGCGATCGTCTTCGACGTCAACCTGCCGCTCCACGTCGGTGCGGCCATCGGCGTGCTGGTGCTGTGCGCGGCCGCCATGTACTCCGCCGGGATGATCGTCGCCGCCATCGCGCCCACTCCCAGCGCTGCGGTCGCGTTCGGGCTCATCGGCTTCCTCGGCCTGGGAGCGCTGGGCGGGATGTTCGGCGGGAGGGACGCGCTCCCCGATCCCGTCGCGGAGCTCGGCACGCATCTGCCCTTCGGCGCGGGGGTGGACGCGCTGTCCGCCGCCTGGGCCGGCCAGCCCGTGCCCAGCGGCTCGGTGCTGTCCCTCGTGATCACCCTGGTGCTCGGAGTCGTGATCGCCCTCGCGTTGTTCCGGTGGGAATGAGCTCTCGCGCGCCGGCGGTGCGGGGTCCCCAGCGCGGCGGGCGCCGCACCGCCCTGTCCGGATCCCGCTGGCGCCGCAGGCCGCACAGCGGTTCACTGGGGGCATGGAGATGCTCACGGAGGATCAGCGCTACGCGGCGATCTGCGCGCGCGATGCCCGCTTCGACGGGGTCTTCTTCACCTGCGTCCGCTCCACCGGGATCTTCTGCCTCCCCTCCTGCCCGTCCCGCACACCGCGCCGCGACCGCGTGGAGTTCGCCCCCAGCGCGGCGGCCGCCGTCGAGCGCGGCTACCGGGCGTGCAAGCGGTGCGGCCCGCTCGCCCCGCCCGGCGCCGCCCCCGCCGAGGCCGCCGGGTCGCTCAGCACCCGCGCGCTCGAGCTGATCTCGGCCGGCGCCCTGGACCCCCGGCCCGACGGCGCCGTGCACGTGGCAGACTTGGCCGCACGGCTGCATGTCACCGAGCGCACCCTGCACCGGGCGCTCGTAGGGGCCACCGGCTCGGGTGCCATCGCCCATGCACGGTTGGCCCGCGCGCGGCGCGCTCATGACCTGCTCACCCGCACCTCCTGGCCGCTCGCAGAGATCACGGCGGCCTCCGGCTTCGGCAGCGAGCGGCAGCTGCACGAGACCCTGATCCGGATCTACGGCCGCCCTCCGTCGGCGATCCGGGGCAGCGCCCCGGCCGCGCCGCGCCCCTCGACGACCGACGTCGCGGTGGTGGACGCCGCCCTCGCCGTGCGCCGCCCGTTCCACGGCGAGGGCCTGGCCCGCTGGTTCGCGGCGCGCGAGATCCCGGGCGTCGAGCACGTCGAGGATCTGCGCTGGCGGCGCGCGGTGCCGCTCCCCCATGGCCCCGCGGTGCTCGAGGTAGATCTGGGCGTCCCCCGCGGTCCGCTGCCGCTGACGGCCCGGCTCTCGGATCCGCGGGACCTGGCCGCGGCGGTGGGCCTGGCCCGGCGGATGCTCGATCTCGAGGCCGATCCGGTCGGGATCGATGCAGGACTGCGGGCCTCCCTCCCGCTCCTCGCCCCGCTGCTCGATGCCCGTCCCGGAGTGCGCCTACCGGGGACCCCGAGTCTCGCCGAGGCGCTGCTGTGGGCGGTGGTGGGCCAGCAGATCACCACGGACCGTGCCCGCGCGCTGCTCACCAGCGCCACGGATCTGCTCGGGACCGCGCTGCCCGAGGCGATGCGGGACGAGCACATCCACCGTCTGGCCGCCGCCCCCGCGCTCGCCGCGGCGCGCGCCGAGGAGTGGTTCCGGGGCCCGGGCGCCCGCCGCCGGGCCCTGACGGACCTGCTGGCCGATCCGCCGGATCCGCATCTGCCCCTGCCCGAGCTGCGCGTGCAGCTGCTGGCCCGTCGCGGGATCGGTCCCTGGACCGCCGACTACGCGCTGCTGCGCGGAGCGCGTGCGATCGATGCGGCTCCGGCGCGGGACGTGGCGCTTCTGGCCGCCGCCCGCGACCTCGGACTCGCCGAGGACTTCTCCTCGATGCAGGAGGCGCTCGCGGCCGCCTCGCCCTGGCGCAGCTACGCGGTGATGCACCTCTTCCACCACCGCGACACCCTCCCCGCCGAACGCCGCACCCTCCGGAAGGACCGCCCATGACCACCGCTCCCCACCACAGCGCCCCGGTACACCGCCTGATCGTCACGCGCCTGGGCCGCTACGTGCTCGCCGTCGACGGAGAGGACCTGGTCGGCCTCTGGCGGGAGGGCCAGCTGCGCTTCCCGCCCGCCGAGCGGATGGGCGACGCCGCCGAGGGACCCCATGACCTCCTCGACCGGGCCGAGCAGCAGCTGCACGAGTACCTCGCCGGCGAGCGCGAGGAGTTCACGTTGCCGCTCGCCCCGACGGGCACCGACTTCCAGCGCGCCGTCTGGGCGCAGCTCCTGCAGATCCCCCGCGGCACCACCGTCACCTACGGCGCGATCGCCCACGCGCTCGGTCGGCCGCGCGCCGCGCAGGCCGTCGGCGCCGCCGTCGGCTCGAACCCGCTGTCGATCGTGATCCCCTGCCATCGAGTGCTGGGAAGCACCGGGTCGATGACGGGGTACGCAGGCGGGATCGAGACGAAACAGGCACTGCTGCGCCTCGAGGGCGCCCTGCTCGCGTGACACCATGGACGGATGACCGTGTCCGCTCCGTCCGAGCCCTCCCGCCAGCCGTTCCGCTTCCCCGTCGCCGCACGCTACGCGGGGATGGAGTCCTCCCCGCTGAAGGACATCTTCACCCTCGCCGCTCGTGAGTCCGTCGTCTCCTTCGCGGGCGGCATCCCGGACCCGTCGCTGTTCGCGCTCGAGGACGTCAGGGCCTGCTACGACTGGGTGCTCACCCACCGGGGCCACCGGGCACTGCAGTACGGCGTCAGCGAGGGCGAGGTGGAGCTGCGCGAGCAGGCCGCGCGCCGGCTCTCACGCGACCTGCCCACGGACGCCTCGCAGGTCCGGGTCACCTCCGGGTCCCAGGAAGGCCTGTTCGTCGTGGCCCAGGCGATGCTCGAGCCCGGTGACGTGGTGCTGGTGGAGTCCCCCACCTATCTCGCCGCGGTCCAGGCCTTCTCAGTCCACGGCGCCCGCATGATCGGCGTGGACACCGACGACGGCGGCGTGATCCCGGAAGCGCTCGAGGAGGCGATCCGCACCCACCGCCCGCGGATGGTCTACCTGATCCCGACGTTCCAGAACCCCACCGGCCGCACCATGCCCGTCGCGCGCCGGGAGGCCGTGGCCGACGTGCTCCGGCGCACGGGTGTGCCGCTGATCGAGGACGACCCCTACGGCGCGCTGAGCTTCTCCGGCACCACCTGGGCGCCGATCGCCGCGCTGCCCGGGATGAGCGAGCGCACCATCCTGCTGAACTCGATGAGCAAGCTGATGAGCCCGGGAGTGCGGATCGGCTGGATGCGCGCGGAGGGCCCCGTCCTGGACACCCTCGCGGTCGCCAAGGCCGCGATCTCCATGCAGTCCTCGGTGGTGGATCAGCTCACCGTGGCCCGGTACCTCGAGACGGCGGATCTGGACGCCCACGTGGCCCACGTCAGCGCGATCTACCGCGAGCGCCGCGACGCGATGGCCGCCGCGATCGCGCCGGTGCTGCCCGCAGGCGCACACGTCACCCACCCCGAGGGCGGGATGTTCCTGTGGGCGGCGCTCGGCGAGGGCTACGACGCGCAGACGATGCTCTCCGAGGCCGTCGAGGCCGGGGTCGCGTACCTGCCGGGATGGTCCTTCTTCGCCGACGATCCGGACCGTTCGACGATGCGGCTCAGCTTCGTCACCCACTCCCCCGCCGTGATCGAGGACGCCGTCGGCCGCCTGGGTGAGGTGATCGCCCGCCACGGCAGGCGCTGATCAGCTCCCCGCGGCAGGCCGCTGCCAGTGCAACGTGACCCGGAACCCCTCGCGCCGCCGGATCACCACCCCGGGCAGCGTGGCCTGCGCTCGGGAGCGCAGCTCCGCGAGGCTGGTGCTCGCCTCCCGGACGGGCATCGGCACGGCCTCCGGCTCAGCGCCGCCTCGCACCGGACGCGGGTGCTTCGCCAGGCCGATCAGCGGGTTCGACAACGCATTCGCGACGTCCCACAGGTGGTCTGCGAGGGTCGACGGCCGCACCATCGCGACCACGAGCAGGTGCCCGTGGGGCCGCAGCAGGGCGCGCGCACGGGTCAGGGCCTGCTCGAGGTCCTGGTGGTGGAGCGAGGCGACCATGGTCACCGCGTCGTAGGCACCGGCGGAGCCCGGCAGGTCGGCGTGCTGCGCGAGTGTGCGCCGGTGTACCTGTGCTCCGCGCAGACCGGCCACGGCACCGGCGGCGGCGCGCGCCATGCCGGGGTCGGGGTCGATGCCCTCGGCCCGCTCCGCCCGTGCGGCCAGGCGGGCCAGCAGCGCGCCGCGCCCGCAGCCGACGTCCAGCACCCGGCCCGCGGGATCCGGCAGGATGCGCAGGATCCAGCGGTGGAAGTGGGCGTTGTGGTCCCAGGGATGACGTGCGTTCCATCGTGCCAGCCCCCTCCCCGCGGCCCGGATCAGCGGGTTGCCGGTGGTGCGGAGGTCCCAGGTGCCGTCCATCGGCTCATCCTCGCAGGGCTCGCAGCCGGGCGCGGGTCATCGCCGCCATCGCACCCAGGAGCGCCCCGGCACCGAGCAGCATCGCGACCGGGCCCAGCAGCATCAGCAGCCCGGCGAGGACGGCCCCGGCCAGCACTGCGAGCAGCAGGGCATCGGCCTGCCAGACGAGCACCGAGAGCACCGAGAGGTCGCCCTGCGGAGTCGGGATCGGCGTCATCAGCGACAGCGGCATGGGGCCCTTCGCGGCGTCCCGGGCCCGGGCGGCGACCAGCACCAGGGCCAGCAGGACCGGCAGCGCCACCCCGGAGAGCTCGAGCGTCCCGCCGGCGAGCAGCAGCCCTCCCCCACCGCCGAGAGCGGCGATGGTGCCCATCAGCACGGCGGGCGCCGTGGCATGCAGGAGGACCTGCATCGCTGCGGTCTGTCCCAGCAGCATCGGTGCCCCGAGGGTCTGGATGCCGTGGCGCATGCCGTCCGCGCCGGCACTGCCGGCACCCCACAGCACAGCGCTCCCCAGCACTACGGCACCCCAGGCCGTTGGGCCTGCCAGCAGGGTCGAGACGGCGAGGAGGGCGGCGCCGACGAGCCCGGCGAGCACGCCGGCCGCGAGCCGCTCCGGGCTGCGCAGCCAGGCGATCGCGTCCCGCCGGGCGTACAGCAGCACGAGGGGCCGGGGGCCGATCGCGGGCAGGCGGCGGCCGGCCGTCGGCGGGGGACGGAACCCTCCCGCAGCGCCTGCCAGGTCCCCCGTCGTCGCGAGTGTGCCGGCGGACTCCCAGCGGGCGGCCTGCTCACGCAGCACGGCCCCGCGCAGACGATCCAGCAGCCGTATGCCCACCACCGTGGCGAGCAGGCCCGCCGCCGCCAGACCGAGCGCCCAGGGCAGCGAGGGGTCCGGGCCTGCAGGATGGGCGGCGCCGAGCCCCAGGCCGACGGGGGCGATCGCGGAGAGCACCGCCGCGCCCAGCAGGAGCGCGCAGAGCAGCAGCCTCGCGGGCATCCGGTGCAGCAGCTGACCGGCCAGCCAGGCCGCTGCGAGCAGCAGACCCGTCCCCGCCGCGGCCAGCACGAACAGCGCGACGCCTGCGGCGTCGGCCAGGTCGGCGGCGCTCAGGGTCGTCCCGGCGAGCGCGGCGGGCACCGCCAGAGCCGTCACCGGGACCAGCAGCGCGCGGCCGAAGGGGCGGCGCAGCACATCCCGTCGGCGCAGGCCGCTCGAGGCGAGCGTGGCGATCAGGAACGGCGCCATCAGCGCCGGGCCGCGCACGGCACCGGCCTGGACTGCGATCGCCGCGGCGGCGAGGGTCGCGGCCGTGGTGGCCTGCGGGGCATGGGCAGCGCCGAGCGCGGGCAGCACATCGGGCCGCGCCAGGAGCTGGCCGGCGCCGCTCAGGGCGGGGATCCCGAGCACGAGCACACTCATCGCCACCAGGTACACGAGGTAGAGCAGGTCGGTGCGGCTGCGCGCGGTGGTGCGCGATGCCCAGACCTCCCGGACCGCGGTCAGGTCGTTCATGCGACGGGTTCGAGGGCGAGCTCCGCCGCGGCGAGCTCCTCGCGCAGTCGGGGGCTGTGGGTCGCGAGCACGATGGCGGCCCCCGCCCGGGCACGGCGACGGATCGCGTCGCTCACCAGTCCCAGCCGGTGCGGGTCGAGCCGCTGCTCGGGCTCGTCCAGCAGCAGCACCCGGGCGGGCCTGGCGAAGGTCAGGGCGAGCGAGACCAGCTGGCTCTGACCGCTCGAGAGCTCGTGCGGGAAACGGGTCCCGAGCTGTTCGAGGGAGAGCTCCTCGAGCAGCTGCTCGGCCTGGACGGCGGCTGCCGCGGCCGGGCTCCCCCAGGTGGCGGCGATGAATCGGAGGTGCTCGGTGACGGTGAGGTCCCGTGCCGTCTGCGGAGGCCCGATGAGAGCCGCGAGTGCGGTGCGGAAGGTGCGGTCGCGGTCGTCGGGGATCCGCCCGAGGACGTGCACGCGCCCCGCGGTGGGCTCGAGCAGGCCCGCGAGCACCCGCAGCAGCGTGGTCTTCCCCGCTCCGTTGGCACCGGTCAGCGCCAGCACCTCGCCTGCTCCCACGGCGCCCGAGGCGTCGAGCAGGAGCACGCTGTCGTCCCGCACCACTGCGACGTCCTCGAAGCGGAGGAGCTCGCCCACAGCGGGGCCGGATGCCGGATCGGTCGTCATGGTGCCATCCAACCGCATCGGCGACGTCCGGTCCCCCCGACTTCGGTCTGGTCCTCGCCGCCGCAGGGCGCCGCCGCGCCATGTGATCCAGGTGGAGACGTCACGCTCTGGAAATGTTGTCAGATCCGTGCGAGAATGGGGGTGCGCCGTCGTAGGTGCCGCCACCCTGTTCCTGCAGGTCGAGCGGCACTCGAGCTGTTCCGAGACCACCATGGATCCGGGCCCCGCCCGGGTCCGTGTCGTGCCGTCCGCAGCCGCTTCGACCCCACCAGGGCCGCGGTACCGCCGGCGCGCAGGTCACTAAGGAGGAACCCTTGCCCGTCGCCACGGCATCCGTCGACAGCCCCGCCCCCCAGATCGATGACGTCCTGACCCATCCCGTCCACGGGCCGGTGCGCATCGTCGCACTCCGCACCCGCACGGTGCGAGGCACCGAGCGGGAGTACGTCGACCTGGTGGTCATCGATGACGAGATGCAGATCTCGGTTCCCGCCGACGGCAAGGACGTCGTCGGGCTGCGCGCCCTGCTCGGGGAGTCCGAGATCGCCGCCCTGATCGAGCAGCTCGCGGAGCCGATCCCCGCCCCGGAGAAGAAGGCGTCCTGGGCCCACCGCATCAAGTCCCTGCAGATGCAGCTGCAGACGGGGCGTCTCAGCGACCGCATCGAGGTCATCCGCTCGATCGTGCGCGACTCGGGCGGCACCCCGTCGAGCCTCGCCGAGCGCAACCTGCTCAAGCAGGCGATCGATCCTCTGGCCTCCGAGATCGCGATCGCCCGCTCCGTCTCCCGCGAGGACGCCCAGATGCTCCTGCAGAGCACCGCCGAGAACGCCCTCGAGGCCGACGCCGCCTGAGACCGTCCGGCGCCGACGCGAAGGCGCCGAGGTCCCCGACTGCCCCGCATCACCTCCCCCGGGTGCTCCCGGAGGGGGTGATGCGGGGCAGTACGCGCATCAGCCACAGCCCGCCGGCGACGCAGACGGCGCCGGTGGCCGCACCGGCCACGGTGACCGGGGCGAACACGGTGATCCCGGTGATGATCAGCGGGGCGGCGAGCCTGCCCGCCCCCAGCATCGTGTTCCACCAGGCGAGGTAGCGGGTGCGTCCGTGCACCGGCGAGACGTCGACGCTGAGGGTCATCACGATCCCCGACCCCAGGCCGCTGCCCAGCCCGATCAGCAGCGTGGGCAGCATCAGCGCGATGAGCGCGGCCGTGGTGCCGCGATCGGCCAGGGCCGTGCCGAGCAGCCCCAGCAGCAGGAACCCCAGCCCCATCAGCAGCGCGCAGGGGACGGCCACGGCGGCGCGCCCGTACCGGTCCATGAGCGAGCCGGCGGGCAGCACCAGGAGGATCTCCAGGGCGGCGCTGACGCCGAAGACGATCGAGATCCACACGGGATCCAGGCCCAGCGCATCGCCGAGCAGCGGGATGATCACCGGTCGGTTCGTCCGGGCGATCACGACCGGGGCGATGCCCGCCCCCACCAGGACCATCCGGCGCAGCACCGCACGGTCCAGACGGACCCGGGCAGGGCTGCGGCGACGGCGCCCCTCCCGGGGCACGGCCGGGCTCGGCCCCGCCTCGTCGGGCGGCAGGAAGACGGTGATCATGACGGTGCCCGCCGCGGCGCTCACGGCGAACAGGAGGAAGACCTCCGTCATCGAGCCGAGGGCCATCACCGCGGCGCCGAGCAGCGGGCCGACCACCTGGCCTATGCGGATCACGCCGCCGAACAGCGTCATACCGCGGGCCCGCATCGACGGCGGCAGGGCGGTGCCCAGATAGGTCTGCCGCCCCAGCTGCCACACCTGCATGCTCACCGCGATCACCAGCAGCAGCCCCACCAGCGCGAGGCGGTGACCAGGGGTGGCGGTGCCGTCCGCCGGCACCGGTGCGATGACCGCGAAGGCGGTCAGGTTCGAGGCCACCATCAGCACGCCGGTGACCATCAGGGCCCGCCGCGCCCCGATCCCGGCGATCAGCCGCCCGGCGGGGATCGGCCCCAGGAAGGACGTGACACCGAAGATCGTGGTCAGCGCCGCCGCCTGGGGGACGGAGAACCCGAGCTCCCGGGCGAGCAGCGGGATCACCGGCATCAGCGCGGACAGTCCCACGAACTCCAGCAGGGTGGGCGCGTAGACGGAGGGCACCAGCGCCCGCAGCACCTGCCCCGGGGTGCCCGGGTCCCGGGACGGGGAGGGCGCTGCCGGGGTGGTCACCGAGCGAGTCTGTCAGCAGATGATGAGCCGGGGCAAAGAGTTCCGCCGTGCGGACATGACGCAGCAGCCGCGCGGGCCGTGCGGGCCGGTCATCAGGAGCCGAGGTGGCGCCTGACGAGATCGCTCTCCCCCTGCCGGGCGGTGGCCTCGTCGACCCCGGCCGCGACGGCCTCCGCCGCCCAGCGCACGGCCCAGGCGCGCACGTACGTCCCGCCCTCCGGCCCGTGCAGCCAGTCCGGCCCCGGCGAGGGCACGGGCACCAGGCAGGTGGCGTGCCAGCCGTCGGTGTGCGCGGCGAGCGCGAGCAGCGCGAGCTCCCAGCCGAGGGCCAGGGATCCCGGTCCGGTGCGTGCGAACTCCTCGGCGTCCAGCAGTGCGGTGTGGCGCAGCACCAGCCGCGTGGTGCCGTCGTCCTCCGGGTCGAGCTGGACCAGCAGGGGGTCCTCCTCGGCTCCCTCGGCCCCGCGCCGCCAGGTCAGCCCCAGCCGGTGGGGCTCCTGCACCTGGAGGATGCGGCCACCGGCGCCTCCGGGCGCTTCGAACCGGCCGCCCTCCCGCAGCTCGCCGTCGACCGGCCCGAACCAGTGCGCAAGAGCGCGGGGCGTGGTCAGAAGCGGCCACAGCCGCGCCGGCGCGCGAGCGATGTTCGTGGTGAGGGTGAGGACCACTCGTGAGCGACCGGCCGCACCCGGGGCCTGCTCGTCGATCTCGAGCGAACGCCGCACCGCATCGACCACGGGCAGCGGCTCCGTGACAGTCATCTTCTCCTCGGAAGGTCTCGGCCGCTCCGCATCGGCGCCGAGCGCGGATGCGGACCCCCGCAGAGTAGCCCACCGTCCCGCATCGGGGTAGCTCACCACCACGCATCGGGGCCGCTGCGCGCGGCCGTCGGCCATCCGGCCGTGCCTGCCCGTAGCATGACGGGCGTGACTGCTGAGCATCCTTTCCGATCCGCCGGATTCACGGCTCACCTCTTCGATCTGGATGGCGTGATCACGCCGACGGCCGAGGTGCACATGCGTGCCTGGGCGCGCATGTTCGAGGAGTTCCTCGCCTCACGCGGCGTCTCGCAGCCGTACACCGACGCGGACTACTTCGCCTACGTCGACGGGCGCCCCCGCTACGACGGGGTGCGTGCCCTCCTGGCCTCCCGCGGGATCACCCCGCCCGAGGGCGAGGACTCCGACCCCGCCGATCAGCCCCTCGGCGAGGAGACCGTGCGCGGCCTCGGCAACCGGAAGAACGCCCAGGTCCTCGCACTGCTGCGCTCCGAGGGAGTGACGCCGTATCCGGGCACCGTCGCCTTCCTCGAGGCCCTGCCCGCCGAGGCGCGCCTGGCCATCGTCTCCTCCTCCCGCAACGCCGAGGAGGTGCTGCGCGCCGCCGGACTGCTGGACCGCTTCGAGCACATCGTGGACGGCAACGTCGCCGCCCGGGAGGGCCTGCCGGGCAAGCCCGCCCCGGACACCTTCCTCCGCGCCGCGCAGCTCCTGGGTGTCGAGCCCGCCCGGGCGGTGGTCTACGAGGACGCGGTCTCCGGGGTCCGGGCCGGGGCCGCCGGCGGCTTCGGTGCGGTGATCGGCGTGGACCGGGGCGCCGGCGCCGCCGAGCTCGCCGACGCCGGCGCGACAGTGGTCGTCGCCGATCTGGAGGAGATCTCATGAGCCGCCGTCGCGTGCTGCCCGCCGACCCCGTCGACCGCACCTATCTGCCGCTCGACGAGTGGCGGCTGGTCGAGTCCCGCCCCCATCCGGACCTGGGCCTCATGGAGACCCTCTTCGCGACCGCGAACGGCTACCTCGGGATGCGCGGCACCCCCGAGGAGGGGCGCGATGCGGAGAGCCACGGCACCTTCCTCAACGGCTTCCACGAGACGTGGACGATCAACCACGCCGAATCCGCCTTCGGCTTCGCCCGCACGGGCCAGACGATGATCTCGGTCCCGGACTCCTCGGTGATCAAGCTGTACGTCGACGACGAGCCGCTGCTGCTGTCGATCGCCGACCTCGAGGAGTACGAGCGCTGGGTCGACTTCCGTGAGGGGGTGCTGCGCCGCGAGCTGATCTGGCGCACCCCGGCCGGCAAGCGGGTGCGGGTGATCACCTCACGCATGGTCTCCTTCCCGCAGCGACATCTCGCCCTGATGTCGCTGCAGGTCGAGATGCTCGACGGCTCCGCGCCCATCGCGATCTCCTCCCAGATCATCAACCGCGAGGACTTCCGCGACGACTTCGGGGCGGGGCTCGACGGCACGCCGATCACGGACAAGGCCGATCCGCGCCAGACCACCGCGTTCACCCATCGCGTGCTCGAGCCGCTGCAGGACTGGCACAGCGAGCGGCGGATGCTGCTGGGTTACCGGGTGGCGAACTCCGGGATGACGCTCGCCGTCGGCGCCGACCACACGGTGGAGTCCGAGGCGGAGATCGAGCAGCTGGTGGACACCAGCGCCGACATGGGCCGTCAGGTGGTGCGGGCCCACCTCGAGCGGGGCCAGTCCCTCACGGTGCGCAAGGCGGTCGCCTACCACTCCTCGCGGTCGGTCCCCCACCGGGAGCTGTTCGACCGCTGCCGCCGCACCCTGGACCGGGTGCGCGGCACGGGCTTCGAGGCCCAGCACCGCGAGCAGCGCGAGTACCTCGAGGACTTCTGGCTCACCTCGGACGTCGAGCTGCCCGGGCAGCCGGCCGCGCAGCAGGCCGCCCGCTGGTGCCTGTTCCAGGTCGCCCAGGCCGCGGCCCGCTCGGACCAGTGGGGCATCCCCGCCAAGGGGGTCACCGGCTCGGGCTACGAGGGCCACTACTTCTGGGACACCGAGATCTACGTGGTCCCGTTCCTGACGTTCACGCAGCCGCGCTGGGCGCGGAACGCGCTGCGCTTCCGCGCCAACCTGCTGCCCAAGGCACGGGAGCGGGCGCGCGAGCTGAACCAGCGGGGCGCGCTGTTCCCCTGGCGCACCATCAACGGCGACGAGGCCTCGGCCTACTACGCCGCCGGCACTGCGCAGTACCACATCGATGCGGACGTCTCCTACGCCTTCGCCCAGTACGTGGACGTCACCGGCGACCTCGACTTCCAGCACCGCGACGGGGTGCACGTGCTGGTGGAGACGGCGCGGCTGTGGGCCGATCTCGGTTTCTGGCGCCTGCGCACCGACGGCACCTCGAGCTTCCACATCAACGGGGTGACCGGCCCGGACGAGTACACCACGGTGGTGAACAACAACATGTTCACCAACGTCATGGCGCGTTACAACCTGCGCCGTGCCGCACGGGCGGTCCGCGAGCTGCGCGAGGCCGACGAGGACGCGTACGAGGCGATGCGGGTCGAGCTCGAGCTCGACGAGCTGGAGCTGGACCAGTGGGTGGAGTGCGCGGACGGCATGCACGTGGCCAAGGACGAGTCGCTGGGGATCCACCTCCAGGAGGACCGGTTCCTCGAGCGCGAGATCTGGGACCTCTCCAGCACTCCCGAGGACGCCTTCCCGCTGCTGCTGAACTTCCATCCGCTGGTGATCTACCGCTTCCAGGTCCTCAAGCAGGCGGACGTGGTGCTCGCCCTGTTCCTGCGCGGCAGCGAGTTCACGGCCGAGGAGAAGCGCGCGGACTTCGAGTACTACGACCCGATCACCACCGGGGACTCCTCGCTCTCGGCGGTGGTGCAGACGATCATGGCCGCGGAGGTCGGGCACCAGCAGGCCGCCCAGGACTACTTCCGCGCCGGGCTCTTCGTGGACCTCGCCAACCTCCACCGCAACACCGCCGACGGCGTGCACATCGCCTCCGCCGGCGGCGTCTGGAACGCCCTGGTGCACGGCTTCGGCGGGATGAGGCACGACGAGGGGCGGATCTCCTTCGACCCGCGCCTTCCCGAGGACTGGCCCGAAATGGTGTTCCCGCTCACCGTGCGCGGTTCCCGCTTCCGGGTGCGGCTGGTGCGGGAGGAGATCTCCTTCACGCTCGAGACCGGTGAGGAGATCGACGTCACCGTCCGCGGCGAGCCCGTCACCGTCACCTCCCAGGGCGTCTCGGTCGCCCTCGCGGACCAGGGCCCGCTGCTCGACGACGCGGTCCTGGCCAGGCCCGTCGGCCTGGGCGACGAGCGCGCCGACGGGTCGATCATGACCTCCTTCGTGCCCACGGACCCCGAGGACCCCTGGGAGTACCCCGTCGCCAGCGACCCCGATGACATCATCGAGCAGAGCTGACGGGCGCGGCGACGTCCGGGGACCGCTTCCGGCTGGTGGAATGGTCCCCACCAGCCCCCGTCCCGGGCGTCCCGCCCCTGAGTCCGGAGCCGCAGCACGGTGACAGCATCCCGCCCGCGTCGATCGACGCCGGAGGTCGAGATCCCCCGACCCCGGCTGAGCATCCTGCACGTGCTCAACCGGGTGCGGATGCGGCTGCTGGACATCCAGGTGTGGGACGTGGCCGGGACGATGACCTTCTACCTGCTGCTGTCGCTGTTCCCGGGGGCCGTCGCCGCGGTCTCCGTGATGTCGCTGATCGGCGTCGAGGTCGACACCCTGCGGGCGCTGTCGGAGATGATCACCGAGATCTTCCCGACCCTGGATCCCCGGCCCTATCTGCGAGCGATCGAAGCGGTCTCGTCCACCAGCGGCGGCGTGCTCGGTCTGCTGCTGGGGACCGCCGGGTCGCTGCTGTCGGCCTCCAACGGCGTCGCCGCCTTCCACCGGGCCCTGCACCGGGTCTTCGACACCCGGGAGGGCCGCCCCTTCCTGTGGTTCCGCACGATCGTGTTCGGCGAGACGGTGCTGATCGTCGCGGTGGCGGTGCTGGCGATCGGCATGATCATCATGGGCGGCGAGGCCTCGCAGCGCATCGGCGAGTTCATCGGCATCCCCCGGATCGCCTTCGCGGCGTGGAACCTCGTGAAATGGCCGATCCTCCTGGTCATCCTGATCATCGGGGTGTCGCTGGCCTACTACCTGTTCCCCAACGTGCGCCTGCCCCGCTACCGGCTGATGACCCTGGGCTCGACCGTGAGCGTGCTGGTGCTGTTCGGGGCCGCACTCGTGGCCGGGCAGCTGCTGGTCTACGCGACCCGCTTCGCGGAGATCCTCACTGCGCTGAACGGCCTGATCGCGATCCTGATCCTGCTGTGGCTGGCGAACATCGTGGTGATCAGCGGTGCGGCCCTGGACGCGGAGTTCCTGCGCGCCCGCCAGATCGCGAGCGGGCTGGAGGCCTGGGACCACATCGTGCTGGACCCGCACGCCTCGCACACCCTCGACTTCCTGGCCGCCGATGCCGCCGAGTCCGAGCGGCTCAGCCGCCTGGTCGCCGACTCCGCCCGCTCCGGGACCGCGCTGCGCCGGCCGCGCGGCCCGTGGATCGTCGACGCCCGCAACCCTCTGGCGGTGAACCCGCCCACCCGCCACCGTCTCACCAGCAGCCCCCTCACCCCCGAGGATCCCTCCGGTCCTCCCAGCACAGGAGAGCCCCCCGCATGACAGTCCGCCCGATCACCGTCGTCGGCCACCGCGCCCTCTCGCAGCGCACGCGCCGGGTCCGCGAGATCACCGACGATCTGCGCACCCTGGTGGCGGACATGTTCGAGACCAACGACGCCGCCGACGGCGCCGGTCTCGCCGCTCCTCAGGTCGGTGCGCGCTGGCGCCTGTTCGTCTACTCCTGCCCGGACGCGGAGGGCACGCTGCGCCGCGGCGTGGTCCTCAACCCCGTCCTGGAGCGCTTCGGCGGCATCGTCCTGGACGAGGAGACGCTCGAGGGCTGCCTCTCCGTGCCCGGCGAGGGCTTCCCGACCGCACGGCACCGCGGCGCCCGGGTCACCGGCATCGACCTCGAGGGCCAGGAGGTCCGCGTCGAGGACGAGGGCGGAGTGCTGGCACGCGCGCTGCAGCACGAGGTCGATCACCTGGACGGCTCGCTCTACCTCGACCGGCTCTCCCCGGCCCGCAGGCGCGAGGCGCTGGACGCGGTGCGGGACCGCGGCTGGCGCTCCCGCGGGATCCTCACCTGGGACCCCCGGGAGATGGACGCTGCGGACGTCTGAGCCGTCACACGCACCCCTCGCCGAGCGCTCCGCGCCTCGCCGGCTGGCTATCCTGGAGCGATGGAACGCCCCTGCCTCTCCCGTCGTCATGCACTCCTGTTCCCCGCCACAGCGGCCGGGCTCGGCGGGCTCGCGGCCTGCGGCCCCGAGGACGAGGGCTTCGGCACCGCGGAGCCGCTGCGCGCGGAGGGCGGCGAGGTCGCGCTCGAGGAGATCCCCGAGAACACCAGCGCCCTGGTGAACTTCGGGGGCCAGGAGCCGTTCGTGCTGATCGTGCGCGGCGACGGTGAGGACATCACCGCCTATTCCGGGTACTGCACCCACAACGGCTGCGCGCTGCGGCAGGAGGACGCCGAGCTCGACTGCCCGTGCCACGGCTCGCGCTTCGACGCCGAGACCGGCGAGGTCCTGGCGGGCCCCGCCACCCGCCAGCTGCCCGAGGTCCGGGTCGCCGTCGAGGGCGACGTCGTCCGCAGGGTCGGGTGAGCCGCAGATGATCCCGGACCGCCGTCCTCCCGACAGCGCCCCCGGCTCCCCTGCCCCCGAGGTCGCGGCAGGCTCCGGCTCCGGTGCGGAGCAGAGCACCCACCGTGACGTCGTCTCCTTCGTCCGGCGCGGTGAGCGGCTCACGCAGGGCCGGCAGAACGCCTGGGACCGCCTGTCCCCCACCTACGTGATCGATCCGCCGCGCGGGCGCCGCGACACCCTGCCCGCCGCAGGCGCCCGGCTGGACCCCGAGGAGGTCTTCGGGCGGCGCGCCGAGCTCGTGGTCGAAGTGGGCAGCGGCACGGGCGACAACCTCGTCGCCGCGGCCCTCGCCCATCCCGAGCGCGATCATCTGGGCGTCGAGGTGTACCTGCCCGGCCTCGCCCAGACCCTCAGCCGGGTGGAGCGCTCTGGGAGCCCCGCGAACCTCCGGATGCTGCCTCTGGACGCGCAGCGCGCGCTGCCGGCGATGCTGCCCGAGGGATCGATCGACGAGCTGTGGGTGTACTTCGCCGATCCCTGGCCCAAACAGCGCCACCACAAGCGCCGGCTGATCAACCCGCCGTTTCTGGACGCGGTGCTGCCGCTGCTGGCCGACGGCGCGCGTTTCCGCCTGGCCACCGACTGGGCCCAGTACGCCCAGCACATGCGTACCCAGCTCGATCCGCGCCCCGAGCTGGAGCTGCTGCATCCCGACGGGCCCCGCCCCGAGGGCGACTCCTCGGACGCGATCCCGCCGAACATGCCCACGACCGGGTGGGCGCCCCGATTCGAGGGTCGTGTGAAGACCGGCTTCGAGAGCAAGGGACGGGCCGCGGGGCGCTTAATATGGGACCTTGCGTACACCCGGGTGCCTCGGCGCCCGGGACCGGACGGCACCTCGGGCATCGGGGCGTCGACGGCCCCGTGACCGCCCTGCGCGGCGCCTCCAGAGAGGGACCTGAATGACCGACTCCGACGATGTCGAGCTCCCCGGCGAGTGGGAGGATGACGACCGGACCGAGCCCGGGCCGCGTCGTGGACGCCGCGCCGCGCTCATCGCACTGGCGGCCGTGGGCGTGCTCGTGCTCGGCCTCGGCCTGGTGATCGGGAACTATCTCAACGGGCTGCAGAACTCCTACCAGAAGCGCACGGTCGTGCAGATCACCCGCGGCGCCTCCGACGGTGAGCGGCCCGAGGAGATCGACGGCACCGGCCGTAACTTCCTGCTGCTGGGCTCGGACAGGCGCTCCCCGGAGGACGCCGCCTCGCAGGGCGTCAGCGGTCAGCGCTCGGACGTGATGATGCTGGTGCACGTCTCCGAGGACGACGAGAGCGTCTACATCACCTCCTTCCCCCGCGACCTGTACGTCGACGTGCCCGGGCACGGCAAGGACCGCATCAACTCGGCCCTGGCCTACGGGGGCGTGGGGCTGGCGGTGACGACGGTCGAGAACTACACCGGGGTCCCCATCGACCACGTCGCCCTGGTCGACTTCGACGGCATCGAGGGGCTCGTCGACACCCTCGGCGGGATCGATGTGAAGATCCCCGAGTCCTTCGAGGCGCAGGGCCACCAGTTCACCGAGGGCGTCCAGACGCTGAACGGCGAGGAGGCCCTGGCCTTCGTCCGCGAGCGCAAGCAGTTCGCCGATGGCGACTTCCAGCGCAACCGCAACCAGCAGGCGGTCCTCAAGGGCATCGCGGACGAGCTCATCAGCGCCGACACCCTCAGCGATCCGCGCAAGCTCGCCGACACGGTGGAGTCCATCTCCCCGTTCCTGACCACGGACGAGGGGCTGAACGCGACCACGATGGTGGAGCTGGGCCTGTCCATGCGCTCCCTCCGCAGCAGCGACATGTACTTCCTCTCGGTGCCGCACGGCGGCCCGTACACGACCAGCGGCGGTGCCAGCGTGGTCGCCGGTGACGAGGAGGCCATGGACGTGCTGCGGGAGGCCCTGCGCACGGACGAGATGGGAACCTATTACGCTCAGCACGCAGGGACCTACTGATCACGCGGTCCGCACCGCAGCACCCGACGCCTGGAGGAAACCGTGGCCAATCCGCTCGTGAGCATCGCCGTCCCCGTGGCCGGGATCGTCGCCGGCATCGTCGGCAACAAGGCCGCCGCGGCGGGCTGGGGCGCCGTCTTCGGCGAGGACGCGCCGACCGTGAAGTCGCAGAAGGCCGCCAAGAAGGATGCGGCGAAGCGTCGCAAGCAGGCGAAGAAGGACGGCCTGTCGAAGGCGGAGATCGCGGCCATCAGGGATCCCGAGGACGATCAGCCGATCTGGAAGATGATGCTGTGGGCGACGGTCTCCGGCGTCATCCTGCAGGGGCTGCGGGTGGCGGCCAAGCGCGGCGCGCAGACCGGCACCGAGCGGCTGGTCACGCGGAGGCCGCGCCCCAACCGCGGCTGACCGGCCCGCTCGTGCTCCCGAGCGCACGAGGGGCGCCCCGCTGAGCGGCGGGGCGGCCCCACGCGTGCGGGGACGGCGTCTCAGAACTCCTGGACGTCCACGCCCTCGTCGAGCGTGTCCGGCGAATCGCCGGTGACCAGGAAGCCGACCCGGCGCACCAGCGAGACCGCGTGGTCGCCGATCCGCTCGTAGAAGCGGATCAGCAGGGTCAGGTCGATCACCTCGGCGTTGGTGTAGCTGTCCTCGTCGCTGCCGGAGATCTCGCGCGAGATCGTGAGCATCAGCTCGTCCAGCTCGTCGTCCTGCTTCTCGACCTGGGCCCCGAGCGCCAGGTCCCTCGTGCGGATCACCTGTGCGGCCGCCCTCAGCGCGGTCAGGCCCAGCTCGGACATCCGCGCGACCTGCTCCCGGTGCCGGGCGGGCACGGCCCTGTCCGGGTGAGCGCGCCGCGCCACCAGCGCGACGTGCGCCGCCAGGTCCCCCATCCGCTCGAGCGAGGAGCTCATGCGCAGCGAGGCGACCAGCAGACGCAGGTCGGTGGCCACGGGCGACTGACGGGCGAGCAGCTCGACCGTCTTCGCATCCAGCTCCAGCTGCCGTGAGTCCAGGTGCGGATCGGCCGTGACCACCCGCTCCGCGAGGGCCAGGTCGCCCTCGAGCAGCGCGGTGGTCGCGTCCTCGAGCGCCGTCCCGACCATCTCGGACATGTCGACCAGGTCGTCGACGATGTGCCGCAGATCGCTCTGGTACGCCTCGCGCATGGGGGTTCTCCTCGGTCCGGTGGTGCCTGGTCCTCCGCATGCTCCCAGGGCGGGATGAACGGGAGACGACGCTCCGTGAACGGGAGGCGTCCCGGGAGTGAACTCATGGGCGGCCCGGCCCCGCCGGCCCCGCGATGCGACCGGCGGAGGTTCCTGCTGGCCTACGCTGTACGAGTGCCCCTGTCTGCGCTCCTCGTGCTCGCCGGCGCGATCGGTCTGGTGATCGGTGTCGCTGCGACGCTGACCCTCGCCCGCGCGGACCGTCGCAGCAGCCCCGGTCCTGCTCCGCTGGACCCGGTGATCCCCGAGGCGGCCACCGAGGTGCTGGCGATCCTGTCCTCCGCGTACGTGGTGCTCGACTCCGCCGGCGACGTGCTGCGCGCCTCGCCGCTGGCCTACTCCTACGGGATCGTCCGCGCGGCCGAGGGGGACTATCCCCGCCTGGCCAGCGTCGAGCTGATGGAGCTGGCGGCCGACGTGGGCCGCAACGGCGGGTTCCGTGACGAGCGGCTGACGTTGCAGCGCTCGACCCACGGGGACTCCGAAGCGGTGATCGACGTGCGGATCGGGGCACTGGGAGAGCACGGGGCGCTCCTGCTGGCCGACGACCTGACCCGGGCCGTGCGCGTCGAGGAGACCCGACGCGACTTCGTGGCCAATGTGTCGCACGAGCTGAAGACGCCCGTCGGTGCGATCACGCTGCTGGCCGAGACGATGGAGGACGCCGCCGAGGATCCGGAGGCGGTGCGCCGGTTCGCGGCGCGCATGCAGAGCGAGACCCACCGCCTCTCCCACCTGGTGCAGGAGATCATCGAGCTCTCCCGCGTCCAGGGCAGCTCCGCACTGCCGGATGCGGAGCCGGTCGAGGTCGACGAGGTGGTGGAGAGCGCGGTCGCCCTGAACCGCAACTACGCGCTCGGGGCGAGGATCGAGGTCACCGTGGGCGGTGCGGACGGGCTGCAGGTCTTCGGCTCCGCCCCGATGCTCACCACCGCGCTGTCCAACCTGATCTCCAACGCGATCGCCTACTCCGACCAGCGCACCCGGGTCGGGGTGTCCGTCCGGCGGGACGAGGGCATGATCGAGATCTCCGTCAAGGACCAGGGCATGGGCATCTCCAAGGAGAACCTGGAACGCGTCTTCGAGCGCTTCTTCCGGGTCGACCGCGCCCGCTCCCGGGCCACCGGCGGCTCCGGGCTGGGCCTGGCGATCGTCAAGCACATCGCGAGCGACCACGGCGGAGAGGTCACCGCCTGGTCCCTGCCGGGCCAGGGCTCGACCTTCACCCTGAGGCTGCCCGAGATGGGCCGCACCGGAACCATCACCGCAGGGGCACGGCGGTCCGCGGCGGACGGCGCCGCACAGGGCCCCGCCCCCGCACCCACCACGGCGACCGGTCACCGGTCGGGAAAGGCACACTGACATGACGCGCATCCTGGTCGTGGAGGACGAGGAGTCCTTCTCCGATCCGCTCTCGTACTCCCTGCGCAAGGAGGGCTACGAGGTCGCCGTTGCGGACGACGGCGCCGAGGGCCTGCGGATCTTCACCGCCCACGGCGCCGACCTGGTGCTGCTGGACCTCATGCTGCCCGGGATGAGCGGCACCGAGGTGTGCCGCGAGATCCGCCGCACCTCGAGCGTTCCGGTCATCATGCTGACCGCGAAGGACGACGAGTTCGACAAGGTGCTCGGGCTGGAGCTCGGTGCCGACGACTACGTCACCAAGCCCTACTCGTCACGGGAGCTGCTGGCCCGGATCAAGGCCGTGCTGAGGCGCGGCCAGGACTCCGCGGAGCGCGAGGACGACTCGGTCCTGGATGCCGGCGGCATCGTGATGGACGTCGAGCGCCACGTGGTCGAGGTGCGCGGCGAAGAGGTGGCGCTGCCGCTGAAGGAGTTCGAGCTGCTCGAGATGCTGCTGCGCAACGTCGATCGCGTCCTCACCCGCGGCCAGCTCATCGACCGGGTCTGGGGAGCCGACTACGTCGGCGACACGAAGACCCTCGACGTGCACGTCAAGCGCCTGCGCGCGAAGATCGAGGACGACCCCCGCGACCCGGAGCGCCTGGTCACCGTGCGCGGGCTGGGCTACAAGCTCGAATCCGGCAGCTGACGCAGGAGACGCCCCGCAGCTCGGGCTGCGGGGCGTCCTGGACGCGTCAGGGGGCCGTCAGCCGGCGGCCGGGTCCTCGATCTCGTAGTAGTCGAGGGTCTCGTCGAGCGCGGGCACCGAGATGGTGGTGGTCTGGCCGTCAGCGGTGACCTCGAGGTCCAGGATCGTGCCGGGGCGGACGTCGGCCGCGCTGATCGGCACCGCCTGCCGCCCCTCGCCCGGGCCCAGCTCGACGACTCCGTGGGCGGGCACCTGCACCTCGGTGGAGAAGAGGGTGGAGCCCTCGGAGAGTCCCTCGAGGGAGACGGTGATCTCCTCGGACGCATAGCTCGCGACGCTCGCGGAGAACATCGGGGTGCCGTCCTCACCGATGACGAGCACCGCGTTGCGGACCCCGGCGAACAGGGCGCCGTCCTCCGCCTGGATGTTCGCGTTCGTGCCGTCGGCCGCCTGGTAGAACTCCTTGGTCTGCACCGGGGACATGTACGTGCAGCCGGTGGCCGCGAGCGCCAGGCCCAGGGCTGCGGCGGAGAGCACGGAACGGCGGGAACGGCGCACGGGGGACTCCTGTTCGATGCCGCTGAGCGGCGGGGACGTACGGTGACAGCTCTGACAGAATACCCCACGGCGGGCCCCTCGGGACGCCGGGGACACGGGCGTGACCGGGACGACGCGTCGAGGATCCGCAGGGCGGCCCGGGCGCCCCTCGAGGCTCTCCCACCCGCGCCGAAGGGACCCGCGGAGAGGGCTATCCACCAGGTCGGCGCACATTTTATCACGACCCCTCGATGCTAGACTGGCGCGCGGAAAGGGGACCCACCACATGAACTTCGCTGTCGGCGAGACCGTCGTCTACCCGCACCACGGTGCCGCGCTCATCGAGGAGGTCAAGACCCGCACCATCAGGGGCGAGGACCGCACCTATCTCAAGCTGAAGGTCGCCCAGGGCGATCTGACCATCGAGGTCCCTGCGGAGAACGTCGACCTCGTCGGCGTGCGCGACGTCGTGGACAAGGAGGGCCTCGAGGAGGTCTTCGAGGTGCTGCGCCAGCCCTACACCGAGGAGCCCACCAACTGGTCCCGCCGTTACAAGGCCAACGTCGAGAAGCTCGCCTCCGGTGACGTGAAGAAGGTCGCCGAGGTCGTGCGCGACCTGTGGCGCCGCGATCAGGACCGCGGGCTCTCCGCCGGGGAGAAGCGGATGCTGTCCAAGGCGCGGCAGATCCTGGTCTCCGAGCTCGCCCTGGCCGAGAAGACCGACGAGGCCAGCGCCGAGACCATCCTCGACGAGGTCCTCGCCTCCTGAGGTCGGCCACCCCCGTGCCCCGCCCCTCGTCACCGGCCGCCGTACGGGCGGTCGTCCTCGCGCTCGCGCCGCCGGCCCCGGGCCTGTCCCGCGACACCTCGATACCGTGTCTCGAACGGCTCGGCGGTTCCCGGCTCATCGATCGGCTGCTGGAGACGATGCACGCCGTCGGCCTGCCGGCCCCGCTGGTGGTGTCCGACGAGTCCGCCCACCGCGCGTTGCGCGCGACGCTGGGGCACAGCATGTCGGTGGTCGCCGTCCCCGGAGGGCGCGAGGCGGCGCTGCGGGCCGTGCTCGACCGCTGCGACGAGGAGCTGCTGCTGCTGCACGACGCGGAGCGGGCGCTCACGCCGCCCGAGGTCGTCCGGGAGGTGTGGGGAGCGCTGCGCGAGGACGACGACGCCGTGGTCCCGGTGGTCGCGATGACGGACTCGGTCAAGGAGGTCCGCGCCGAGGGGCTGCGCAACATCGACCGAGCCTCGCTGGCGGGGCTGCAGAGCCCGCGGCTGATGCGCCGGGGCGTGCTCGAGTCCGCGCTCGACGACGACGGGCGCCCGGCCGATGCGGGCGGCTTCGACGAGATCCGGGCGGCGCTCGACCGCGGGGCACGGGTCCGGACGGTGCACGGCTCGCACTCCGGGTTCGCTGTCCTGGATCGCCTCAGCCTCTGGCAGGCGCAGATCTCCCTGGGGCTGGCGCGGGACACCTCGCACCGCCAGGGTCTGACACGCCGCAGCTGACGTGCCGGTCGCCGTGTCGCGGCGGTCACCGGCTCAGCTGCCGCGCCGGCTCCTCCACACCGTGCGGAACTCCTCGGCCATCCGACGGGGCTTGGACAGCGTGCTCCTCGGCAGACTGGTCGCCAGCTCCCCGGGATCGCGGCGCAGCCGCCGCATGAGCCGCCGCGGCTTGCTGGAGATCCGCTGGCGCAGATCCGGCAGGTAGGCGTCGGAGACATCGAGACGGGTCACCGCGCCGCACCCGGTGCACTGGATCTGGGAGACGAAGCGGCCGGCGTAGACCACCACGTGCTCCGCCTCCTGATCGCAGGCGGTGCAGCGCAGGTTGCTCTCCTCGATGCTCATCGGCTCCTCCTCACCGGGACCTCAAACCTAGCGCGCTGACCACGTCCTGTGCCAGGAGGAGGTCCTGCGCATAGGTGATCTTGAAGTTGGTCTCCTCGCCGCGCACCCAGGCGACGGGGATGTCCGTGTACTCCTCGGCGCACGAGGCGGTGTCCGTGCCCACGAAGCCGTCGCGTGCCGCCGCCTCGTACGCGTCGAGGATCGTCGAGGCGTGGAACCCCTGCGGTGTCTGCACGCGCACCAGGGGCCCGCGGTGCGGTGCCGGCGCGGTGGCGAGGGAGCCGTCCGCCCCCACCGGGGCGATGTCCGCGCCGGGGATGCCGGGGACGGCACCGCCGGTCTCGCGCGCCGCGTGCAGCACCGCCGAGGCGAGTCCGTGGGAGACCAACGGGCGGGCGGCGTCGTGGATGAGCACGGTGTCGACGGCTCCGCTGTCGATGCGGTCGGCGAGGTGGCGCAGGGCCATCAGCTCGGATTCCTGCCGGGTCTCACCGCCGGTGATGATCTCCAGCGGGACGTCGGTCTCCCGGGCGTCGACGAACCGTGCGTGTTCGAGGTCGTCCGGGCGGACCACGAAGACGAGCAGGCCGACGCCTTCGACGGCCGCGAGCGTGTTCAGGCCCCAGGCGGCGATGCTGCGACCGGCCAGCGGCAGGAACGCCTTGTTGATCCCGGCCCCGACCCGGGTGCCCGAGCCCCCGGCGAGCACCACACCGGCGGCCCGGCCGTGCAGGCGGGGGGCGCGGAGGCGGCGGGGCTGGGTCACGCGGGCAATCGTAGACGTCCGGGCATCTCTCGTGGATCGCCCAGCCAGGACGTGACAGAATCGACCTCCGCCGGTGCGCCCGACCGGGCAGCGCCGCGGGAGATCCGGGCACCGCCGACCACCCACCACAGTCCAGGAGGACGAATGCTCACCATCGCCATCGTGTGCGGCGCGGGGATCGCCACGTCCGCGCTGATCGCGGAACGGGTGCGCGACCACATCGCCTCGCGCGGACAGGAGGCGCACGTCGTCCAGGCCACCGTGATGGATCTGCTCTCGCCCGACTTCCGTGCGGACATGGTCATCAGCACCGTGGACCTCCCCGATGCCCTCGGCGTCCCGCAGGTGTCCGGGATGCCGCTGCTGCTGGGCACCAACCCGCAGGTCACCTACGACGACATCGACCGGCTGCTGACGCGGATCGGCGCGGACGGCGCCGGGTCCGAGGGCGAGCAGCGATGAGCGCGCCCGCCCCCGCACCGCTCCCCCGCGTGGGCATCGGGGTGGACGTGCACGCCTTCGCCCCGGCGGAGTCCGGTCGCGAGCTGTGGGTCGCCGGGCTGCTCTGGGAGGGTGAGCCCGGGCTCGCCGGCCACTCCGATGCCGACGTCGCCTGCCATGCGGCCTGCGATGCGCTCTTCTCCGCGGCCGGGATCGGCGACCTCGGCTCGCACTTCGGCGTGGA
>DATGUQ010000013.1:0-2756 GCA_035301145.1 Brachybacterium sp. | reverse complement strand
GTCTCGGTGGCGAGCCGGGCCACGGCTTGCACGTCCTCGTCATGCAGGTCGGGGGCGATCTTCACCAGCACCGGCACCTCGCGGCGCAGCCGGGCACGGGTCCGCTCGGCCTCCTCGACCACGGCCTCGAGGATGGGACGCAGCATTTCCACGCTCTGGAGGTCGCGGAGCCCGGGGGTGTTGGGGCTGGAGACGTTGATGGCGAGGTAGTCGGCGTAGGGCGTGAGCAGGCGGGCGGAGAAGCGGTAGTCCTCCGCGGCATCCTCGAGCGCGGTGACCTTCGACTTGCCGATGTTCACCCCGATCACGGCGTGCTGACCGCGCTCCGAGCGCCGGGCTCGGGCCAGCTGCTTCGCGAGGGCCTGCGCCCCGTGGTTGTTGAAGCCCATGCGGTTGATCAGCGCTCGGTCCTCGACCAGGCGGAAGGAGCGCGGGCGCGGATTGCCGGGCTGCGCCTTCGCGGTCACGGTGCCCACCTCGACGTGCCCGAACCCGAGGTCGAGCAGCGCCAGCGGCACCTCGCCGTCCTTGTCGAAGCCGGCGGCCAGGCCCAGAGGGCTGCGGTGCTCGGCGTCGAGCACGCGGTGGGTGGGCCGGGCGTCGTCCATCGGGTCGGGGACGCGGAACGCGGCGCGCAGCAGCGCCGGGCCACCCGGCATCGCGTGGGCCGTCGCCAGCGCCTTCACCGTCAGGCGGTGCGCCTGCTCCGGGTCGAGCCGGCTGAGGACGTGCCGGAAGAGGGCGGCGTAGGGTCCGCTCTGCGAGGGGTCGTCGGAGGTCACGGGGAGTACGGTACGCGGTCCGGGGACCACGTTTCAGGCCGACGGTCCCGTGGCGACGTCGCGCTGCCCTCCGCGGCGCAGGTAGAACAGCGCGACCAGCGGCAGGAGCAGCGGCACGAAGCCGTATCCCTGTCCGTAGTGGCTCCACACCGTGGCGTCGGGGAACAGGGACGGGTCCAGGAAGGTGAGCGTCCCGACGATCAGCACGCCCGCCAGCTCCGCGAGGCACAGCACCCGGGCGAGCGGCGAACGCCGGCCGCCGCGCACCAGGGCGATGGTGACCGCGATGTAGGTGACGGCTGCGAGCAGGGACAGCACGTAGGCGACCGGGGCGAAGGAGAAGTCCCGCAGCATCTGCACCAGGCTGCGCGCCGTGGCGGAGATCGCGAAGATCCCGTACACGGCGATCAGCACGATCTCGAAGCCGCGGCCGGGCCGTGCCGCAGAAGCGGTGGCGTCCGCGCCGCGCCGGCGCTCGGCCGGGGCCCCGTCGATGCGCTGTGTCCTCATGCGAAGCCTCCCGGCCAGATCTGGTGCAGTCTCATCAGCAGCACGGCGCTCACCAGCGCCCCGAGCCCCGCGACCAGGCTTCCCCAGCGGCTGCGCTCGAACAGCCCCATCCAGCCGCTGCCCACCACGAGCACCACGGCGGTGAGCAGGTAGCCGTACAGGGTGATCGGGTCCTCGGGCGAGCCGCCGCCCAGGTCACGCAGTCCCAGGGCGAGGCCGAGCACCACCCATGCAAGAGCCAGCACCGCGCAGGCGCCCAGCAGCACCAGGTCCGCGTTCAGGTCGCGCAGAGCGTAGTAGAGGCCCAGCAGAGCGGTCAGACCGCACAGCACGGCCACCACGATGCTCAACGCCGTCATGGGTCCTCGATCCTCCTTCACAGGGCGACCGCACCACGTGCGGCCCGCCCCTACGATAGAGCCATGCCCACCATCACCATCACCGAAGCATCAGTGCGCGACGTCCAGGCCGACGTCCTCCTCCTCCCCCTGCTCGCGGGTGCCGACGGCGCCGCGGCGAAGGTCCCGGGATCCCCCGAGATCACCGAGGCCATCGCGGGTCTCGACGCGTCCGCGGACCGCGGCGAGCTGCACCGCATCCCCCACCTCGGCCTGGCGACCGCGGGCTCGTTGCTCCTGGTCGGTGTGGGTGACGAGGATCTCGCCGAGGTCTCCGCCGAGGATCTGCGCCTCGCCTTCGGTGCCGCCACCCGTTCGCTCAGCGGTGTCGAGCACGCCGCCGTCGCGCTGCCGACGGGCTCGGACTCGCAGCGCGCCGCCGCCCTCGAGGGCGCCGCCCTGGGCGCCTACGCGTTCGTCGCGCACAAGTCCGGCACCGGTTCGTCGGCGCCCAAGGCCGCGCTCGGCGCGCTCAGCCTTGTCGCCGAGGGCGGGGCCGACGCCGCCCGTGCGGCCGTGGAGCGCTCCAGCCTGCTCTCCGAGGTGGTGGACATCGTCCGCGACCTGGTCAACACCCCGCCGAACCTCCTGTACCCGGCGTCCTTCGCACAGCGCGCACAGGAGCTCGTCGCCGATCTGCCGGTGACGGTCACGGTGCTCGACGAGACGCAGCTCGCCGAGGGCGGCTACGGCGGCATCGTCGGCGTGGGTCAGGGCTCGACCCGCCCGCCCCGTCTGGTCCGTCTCGAGTACGCGCCCGAGACAGCGACGCGCTCGGTGGCCCTGGTCGGCAAGGGCATCACCTTCGACACCGGCGGCATCTCGCTGAAGCCCGCCCCCGGCATGGACGACATGACCTCGGACATGACCGGTGCCGCCACGGTGCTCGGCGCGACCGTGGGCGCGGCCCGCCTGGGCCTGGATCTCAAGGTCACCACCTACCTGGCGCTCGCGGAGAACATGCCCGGCGGCGGGGCCCAGCGCCCCGGCGACGTGGTCACCATGCGCAACGGGAAGACCGTCGAGGTCCTCAACACCGACGCCGAGGGCCGCATGGTCATGGCCG
>DATGUQ010000012.1:0-6028 GCA_035301145.1 Brachybacterium sp. | reverse complement strand
CTCACTCGCCCGGCAGCGGCGGCATGGCGTCGGGGTTCTCCTCGAGCCACTTCTCGACCGCCTCGGCCTCCTGGCCCTCGTCGAACTGGTTGACCACCATGTCCTCGAGCGAGCCGAACTGCTCGTCGGTCATCTTCGCCTGGGAGATCCACTCCGCGGCCTCCGGGAACTCCTCGGAGAATCCCTTGTTGGCCAGGTGGTGCAGCGTCTCCGGCTCGCCGAACAGGCCGTCCGGGTCCTCGAGCGGGCGGACCGGGAAGGCCGTCATCGCCCAGAACGGGCTCCACAGGGTCACGACGATGTCCTCCTCGGCATCGACCGCGTTCTGCAGCTCGGTGAGCATCGCGGGGGTGGAGGAGGTGACCAGCTCGAAGTCGTCCAGGCCGTACCCGGGGATGACGTCGTTCTGGGTCGCGTCGGTGAGGCCGGCGCCGGGCTCGATGCCGTAGATCTTGCCGCCGAAGCGGTCGGCCTGCCCCTTGAGGTCCTCGATCGACTGGATGTCGTCCACGTAGTCGGGGACGGAGAGGTTCAGCTTCGCCCCCTCGTAGTAGCCGATCAGATCCTCGATGTCGTCGCCGTACTCCTCCATGTACTTGGCGTGGGTGACCTCGGGCCAGGCGGAGGGGTAGACGTTCACGTCGCCCTGGGCCAGGCCCGCGTACAGCAGCGCGGCATCGGCGATGGTCTGGTGCTCGACGGTGTACCCCATCGCGGTCAGCCGGTTGTCCAGCAGGTAGGCGGTGGACAGGCCGTCGGTCCAGGAGGCGATGTAGCCCAGGGTGATGGTCTGGCCCTCCGGGCCGTCACCGCTGCCGCCGTCACCGCCGCTGTCGCTGCCGCAGGCGGCGAGTCCGAGGCCCATCAGGCCGGCGCCTCCGCCCACCAGGGCGGTGCGGCGGGAGACGGAGTTCGGGGTCCAGAGCGAGGTGCGCTTGGTCATGATCAATCATCCTTTCCAGGGGAGTGCGTGTGGTGTGGGGGGTCAGGCCCGTGAGGCGGCCCGGCGGCGCTTCAGCAGGGCGACCAGCGAGGTCCTGTAGTCGCCGGGGTTGCCCAGCGCCGCCGTGACGCGGTCCAGGAAGACCGCCAGGATGACGACGCCGAGACCGGCCTCGACACCGAGCGGCAGGTCCAGGGTCGAGATCGCCTGGACCACCAGCTTGCCGGAGCCGTCGGTGCCGGCCATGCCGGCGATGACGGCCATCGACAGGGCCAGCATGATCACCTGGTTGACGCCCGCCATGATGGTGGGGACGGCCAGGGGCAGCTGGATGCCGCGGAGGATCTGCCCGCGGGTGGCGCCGAAGGACTCACCGGCCTCGACCGTCTCGGAGTCGACCTGCCGGATGCCCAGCTCCGTCATGCGCACACCGGGCGGCAGGGCGAAGATGATGGTCGAGAACATGCCGGGCACGAGCCCGATCGAGAAGAACGTGACCGCCGGGATCAGGTAGACGAAGGCGGGCATCGTCTGCATGAAGTCCATGATGGGCTTGACGATGGCGCTCACCGTGGAGTTCATGGCGGCGAGGATGCCCAGCGGCACTGCGATGAGCACCGCGAACACGGTCGCCACGATCACCAGCGCCATGGTCTGGAGCATCGCCGTCCACTGATCCATGGCGACGACGACGAGCATCATCACCAGGGTGCCGACGCCCATGCGCCAGGAGCGCACCGCCCAGGCGAGCAGCGCGAACAGCGGGATCAGCGCCAGCGCCGGCAGGAACAGCAGCGCGTCGGTGAGATGCCCGACCAGGAACTCCATCAGCCAGGTGAAGGCATCGAACAGCCAGGAGAGGTTCTCCTTCAGCCAGTCGATGCCGCTCTCGGCCCATTCGCCGATCGGGATGCGGGGCACGAGGCCGTCGTCGGGGTTCATCGCTCACCTCCGTGGGTCTCGTGGGTCGTGTCCCCCAGGGCATCGCCGCCGGGGGGATTCGGCGAGTCGACGGTGGTGACGACGTCGCCGTTCTCGGAGTGGCCGGTCCCTGCGGCGGTCAGCAGCGTGACCCGGGGGATCACGCCGAGGAACTTGCCGTCGGCGTCGACCACGACCAGGGGGTTCTGATGCTGGGCGGAGGGCGCGAACAGCTCGGCGATCGGAGTGTCGTAGGAGACCACCGGCATCTCGCGGCCCGGTACCCAGGGCAGCTGGTCCTGGCCCCGGCTCACGGCCTCGGCGACGTCGTCCTCCCAGAGCACGCCGCGCGGGGTGCGGTCGCGGTTCAGCGCGATCAGCCACGAGTTCTGGGACTCGCGCAGCATCCGGTGGGCGGTGCGCGGTCCGTGGTCCTCGCCGAGGGTCTCGGCGGGCCGCTCGAGGATCGCCTCCGCGGTCATCACACGGGAGCGGTCGACGTCCTGGATGAACCGTGCCACGTAGTCGTTGGCCGGGTTGTTCAGGATCTCGTCCGAGGTGCCGATCTGCTCGATCCGCCCGTCGCGCATCATCGCGATGCGGTCGCCGATGCGCATGGCCTCGTTGAGGTCGTGGGTGATGAACAGGATCGTCTTGTCCAGCTTCTGCTGCAGATCGATCAGCTGATCCTGCATGTCACGGCGGATCAGGGGGTCCAGTGCGGAGAACGCCTCGTCCATCAGCATGATGTCGGTCCCGGCGGCCAGGGCGCGGGCGAGCCCCACACGCTGCTGCATGCCGCCGGAGAGGGCCGAGGGACTGTAGCCGCCCCAGCCCTTGAGCCCCACCATATCGAGGGCCTCGGCGGCGCGCTTCTGACGTTCGGCCCGGTTCATGCCGCCGATCTCGAGCCCGTACGCGGCGTTCTCGCCGACGGTGCGGTGGGGCAGCAGGGCGAAGTGCTGGAAGACCATGGAGATGCGCTTGCGGCGCACCTGGCGCACCTTGGCCGGGGACATGCTCGAGAGCACGTCGTCGCCGATGCGCAGCTCGCCGGCCGTCGCGGGCAGCAGCCCGTTGACCATGCGGATCAAGGTGGACTTGCCGGAGCCGGACAGACCCATCACCACGAAGTTCTCGCCGGGCTCGACGCTGAAGCTCGCGTCGATCACCGCGGCCGTGAGGCCGTCCTCGCGCAGCTCGGCGCGTGTGCTGCCCTTCTCGAGGGCGTCCACGCCCCGTTGGGGCCGTCGGCCGAAGACCTTGTACAGGCCGTCGGCTGTGATGACTGGTGTCACGGGCTCTCCTTCGTGGGGTGGGGGCGGACGGGCGCGGATCGGCTCCGTCCGGCGTGCCGTCCGCTCGCGGACGCCGACCCGATGGTCCATCTTCGCTCTCCGACACCGAGGCGGCAAATGGTTCATACGCCGCAACAGTCGTTTCTGACCTCGGCTTATGTCGCGCACCGCGGTCGCGACCGGGCGGCCGGGGGCGATGAAAACGCTGTGCGCTGGGATGACGCCGCGATCCATCGTCCGATGACCCCGGCGTCCGGACTGTCCGACAATCCGGTGATAACTATTCGGTATCGTCCGCGTTTCATGCGGCGCGGGTGTGATCCCGAACTCCGTGCGTGGTGCGGGTCTCCCTCAGGGGCGCGGCGGCAGCGTCTGCGCGAGGAACCCCGTCGTCTGCTGCCAGGCGGCCGCAGCGGCCTCGGCGTGGTGGAGGGCCGGGTGGGGGTTGTCGAAGGCGTGACCGGCCCCCTCGTGCAGACGGAACCGCACCTGCTCCCGGCTCCCCTCGGCGGTGACCGCGCGGCGGATCTCGGTGACCTGTTCGAGCGGGATGAACGCATCGGCGGTGCCGAAGTGGTGCAGGCTCGGTACCTCCACCTGCCCGGCCCGGTCCAGCAGCGTCGGCAGCGCCGAGCCGTAGTAGCTGATCAGCACCGACGGGGGACGCTCCTCCGCGGCGGCCGCGGCGGTCGCGGCGAACGCGAGCCCGCCTCCGTAGCAGAAGCCCACCAGGCCCACCCGCTCGGGGTCCACCGCACCGTGCGCCCGCAGCGCACCCAGCGCGGCGACGGCGTCGGCCTCGGCCCGCTCCCAGGGCAGCCGTGCCGTCAGCTCCATGCCCTCCGCGAGCCACGAGTCGACGTCCTCCCGGTCCTCGATCCCCACCGCGGGCGGGTCCAGGCGGGCGAACAGCTGCGGGGCGAGCACCGCATACCCGAGCGCGGCGAGGTCCGCGCAGCGCTGCCGCACGTAGTCGGACAGGCCGAAGATCTCCTGCAGCACCACCAGCCCGGGAAGCGGCTGTCCGAGGTCCTCGGGCAGCCACAGCAGGCCCGGCAGGTCACCGGCATCGGTCGGGATCGGCAGCGTCGTCGCACTCACGCCGCGACCATATCGCGCGGGGCGGCGGCCGGTCAGGAGAACAGCATTAGGGCGTACACCGCGAACAGCAGCAGGTGCACACCGCCGTGCATCGCCGTCACCCGTGGGGCGGCCGCAGAGCTCGCGGCGACCGCGAGGGTCACCCCCAGCAGGAGCAGGTTCGTCGGCGACTCCGCGAGCAGCACGGGCGTCCTGGTGAGCAGGCCGATCACCAGCACGGTGGGGATCGTCAGGGCGAGGGTGGAGACCAGCGCGCCGTGGCACAGGTTCGCCACGCGCTGCATCTCCCCGCCCAGCGCCGCGCGCACCGCGGTGAGCGACTCCGGGGTGAACACGATCATCGCGATCAGCACCCCGCCCAGCGCGACCGGGGCGCCGAGACGGGCCAGTGCGTCATCGACCAGATCGGCCATGTGGTGCGAGAGCAGCACGATCGGCAGCACCGTCGCGATCAGCAGCCCGCTGCGGGTCAGCAGCTCACCGCGATGCGCGAAGAGGGTCTCGCGCAGCGGGACGCGGTCGCCGTCCGTGGCCTGCCGGTGCCCGGGCTCCTGGAAGTCGGCGGCCTGCGCGCCCGTCTGGCGCCACAGGAACACGGCGTACAGCAGCACCGTGAGCACCCCGATCACCAGCGCCTGGACGGGCGAGTACCCGCCGCCCGTGCCGAGCGCCGCCGGCAGGGCGAACGCCAGGGCGGCCAGCGCCACCAGCATCACCACGTAGGAGGAGGTGCCCACCCGGTGCAGGGCGAGGGGGCCGTGGCGCAGCCCGCCCACCAGCAGGCACAGCCCCAGCACCAGGTTCATGATGATCATCGACACCGCCATCACCGAGTCCCGGGCGATGGTGGCGTGATCGCCGGGGCCGAGCATCACCGCGGCGATCAGCACCACCTCGATCACCACGATCGACAGGGTGAGCACGAGCGTGCCGTAGGGGTCGCCGAGCCGATGGGCCAGCGCCTCGGCCTGCTGGACCACGCCGCCGGCGGCCACCACGATCACCGCCACGATCGCGGCCAGCACCAGGGCCAGCGCGAGGGCGGGCAACGGGGCGGCCAGCAGCGGGGCGGCGAGCGTCATCGCGCCGACGGACGCCCAGCCCAGTGCCAGGCGGGCGATCGCGCTGCGGGTCAGGACGGCGCGGAGCGGGCCGTGCGCGTCGACGGCGGGGGAGTGCGACGACATGGGGAGGGTCCTCCTGCGAGGCCGTCCTCAGGTGGTTCCGTCGTCCGGGTCGTCCCGGCCGCGGCGCCGGCGGGCATCTGCCGACGCACCGTCCACGATAGCCGTCCCGGGCGCCGTCCGTCCGCCACGGGTGGCCGATCCGACCGTGCGCGGATGGTCTCAGCCCGCGCTGGTGCGGTCGATCCCGACCAGCAGGCCCTGGTCGTTGTCGGCGTAGATGCCGGGGGCGACCACCAGGTCCCAGCTCGTGCCGTCGGCGGTGGTCGCCGCGCAGTCCACGGTCTCGAAGCGGGAGAAGTCCAGGCCGTCCTCGCAGGTGACCTCGCTCCAATCGGCGTCCTGATCCACGCGCACGTACGCGAACTCCGACGTGAGGGTCTGAAGCGTGCTCTCGGCGACCTGCTCGGCGCTGAGCGGTTCCATCCCGAACGCCGAGCCGAAGCCCACGCCGGTGAGGGCGACGTCCTCGTCGAGCAGCTCCTCGGCCTCCGCCGGCAGTGCGGTGCCGGTCGAGAACAGCACCGCGACCTGCGTGCCGCTGTCGAACCCGGCCTCCGAGGGCACCATCACCGCGTTCG
>DATGUQ010000011.1:0-4015 GCA_035301145.1 Brachybacterium sp. | reverse complement strand
AGAACAGCACCTCCTGGCCGCCGATCGCGTCCTGCTCCTCGCGCACGATCTGCTCGACCTTGCGCAGCACCCGCAGCCCCAGGGGCAGCCAGGTGTAGACCCCCGCGGCGGAGCGACGGATGTAGCCCGCGCGCACCAGCAGCCGGTGGCTCGCGACCTCGGCGTCGGCCGGGTCCTCCCGCAGGGTGCGGACGAACGACGAGGACAGACGGATCATGGAGGAGGCCTTTCACACGGGGCGGTACGGGGCGGGGCCACCGGGGCGCACGCGGCCCCATCGTACTGGGCGCCGCGGCCCGGCCGTGCGGACGGCGGGCCGGCAGCCCGGGTGGGCGGCGGGCCGGCCGACGGCGGCGCGCCGGTACCCTGGAGGGATGCACCGACGAGCTCAGCGGCGCCCGGACGTCCCGGACGTCGCGGACCCCACGGCCGACGTCGCGGGCGCGGAGGGATCCGCTCCGCGGGCGACGTCGCGCCGGCAGCTGCTGCGCGGTGCCGGGGCGGCCGCCGCGCTCGGTGCGGTCGGCACGGTCGGTGCCGGGGCGTTCGCCGCCACGCGGCTGGCACAGCCCGAGATCGACCCCCGCACGGTGGTCTCCCTGTGGTCCGGGACCGTCGCCTACGACTCCCGCGGCACGCGCAGGCCCGTCGGCGGTCGCGGGGACCGCCTCGAGCTGGGCCCCGGCACCCGGCTGGCCGCGGACCTGCCGGAGACCTCTGCCGAGCGGCGGCGGTCCGCCGGGTTCGACGACGGCACCGCCGCCTGGCGGGACCGGCTCACCGACTCCCTCCCGCAGGCGCCGCTGCTGCACTACCTGGCCGCCTCCGCGCTGCAGGACCTCTGGATCCTCGGCGACGACCTGCCGGCCCCGGTCGCGGGCTGGAGCCCCTCCTGGCGGTACCTGTGGCCGCGCGACGCCGCCTTCTGCACGGTCGCCCTGGCCCGGGTGGGCCACCTCGACCGTGCCGTGGAGGCGCTCGCGCACCTGCAGTCCCTCCAGGCCCCCGACGGCTGGTTCGAGGCCCGGTACGACCCCGACACGGGGCGGGCACCCGACCGACGGCGGCGCCAGTTCGACGGCACCGGTCTGCTGCTGTGGGCCGCCGCCGAGGTCGAGCAGGTGGCGCAGAGCGACGGCGGGCCTCGGGCAGAGGATCTCCGCGAGCGCCTGGCTCCGCTGATCACCACGTCCGTGGACACGCTGCTCTCGCAGACGCAGGAAGGCGCCGGGATGCCGCCGGTGTCCCCCGACTACTGGGAGAGGCGCGAGCGCTCGGTGACCCTCTGGACGATGGCCGCGACCCTCGCAGGGCTGCGCGCCGGGGCGCGGCTCACCGAGGAACCTGCGCTGCACCGGGCCGCCGAGACCTTCACCGTCCTGCTGGAGGGGACGTTCGGAGCCAGCGGCTACCAGCGCTACCGGGCCGGGGGCGGGGCCGACTCCGCGCGGGCCCTGCTGGATGCGACCGGCCACCACGGCCTGGTGCCGACCGCGGGGCTGATCGACCTGCGGCGCGAGCTGGCGAGACCGGGCGGCGGGATCGCCCCCGGGGCCTCGTGGCGTGCGGACGGTGTGAGCTGGACCCCCTCGACGAGCCTGCTCGCCCTGGCGCTCGCCCGCGCCGGCGAGCACGAGCCGGCGACGGAGATCCTCAGCTGGCTCACCGAGCATCGCACCGCCGAGGGGTCGCTGCCGGAGAAGGTGCTCTTCGACGGGCGCCCGGCGGAGGTGGCGCCCTTGGCGTGGACCGCGGCGAACACGGTGCTGGCCCTGGACTGCCTCGCCCGGGGCTGACCATCCCGGCCCGTGCCCGCGGCGGCGGATCCCTGCGGTCTGTTCATCCGGGCACGGCAGCGCGAGGGCCGCCCGAGGGCTCGGGAAATACGTCGACCACGTCTCCGTCGCTGCGTACGGTGTGGCCATGAGCACTGCGCAGAGCTGGTTCGAGGACAACCGCGCCAACTGGGACGATCGCGCGGCGCTGCACGAGGCGGCGGGGTACGGGATCGAGGAGCTGGTGCGGGATCCTGCCCGGATCACGCCGGAGGTCGCCCAGGACCGCGAGCGGCTCGGGGATCTGGCCGGGCTCGACGTCGTGCATCTGCAGTGCCATCTGGGCACCGACACGGTGAGCCTGTCCCGCCTGGGGGCGCGGCGCGTGGTCGGAGTGGACCTCTCCCCCGGCTCCCTGCGCCGCGCACGCCGGCTCGCCGAGCGCGCCGGCGCCGCGATCGAGTACGTCGAGGCGAACGTCTACGACGCCCGCGAGGCCGTCGAGGGATCCTTCGACCTGGTCTACACCTCGCTCGGGGTGCTGTGCTGGCTGCCCGACGTCACGGCCTGGGCCCAGGTGGTCGCCTCCCTGCTGCGGCCGGGAGGACGCTTCCTGCTCCGGGACGACCACCCGATGTTCATGACCGTCGGGGAGGACGTGAGCGACGGACTGCGCATCGAGCAGCCCTACTTCCAGCGCCCCGAGCCGATGACCTGGGACGAGGTGGGCAGCTATGTGCAGACACCGGAGGACGCCCCTGCGTTCGAGAACGGGGTGAACCACCAGTGGAACCACTCCGTCGGCGAGATCCTCACGGCGCTGCTCGAGGCGGGCCTGGTGCTGGACTCCTTCGAGGAGTCCCCGTGCTCGGCCTGGCAGCCCTGGCCGGAGCTGATGGTGGCCGACGGGCACGGGTATCGGCTGCGCGAGGACCCCGACCGTCTCGCGCTGCAGTTCGTGCTCACAGCGCATCGGCCCCGGTGAACGGGCCGGTCAGAACAGGATCGTGGAGAGCTCACCGACCTGCCGGAAGCCGGCGGCCGCATAGGCGCGACGCGCGGGCTCGTTGAAGTCGTTGACGTACAGCGAGACCTGCGGGGCGTGGTCGCGGCGCACCAGCTGCACCAGCTCCGCCATGGCCGTCCTGCCCAGCCCACGGCCTCGGTGATCCGGCCGCACCCAGACCCCGTGGATCTGGGCGACCGGACCGAACAGGGCGCCGACGTCGGCCTTGAAGAGCACCTCTCCGTCCTCGACGACCAGGTAGGTGCGGCGGCGACGGATCAGCTCCGCGATCCGCGTCCGGTAGGAGCGGCCGCCGTCCCCGGCCAGCGGGTCCACACCCACCTCCTCGCGGAACATGGCGACGGCGGCGGGGAACACGGCGCCCTCCTCCCCGGAGACCGCGGCGCGCACCCCGGCCGGGGCGAGACGGGGCCAACCCGCCGGGTCGTCGGCCAGCAGCAGCGGCTGGCTCCAGCGGTATTCCCGTACGTCGGCGCCCCAGGGCTCCGCGAGCCATCGCCACAGGATCTCGACGGCTCCGCGGTCGCCGACCACCGAGCTGGAACGTCGCGACCGGGACGCCTGGTGCCGGCCGAGCTCCTCCAGGGCATGGTCGGTGGCGGAGATCGGCGCGAGGTTCACCCCGTGCCACAGCAGCCCCTCGGGACGCTGCTCCTCCCCGACCAGCGAGAACTCCTGCCCGAGGGCGGCCGAGCGGCCGAGCTCGCGCAGGCGGGCACCGGCCAGCGCGTTGGTGACAGGTTCGGTCAGCGCGAGGGCGAGCGCGGCCTCATGACCGCCGGGGCGGACCGACCTGACCCGCCCACCGCGCCGGAACACGTCGGCTCAGCCCACGGAGACGGAGGGGGCGCCGGAGGAGGGCACCTCCTCGCCCATCTCGGCCGCGATCCGGTTCGCCTCGGCCAGCAGCGTCTCGACGATGTCCGCCTCGGGGACGGTCCTGATGACCTCGCCCTTGACGAAGATCTGGCCCTTGCCGTTGCCGGAGGCGACGCCGAGATCGGCCTCGCGGGCCTCGCCCGGGCCGTTGACGACGCATCCCATCACGGCCACGCGCAGCGGGACCTCGAGATGCTTGAGCCCCTCGGTGACCTCGTCGGCGAGCTTGTAGACGTCCACCTGGGCGCGGCCGCAGGAGGGGCAGGAGACGATGTCGAGCTTGCGCGGCTTGAGGTTCAGCGACTGCAGGATCTGGTTGCCGACCTTGACCTCC
>DATGUQ010000010.1:0-5268 GCA_035301145.1 Brachybacterium sp. | reverse complement strand
CGCCCTCGAGCAGGCCGAGCCCGTGGTCGTGGCGGAGCACCTCGTCATCGAGTACCCCGGCCGGATGGGCAAACCCGCCTTCCGCGCCGTCAAGGGGGTGGACTTCGAGATCCGCGCCGGCGAGGTGTACGGGCTGGTGGGCGAGTCCGGTTCCGGGAAGACCACCATCGGTCGCGCCATCGCCGGGCTCGAACGCACCACCGGCGGCAGCCTCAGCGTGCTCGGCCACGAGATGCACGGGATGCGGGAGAGGACGTTCACACCGCTGTGCCGACGGATCGGCTTCGTGTTCCAGGACCCGGCGACCTCCTTCAACCCGCACCTGACCATCGAGCAGTGCATCGCCGAGCCGCTGATCGTGCACGAGCAGCAGCTCAGCCCCGCCGAACGGGGCCGGCGCGTGCGGGACCTGCTCGAAGCGGTCGAGCTGCCCGGCAGGTACGCGGAGCGGTATCCGCACGAGCTCTCCGGCGGGCAGCGTCAGCGCATCTCCCTGGCCCGGGCGCTCGTGCTCGAGCCCGAGCTGCTGATCGCGGACGAGCCCACCAGCGCCCTGGACGTCTCCGTGCAGGCGACCGTGCTGGACCTGTTCCGGTACCTGCAGTCCCGTCTCGGCTTCGCCGCGCTGTTCATCAGCCACGACCTCGCCGTCGTCGACTCGCTCGCCCACCGCATCGGGGTGCTGTTCCGCGGCGACCTGGTCGAGGACGGCCACGGCCCGGACGTGCTGCAGGACCCGCAGCACGAGTACACGCGCAAGCTGATCGCCTCGCTGCCGGTGCCGGACCCGGTCGAACAGGAGCAGCGCCGCCGGGCGTTCATCGCCCAGTGGGGCGGGGAGGGGGCGAGCTGATGCAGGGGGCGTGCAGCGGGACGCCCGCGACCCCTCAGGACGGCATCGTGCGCGGTGAGCTGGGCTTCCGTGAAGACGGCACCTTCACCGTCGTCCAGTTCAACGACACCCAGGACGGCCCCCGGACCGACCGTCGCACGATCGCACTGCAGGACGCGGTGCTCGAGGACGTCCGGCCCGACGTCGTCGTCCTCAACGGTGACGTCATCGACGGCTCTCCCCGTACCGCCGGGGAGGCGAAGCAGGCGCTGAACAACGTGGTGCGGCCGATGGAGGACCGCGGCATCCCCTGGGCCCTGACCTTCGGCAACCACGACGAGGACTCCACCGCCCGCACCGGCCTGGACGAGGCGGGCTATGTCGACGTCGTCAGGCAGTACGCCCACAACGTGAACACCGCCGGGGCCGACGGCGTCACCGGCACGGGGAACCAGGTGCTCACGGTGCGCTCGGCCTCCGCGCCGAGGGATGCCTTCGCGCTGTGGCTGATCGACTCCGGGCGCTACGCCCCGGAGCAGATCGCCGGCCAGGGCTTCGAGGGCTATCCCGACTGGGACTGGGTGCGCCCCGACCAGGTGCGGTGGTACCTGGAGGCCTCCGCCGAGCTGGAGCGGGCGAACGGGGCGCTGGTCCCCGGCCTCGTGTTCCAGCACATCGCCCTGTGGGAGCACCGCTTCATGTGGTTCGCGAGCGTCGACGGGCGCACCGAGGCGGACCACGCCCGCGCCCTCGAGAAGCACGCCCTCGAAGGGGTGCGGAACGAGGAGGAGTGCACCGGCCCGTTCAACTCCGGCATGTTCGCCGCGATGCTGCACCGCGGCGACGTCAAGGGCCTGTTCGTGGGCCACGACCACGTCAACACCTATGCGGGCGACTACTACGGCATCCAGCTCGGCTACGCGCCCAGCACCGGCTTCGGCACCTACGGCCTGGGCGGCGCCGAGGAGCATCACCTGCGCGGAGCACGGGTCTTCCGCCTCGACGAGAGCGTCAAGGGCGTCTGCACCGGCACCGAGCTGCGCTTCGCGGCGGATTACGGGATCGACCTCAGCGAGGGCGTCCAGCCCGGTGAACCGGCGGACTTCCCCGACGGCGTGGGCTGACCCGGGGCAGAGCCCGCGCTCCCACCCAGGGTGGAGACGGATCGGAGCAGCGGAGGAGGGAGCGTGGGACCGGGAGCTGACGCGAGCGGCGGCGGTGGCCGGGAAGTCTGGGGGCATGACCACAGCACCCGCCCCCGCACGCCGCCGCCACGACCCCTGGTCCTCCGAGCCTGCGCGCATCGAGGCGCTCGACCTGGTGCGGCTGCTGGCCGTGCTGGGCATGATCGCGACGCACCTGATGGTCCCGCTGGCGACGGTCCCCACCGCGAGCGGGGTCGAGAGGACGATGGCCGAGGTGACGGGGACGCTCGCCGAGGGCACCACGTCGACGCTGTTCGCCGTGCTCGGCGGGGCCAGCCTGGTGCTCGCCGCCCGCGGACGGCTGCGGAACGGGGACCGTCGCGGCGCCGTGCTCGCCGGAGCGGTGCGCGGTGCCCTGATCGCCGGTGTCGGACTCGTCCTCGAGCTGCTGCCGTCGGCGGTGATGGTGGTGCTCGTCCCCTTCGGCCTGTCGATGATGATCGCGTCCCCGCTGCTGCTGGTGCGCAGCCGCACCCTGCTCGTGATCGCCGGCCTGCTCGCGGCAGGCGGCAGCAGCCTCCGCGCGGTCGTCCCCGGCGAGGTCACGCTCGGCGCGCCGACGCTGCCCGGGCTCACGGACCCCGTCACCGTTGTGCGCGGCCTGTTCCTCACCGGCATGTATCCCGTGCTCACCTGGCTCCCGTTCCTGCTGGCCGGAATGGTCCTGGTGCGGTCGCTGCTGCGCTGGGAACAGGAGGGTCGCGCCGCCCGGTGGTCCGTCAGGGCGCTGCTCCTCGGGTCCGCCGCCGCGCTGACCGCCTACGGCGTCTCCGCAGCCGTCGAGGCCGTCGGGGCGGGGGAGGACGCGCTCACCCGTCCGCTGCTCGCCCGTCCCCACACCGGCACCCCGGGGGACATGATCGCGACGGTCGGCGTGTCCGTCGCCGTGATCGCTGCGGCCGTGCTCGTGCTGCCCCCGGCGAAGCATCCCGGGTCCGCCCCCGTGAGGGCGCTGCGCGCCGCCGGGGCGGCACCGCTGACCATCTATGCGGGGCACGTGCTGCTGACAGCGGCCGCGATGCTCGCCGCAGTGTTCGCCTCCGGTGGTGACCTGACCACCGTCCCGTGGTACGTCGCCGGTGCCGGGATCCTCCTCGTGCACGTCGCGCTGGCGCTGGCGCTGGGCGGAGCGCTCGCCGCACTCGACAGGCGCGGCCCGCTCGAGGCCCTGGTCAGCGGTTCGGTGCGCCGTGCCGTGCGTGCCCTCAGCTCACGATGAGCGGGAGCCCGCAGGAGGCCGTGTCCATGTGCGCGGAGGAGAGGAGCACGACGGCGAGCACGATCAGCAGAACGAGCAGGCACCCCACACCGCTCAGCACGGCGGCGAGGAACACGTTCGAGCGCGCTTCCCGCTGCGTGACCGGTTCCGGCGGCGGCGGGGTGAAGCGCTCATGCCGGCCCGGTTCCGGCGGTGAGGAGCTCATGCCGGGTCCGGCAGCGCCTCGAGCACGGACTCCCCGTACTCGGCGAGCTTCTTCGCGCCGACACCGCTGACCTCGCCGAGCTCGGAGACCGTCTCCGGACGGGCCTCGACGATGCCCACCAACGTCGCATCGGAGAACACCATGTACGGCGGGATCTGCTTCTCCTTCGCGACGGAAGTTCGCCAGGCACGCAGTGCCTCGAAGCGCTCCCGCTGCGCCGGCTCGAGGCTCTCGGCGGCACGGGACGCACCGGCGGCCCGTCGGCCGCTCCCGCGGGCGGCGCGCTGAGGGGTGCGGTCGACGGCCAGCTCCACGGTGGCCTCGCTGCGGAGCACCGGGCCGGCCTGCGGGCCCGGCACGAGGACGCCGTAGTCACCCTCGGCCTCGACGATGCCGCGCGCCAGCAGCTGCCGGATCGCGGTCCGCCACTGCTTCTCGGAGAGCTCCTCACCGATGCCCCACACACTGAGCTCGTGGTGGCGCGACTGGGCCGAACGCTGGTTCTCCCTCCCCAGCAGCACGTCGATCACCTGCCCCGAGCCGAACTTCTGGCCCCGCTCCCGATCCAGGCGGATCAGCGCCGACAGCAGCTTCTGCGCCGCGACCGTGGCGTCCCACGTCTGCGGCGGGGACAGGCAGGTGTCGCAGTTGCCGCAGGCTGTGAAATCGGCGTCCTGCCCGAAGTAGCGCAGCAGCTGCACGCGGCGGCAGGTGACGGTCTCGCACAGCGCCAGCATCGCGTCGAGATGGGAGCGGGCGTTGCGCTTGAACTGCTCGGAGCCCTCACCGGTGTCGATGAACCTGCGCTGGTTGACCACGTCCCCCAGGCCGTAGGCCATCCACGCGGTCGAGGGCTGCCCGTCACGGCCGGCGCGTCCGGTCTCCTGGTAGTATCCCTCGATCGATTTGGGCAGGTCCAGGTGCGCGACGAAGCGGACGTCGGGCTTGTCGATGCCCATCCCGAAGGCGATCGTGGCGACGATGATCAGGCCGTCGGCCCGCAGGAACCGTTCCTGGTGGTCCTGCCGCACGGCCGCGTCGAGGCCCGCGTGGTAGGGCAGGGCGGGGATGCCGCGCGCCACGAGGGCCTCGGCGGTCTGCTCGACGCTGCGTCGCGAGAGGCAGTAGACGATCCCGGACTCGCCCTCGTGCTCGGAGGTGATCAGCTTCAGCAGCTGCTCGCGCGGGGAGGCCTTGGGCTCGATGCGGTACTGGATGTTGGGGCGGTCGAAGCTCGCCACGAAGTGCTCCGCCTCCTGCATCCGCAGCCGCTCGGTGAGCTCACGGTGCGTGGCCTCGGTGGCGGTCGCGGTCAGCGCGATCCGCGGCACCTGCGGGAAGGCCTCGGCGAGCACCGAGAGCCCCAGGTAGTCGGGCCGGAAGTCGTGCCCCCACTGGGAGACGCAGTGCGCCTCGTCGATCGCGAACAGCGCCAGCTCGGCACGGCGCAGCAGATCCAGGGTGCGGGGGAGCACCAGACGTTCCGGCGCCATGTACAGCATGTCCAGCTCACCGGCCAGCAGCTGCTGCTCGACCGCCTGGGCCTCGTGACGCTCGAGCGTGGAGTTCAGGTAGGCGGCACGGATGCCGATGCCCTCGAGCGCCGCGACCTGGTCCGCCATCAGTGCGATCAGCGGGGAGACGACGATCCCGGTGCCCGCGCGCAGCAGGGAGGGGATCTGGTAGCACAGCGACTTGCCGCCGCCGGTGGGCATCAGCACCACCGCATCGCCGCCCGAGGCGACCTGGTCGATGATCGCGGCCTGGTCCCCGCGGAAGGAGTCGTAGCCGAAGACCGTCGAGAGGA
>DATGUQ010000009.1:0-12103 GCA_035301145.1 Brachybacterium sp. | reverse complement strand
CCGGGGGAGCCGCCGGAGGCGCCGGAGGCCTCGCCGTCGTCGTCGCCGGACGAGCTGTCCCGCACCCGGTCCTCACCGCTCTCGTCCTGCGCGGCCGTCCGCCCGGAGCCGGGCATGGTCGAGGCGCTGCTGTCCGCCTCCGGGGTGGAGACGTCGCCGCCGGCGATCGGCATGAACTCGGTGACGGTCGCCGTGCCGGTGGGGGAGCGCCACTGCGTCTCCAGCACCATCGTTCCGGGCAGGTAGCGGCGGGAGACGACCTCGCCGTCGGCGATCCGCAACGACCAGTGCCCGTGGTCCTCGGTGCCCAGCAGCGAGCAGAACACGGCGTCGGAGTCGAAGCGCGGCAGACACAGCCAGTCGACGTCCCCCTCCCGGGTCACCAGCGCCGTGGTGCGCTGGTCGGAGAGCAGGGCGTGGTCCTCGATGAGCGGGCTCGTCATCCTCCCAGTGGATCACGGAGGAGGGCCCCTGCGGGGCTCATCGCTCGTGTGTCGCCCCCAGCTCTGCGAGGACCTCGGGCAGCGCCGCTCCCGAGAAGTCGAACATCGCCTGGTTCTCCCACGCGTTGCCGGAGCTCGGGTCCTCCGGGTCCCACCCGGCTCCCTCGACCGCCGTCCAGGCCGGCTCCCAGTACACGACGCCGCGCCCCCGGCCGCCCTCGGCCGCGGCGGTGACGTCCTGGACCGCGCGGAAGAAGGCCGCCTGCCCGCCGGGCGTGGGCGGGTACCCCTCGGGCAGAGCGGTCTCCGCATCGACGATGTTGGGGAACGGCGCGCGGGGATCGTCCTCGAGGGTGAAGGGATAGGCGGTCTCGACCACGATCACGTCCCGTTCGTAGCGGGCGCCGAGCGTGCTGATCGCCTCCTGCAGGTCCGCGAGGGTGCCGTGCCAGTACGGGTAGTAGGACAGGCCGATCACGTCCAGCGGGACCCCGCGCGAGACGGCCTCGTCGAACCACCAGGTCAGCCCCTCGATGCCGTCCTGGAGGTTCGTCAGGTGCAGCATCACCTCCGCTGCGGGGAACACGTCGGCCACCGCCCCGGCGCCGGCGCGCAGGAAGCGGGCGAGGTTCTCCCACTGGGCGCCCTCGACGTCGTCCTGCGGATCCACGTCCCAGGTCTGGCCGTGCGGCCAGAGCATGCCGGGGTTGATCTCGTTGCCGACCTGGACCATCGCGACGTCCACACCGGCATCGCGCAGCAGCGTCAGGGTGGAGCGGGTGTGCTCGGCGACGGCATCCGCCAGCTGTCGGGGATCGTGCTGCGCCCACGCCGCGGGCACATGCTGCGCACCGGGATCCGTCCAGGTGTCCGAATAGTGGAAGTCGACCAGCACGTCCATGCCCGCGTCGCGGATCCGGCGGGCCATCTCCACGGTCCGCTCCGGGGTGCAGTATCCGTCGGCCGGATCCACCCAGACCCGCAGGCGGCCGAGAGTCGCCCCGCTGCGCGCCATCAGCTCTACGGGGTCGACGGGCTCGGGGCCGCCCGGCGCGGTGTAGACGGCGCCGTGCTCCTCGTTCTTCGGGATGCCGGAGAGATCCGCGCCGCGCACCGTGCGGGACGCGAGATCGGGTGTGAGGCGGAGCTCGTCGATCTGCGCCCACACGCCCTCGGCACCGCTGACGCGCAGGGTGATGTCGAGGATCCCGCGCGCCGCCGGGGCGCTCACCGCGAGCTCGAGCCAGCCGTCCTCGGCGCCGGTCACGGGCACATGCACGCGGTCGGTGCGGTTCCGGCTGCGCAGCTCGAGGGAGGCGGCCCGGCCGTCCCCGCCGGCCCTGACCAGCGCACGGAGGGTGCGCTCCCCGCCCCGGCCGACGACGACCCGCTGCGAGACGGCGACCTCCTGGCCGGCAGCGGGCTCGAGGTGGAGCACGTGCGGGCGCCCGCCCGCGGCGCGGACCTGCGCGGAGGAGGACTGCCCGGAGAGCCTCCACCGCGACAGGCCCTCGGCGAACCCGGGGTTCGCGAGCTGGTCTCTCTCGCGCGCCTCGGCGCCCGGGGACGGGGCGGTCAGGAGCGCGCCGGTGCCCAGCACCGCGCCCGAGGCGGCGAGGCCGCCCAGGCGTCGGCGGGACATGGCCGTCGCTCCGGACGAGCGGTGCGAGGCGGGGTTGCGGTGGGTGGACATCATCGTTCTCCCTGTCGTCGTTGCCGGAGGAGGTCGCCGTCAGTCCGCGGCGACCGGTGCGGGGGCGGGGATGCGGGCGGTGGCGACCCCGCCGGCCGGGATCTCGAGCGAGCCGATCCCGTCCACGGAGGCGGTCACGCCCTCCCCGGTGTGGTTCAGGGCGATCAGGTGGCGGGTGCCGTCCTCCCCGACGCGTTCGAGCAGCTCGACGTCCTCGGGGAGGTCGCCCTTCGTGATCCGGGCGCTGGCGTACACCTCGTCGAACAGCGCGGAGAGGTCCTCGACACCGAGATCCGAGGCCAGGTACCAGGCGCGGCCCCGTCCATGATCGTGACGGGTGGCGGCGGTCCCCCCGGGCACGGGTCCGTCCACGTAGGTGCCGATGGCCTCGGCGCCGGTGAGATGGAGATCCTCGCACCACACGCGGGAACGCAGCGGCTTCCCATGGATCACCAGGCGCGCCTCCTCGCCCTGGCGCAGCGGGCAGAACTCGTGGACCTCGAGGCCGAGCACCGGGGCGAGCGCTGCGTTCAGCCCGCCCTCGCGCACGCCGTCCTCCCGATCGACGATCCCGGAGAAGGGTCCGACCACCAGGCGTCCGCCGTCGCGCACGTACGCGGAGATGTTCGCCGCCGCCGCATCGGTGAGCAGGTAGGAGGCCGGGGCCAGGACCACGCGGTATCCGCTGAGGTCGTCCTCGGGGTAGGCGAAGTCGACGGCGACGTGATCGCGCCACAGCCGCTCGTACCAGGTCTGGATCTGTGCGCGATGGCCGAGCGCGACGGAGGGCCGCCACGGGAGGTCCTGCGCCCAGTGCGACTCCCAGTCCCACAGGATCGCCACGTCGGCCTCGACGCGGGAGCCGCGTAGGTCCGCGAGGCCGTCCAGGCGCGCACCGAGCTCGGTGACCTCGCGCCAGACCCGGCTGCCGGTGCCGGCGTGGGGGACCATCGTCGAGTGGAACTTCTCGGCTCCCTTGCGGGAGGCGCGCCACTGGAAGAACATCACCGCATCGGCTCCGCGCCCCACGTGCGAGAGGGAGTTGCGGGCCATCTCGCCGGGCCTCTTCGCGATGTTGCGGTCCTGCCAGTTGACCCCCGAGGTGGAGTGCTCCATGAGCATCCACGGGCGGCCGCGGGCGATCGATCGGGTGAGGTCGGCGTCGAGGGCCAGCTCGACGAAGTTCCGCTCGTCGGCCGCGATCAGGTAGTGGTCGTTGGAGACCACGTCGACCTCGTCCGCCCACGCCCACAGATCGATGTTGGGGCAGGTGTGCGCCATGAAGTTCGTGGTCACCGGGATGTGCGGGGTGATCTCGTGCAGCACGTCCCGCTCCGCGCGGAAGCAGTCGAGGATCTGGGCGGAGCTGAAGCGGCGCCAGTCGAGCTCGAGCGAGGGGTTCTGCATCGAGGGGGTGGGCAGCGGGGCGTGGATGTCCTCCGGTTCTCCGAAGACCTGCCCCCAGAAGGCGGTGCCCCAGGCGGCGTTGACGCCGTCCAGCGACCCGTGGCGCTCGAGCGCCCAGCGGCGGAACGCCTCCTGCGCGAAGGTCGAGAAGCTCTCGCCGACGGGCGCGCCGTACTCGTTGTGCACGTGCCAGAGCGCGAGGGCGGGATGGTCCCCGTAGCGCTCGGCCAGGGCGCGGGTGATGCCGGTGGCCGCCTCGCGGTAGGCGGGGGCCGAGGGGCAGGCCATGCCGCGCGAGCCCGGGCCCAGCGCTCGGCCCTCGCGGTCGACCACGCGCGCCTCGGGATGGTCGCGGAAGAACCAGGCCGGGGGAGCGGCTGTGGGCGTGCCCAGGTCGATGCGGATCCCGGCCTCGTGCAGCAGCGCGAACACCTCGTCGAGCCACCCCCAGTGGAACTCCCCGCGGCGGGGCTCGAGGCTCGCCCAGGAGAACATCCCGATGCTGACCAGGTTCACGCCGGCCTCGCGCATCAGGCACACGTCCTCGACCCAGGTCTCGCGGGTCCACTGCTCGGGGTTGTAGTCGCCGCCGTAGGCGAGTCCCTCGAGCCCGACCGGCCAGGAGGGGCGGGGTGCGGCGCCGGTCGGGGACAGGGAGGAGGAAGCATTCTGGAATCGATCACGGGTCATGAGGCATGACCATGGCATGCCGTGGACAGCGCCCGCAAGCCCTCGGTGGGCGCCTTGACTGTAAACGATCACAGTTCTACGATCTCAGCCGCACCGCTCGGCCCCGAGCGGGCAGTCCATCGCAAGGAGGCGAGCATGTCCCGTGCCACCCCACCCCGACCGGGCACGCGCCCGTCGCGCCGCCAGCTCCTGCGGTCCGGGGCCGGTCTCGGCACCGCCGGGCTCGTCGGCGGAGCCCTCGCCGGCTGCGGATCGACGTCCTCCTCGGCGCCGGTCGAGCTGACCTTCTGGACCTGGGCGCCGGACATCGAAGAGGTGGTGGCGCTCTGGAACCAGCAGAATCCCGATGTGCAGGTGCTCGTGAGCAGGCAGGACGCGGGCGATGCCGCGGTGACCAAGCTGCTCACGGCGGTGCGCGCGGGCAACGGCGCCCCGGACGTGGTCCAGGCCGAGTACCAGAGCATCACCTCGCTGGTCGCCTTCGACGCGATCGACGACATCTCCGAGGACCTCGACCCCGGCACGGCGGAGCACTTCGCCGAGGGCATCTGGTCCTCCGTCGGCATCGGCGACGGCGGGGTCTACGCCATCCCGCAGGACACCGGCCCGCTGCAGTTCTACTACCGCGAGGACGTCTTCGAGGACCTCGGCCTGTCCGCCCCCGAGACCTGGGAGGACTACGCCGAGGCGGCACGGGCGGTCCACGAGGCCGATCCGTCGATGTACCTCGGCACCTTCTCCTCGACCGACCCGGGCCTGTTCGTGGGCCTGGCGCAGCAGGCCGGGGCCTCGTGGTGGGAGATCGAGGGCGAGCGCTGGAAGGTCGCGATCGACGCCGAGCCCACCCGTCGGGTGGCCGAGTTCTGGGGCGGGCTGGTCGAGGAGGGGGTCATCGCCGCCGAGCCGATGTACACCCCGCAGTGGAACGCGGCGCTGAACGACGGCACACAGATCGGCTGGGTCTCCGCGGCGTGGGCCCCCGGCGTGCTCGAGGGCAACGCCGGCAGCACGGCCGGTGCCTGGCGGATGTCCACGATCCCGCAGTGGGAGCCGGGAGCGGACGACACCGGCAACTGGGGCGGTTCGGCCACCTCCGTGGTCGTCGGCAGCGCACACCGGGCCGAGGCCGTGCGCTTCGCGGAATGGATGAACACCTCGGCCGACGGCGTGCTCGCCCTCGTGGAGCACAGCGGCGTCTTCCCTGCGGATCTGGCCAATGCGGCGGAGGCGCTCGCGGCGCCGCCGGAGTTCTTCTCCCACCAGAGCGACTTCTACGAGCACTCCACGGACAACGCGGACGGGGTGCAGCCCTTCACCTTCGGGCCGAACGTCAACGTCGCCTATTCGCTGTTCAACGATGCCTTCGGGGTCGCGACCCGGGCCGCGACCGCCGCCGCCTTCGGGGACGCGGTCACGACCGTGCACGAGGGCACCGTCGCCGATCTCGAGAACCAGGGGTACGACCTCGCATGAGCGCTCCCACGACCACCACCACCGCATCGCTGCGTCGGCGCACCGACCGCTTCGGGTACGTCTTCATCGCACCGGCCGCTCTCTGCTTCCTCGCCTTCCTGGCGATCCCCATCGTCTATGCGCTCTACGTCAGCTTCCGGCGCGAGCGGGTCGTCGGCCTCGGCCTGGGCGACGGCGGCCGCACGGAGGTGTGGGCGGGGCTGGGCAACTACGCCGCCGTGCTGGCCGACAGCGAGTTCCTCGCCAGTGCCCTGCGCGCGCTCGTCTACGGGCTGGTGCTGGTGCCGACCATGCTCGGGCTGGCCCTGCTGTTCGCGCTCCTGCTGGACTCCGGCCGCGCCCGGATGCGGCGCCTGGCCCGGATCGCGATCTTCCTGCCCTATGCCGTGCCCGCGGTGATCTCCTCGCTGCTGTGGGGCTTCCTCTACCTCCCCGGCACCAGCCCGGTCCACTTCCTGGCCGAGGCCGCCGGGGGCAGCCTCCCGGACGTGCTCTCGCCGCAGCTCGTGCTGCTGGCGATCGCGAACATCGGCATCTGGGGCGGCACGGGCTTCAACATGGTGGTGCTGTACACCTCCCTGCGCTCGGTCCCGCGCGAGCTCTACGAGGCGGCCACGCTCGACGGCTGCTCCGAGCTGCAGACGGCGGTGCGGGTCAAGGTCCCGATGATCCTGCCCTCGCTGATCATGACCTGCGTGTTCTCGATCATCGCGACGCTGCAGGTGTTCGCCGAGCCGATGCTGCTGCGGCCCCTGACCAACTCGATCTCCACGACCTGGTCGCCGCTGATGAAGATCTACCGCGACGCCTTCACCGAGAACGACATCTACACAGCCTCCGCGGGCTCCGTGCTGGTGGCCCTCGCAACCTTCGTCATCTCCTTCGGCTTCCTGCGCCTGGTGCGCAGCCAGGCCTTCGCCCAGGAAGAGCGGTGAGCACTGCCATGACCACCTCCACCACCGACGACCTCGCCCCGACCGGCTCCGCCCCGCCGCGCTCCCGGGCCGCACGGACGGCGCCCCCGTCACGCAGCGGCTCCGGCGGCGTCGGCGCCGAGAAGCCCTCGCTCGTCGCCACCGGCGTCCTCGTCCTCGGCGCGCTGTACGGCCTCATCCCCATCCTCTGGGTGCTGTTCGCCGCCTCGAAGAGCGCCGACGAGCTCTTCTCCACCTTCACATTCGCCCCCTCGACGTACCTGCTGGAGAACCTGCGGGATCTCTTCGCCTACCGCGACGGGCTGTTCCTGCGCTGGGCCGGGAACACCGCGCTGTACGCGGTCGGCGGTGCGCTGGTGTCGACCCTCGTCTCCGCCGCGGCCGGATACGGGCTCGCCATCTTCGACTTCCGCGGCAAGAAGCTCTTCTTCAACGTGATCCTCGCCGGGGTGCTGGTGCCGGCGGTGATCCTCGCCGTCCCGCAGTACCTGCTGTTCGCCGAAGCGGGCCTGGCGAACACCTACTGGGCGGTGTTCCTGCCCAGCATCCTGAACCCCTACGGGATCTACCTCGCCCGCATCTACGCGGGCGCCTCGGTGCCGCGGGAGATGATCGAGGCGGCGCGCACGGACGGCGCCGGCGAGATGAGGATCTTCTCGCGCTTCGCGGTCCCCCTGATGCTGCCGGGCCTGGTCACGGTGTTCCTGTTCCAGTTCGTGGGGATCTGGAACAACTACATGCTCCCGTACATCATGCTCGGCGACGACTCGCTGTTCCCCATCACCGTGGGCCTGTCGACCCTCATGAACCAGGGGGCCTCGCAGCCGGCGATGTACACCACCGTGATCACCGGGGCCCTGGTCTCGATCATTCCGCTGATCGCCCTGTTCCTGCTGCTGCAGCGCTACTGGCAGTCCGATCTCACCGGCGGCTCCGTCAAGGGGTGAAGTGGGCCCGCCCCGCGCGGTCGGCGATACTGGACCGCAGATCCCCGGCCCGTGGCCGGGACGTCGTCGAGGAGGAAGGACGTGGCGTGGCCGCAGACCGCTCGGAGGCGCCGCCGCGGCGCCCCACGATCTCGGACGTGGCCCGGCGGGCCGGGGTCTCGACCGGGACCGTCTCGCGCTATCTCAACGGCGGCCGCTGGGTCTCGGCCGAATCGTCCAAGGCCGTCACCCGGGCGATCCGGGAGACCGGATACGTCGCGAACTCGACCGCCCGCCGGCTGCGCACCGGGCGCAGCGGCACCGTGGCCTTCCTCGTGGACGAGCCGCCGGCGCGCTTCTTCGAGGACCCGAACTTCGAATCCCTCGTGATCGAGGTGGGACAGGCGCTGGCCGCGCGCGACCAGACCATGGTGCTGCTGCTGGCGGGAGACGCGGAGAGCGCGGAACGCGCCGAGACCTTCCTGCGCACCAGCGGCGTGGACGGCGCGGTGACCGCCTCGGCGCAGCCGGGCCATCACCTCTTCGAGCGCATCCAGGGGGCGGACATCCCGCTCGTGAACGTGGGCAGCCCGGCCGGGCTGGAGGACCGGGTCGCGTTCGTGGCCGCCGACGAGCAGGAGGGCGCCCGGCGCATGGCGGAGCACCTCGTGGAGCAGGGCGCCCGGGAGATCGCCGTGATCGCAGGGCCCGAGCACACGCCGGGAGGCTCCCTCCGGCCGGAGGCGTTCATCGAGGCGATCGGGTGCGCGGCCGCGGAGGGCCCGGATCCCCGCGTGGTCGCCGTGCAGCACGGCGACTACTCGGTCGCCAGCGGAGCGGAGGCGATGCGCGCGATCCTCCGCGCCCACCCGGGGGTCGACGCGCTCTTCGCCGCCAACGACCGCATGGCGCGCGGCGCGATCGAGATGCTGCAGGCCGAGGGGCTGTCGGTGCCCGGTGATGTGCTGGTCGGCGGTTTCGACGACTCGGCGGGCGCCGCGACCGACGAGCCCTCACTGACCACGGTCCGACAGGACTTCCGTCAGATCGCCGTCGAGCTCGTCGACGCGCTGGGCAAGCAGATCGACGGCGGGGTGCGCACGAGGGTCGTCGTGCCCGTCCAGCTCGTGGTGCGGGACTCCACCGTCCCCCGATGACGGTCCCGGCGGAGCTGGGCGTGAGGCGGCTCATCGTCATGAGCCAGACCAGGTAGAACCTGCTCGCCGGCGGCGCCGCTGCGGCGACGACCTCGGTGATCGGCGGGCAGCTCGGCATCAGCGGCACCGTCGCAGGACGGCGCGAGCTCCGGGTCCGGTGCGTCCGAGCAGATCGGATGATCCCGCCGGCGCTCAGGCGCCGTCGGCGGCGGCTTCTCCTGCGACGTCGTCCCCGGTGACGAACTCCCGCAGGTGCTGGGAGAGCTCCAGGCGGCTGGGCTCGTGGCAGTACATCATGTGCCCGGCCTCGTAGTACTCCACCCGGATCCGCTCGGCGTAGTCCTCGCGCGGGATCGCGAGCTGGGCGAGGACGTGCTCGCTGGCGTGGAACGGAGTGGCGGCATCGTGGTAGCCATGGGCCACGAACACCCGGGTGTGCGGGGACTTGCGCAGCACCCGCGCCAGATCGGAGGCGACCTCGACCGCCCGGCCCTCGAACTCCTTGTAGCTCCACGGGTGCACGCGACCGGACAAGATCTCGTACACCACGTCGGTGGAGTAGTCGAGCTCTGTGCGCAGATACTGGTTGATGGTCGCGGTGTAGGCCGGGGCCAGCTGATCGATCGAGGGATCGCTGTCCATCTTCTCGGCGTTGCCATCACCGGCCGGTGCCGTGAAGCGCCCGTCGATGCGGCCGGTCACCAGGCCCTCCTTGCGCAGCAGCTCGGCCAGGAAGGCCAGGTGCTCGATGCGCAGGTCGGCCCGCTCCACCCACTCGGGGTCCACGCCGATGAGGGCGCCGATCCGAGCGGCCGCCTCCTGCTTCTGCTCCGGGGACAGGCGCAGCCCCGCCGCCAGCAGCCCGGGGTACTCCTGCTCCGCGAAGGCCTCGGCCTCGTCGACCACGTCCTGCAGCAGGCGACCGGAGTGCTTACCGTGCGCATGGGCGATGGCCGCGTAGGTGGGCAGGTAGTGGACATAGGGACGGTCATTGCCGGCGGTGAAGCGCAGCGTGCCGAAGTCCAGCACCGGGGAGATCAGCGCGATACCGGCCACCGCCACGTAGTAGCGGTCCATCAGACGCGCGGCCACCGCCGAGGCCCGGGTGGTGCCGTAGGACTCCCCGGCCAGGTGGATGGGCGAGGTCCAACGGTCGTTGCGGGTCAGCCAGTCGATCACGAAGGCGGCGATCAGATCCCGGTCCGCCTCCAGCCCGTGGTGGCGATCCGGCTTCGCTCCCGGCGTGGGGCGCGAGTAGCCGGTGGTCATCGCATCGACCATCACCAGATCGGCGTGGCGCAGCAGGGTCTCGTGGTTGTCCAGCAGGCGGTAGGGCGGGGCGACCGGCGAGCCGGCATCGGCCGTGTCGACCCGGCGCGGACCGAACAGGCCCAGGTGCAGCCACACCGTCGAGGCGCCCGGGCCGCCGTTGAAGGCGAAGACCACCGGACGCTCCGCCGCGACCCCCTGCGCCACGTAGCTGACGGAGAACATCTCGGCGTAGGCGGCCGCGCGTCCGTACTCCTCCCCTTCCGGCTCTTCGCGCAGCACCACGGTGCCGGTGGTCGCGGTGTAGTCCAGCGCCCCCTCCGGCAGCGTGAGGGAGTGGACCGTGGTGACCAGGCGATCCTCGGGTCGCTGCTCCTGGGCCGATGCTCGGGGAGCGGCACCCTGCTCGGCAGCGGCGGGGGCAGTGGACTCGGTGTTCACATGTTCTCCTCTGTGTGACGTCCATCACTGATGGCGCGGTGGGGCTCGATGGCCTCCATCCACCCTAAGTGCGGGCTCACGTGCCGATTTGCGTGCACGTTCACGTGAACGTTCGCGGACCGTGCTCCCCCTAGACTGATCCGTGCGAAGCGGTTCTCGTGTAGTGCGGGCTGATCTGCGCGTTAGTGTGTGGATCCGGCACGACGGGCACAGCTCGGGCGGACGCCATCGCGGCGCTCGGCACACCCCCAGGCCTCGAGGATGAGGAGAGGACACAGCACTGATGAGCAGATTCTCGCGGCGCACCGCGCTGATGGGCTCCGGCGCGGGACTGACCGCCGCAGCCCTCGCCGCCTGCGCCCCACCCAACCCGGGGGAGGTCAACGCCGAACCCACCATTCCGCCCTCGGAGGGGCCGGTCACCATCACCTACTGGGCCTGGCTCAAGGACCTGCAGAAGGTGGCCGACGTCTTCAACGAGAGCCAGGACCGGATCCGGGTGGAGGCCACCTGGATCCCCGGCGGCAATACCGGCGGCTACGCCAAGATCCTCTCCGCCGTGGCGGCTGGCGGCGGTCCCGACATCGCCCAGGTCGAGCTGCGGCAGGTCCCCGAGTTCGCCCTGGCGGGCGCGCTGGTGGACCTGAGCCGCTACGGCTTCGACGACCAGGAGGACAAGTTCGATCCCGGCGCCCTCAGTCAGGCCAAGGTCGAAGACACGGTCTGGGGCGTTCCCCAGGACACCGGCCCGGTGGCCACGTTCTACAACCGTGAGGTCCTCGAGGATGAACTCGGGCTCGATCCGCCTGCCACCTGGGAGGAGTTCTACGAGACCGCGGGGATCGTCTCCGAGGCCGGCAAGAACCTGATCAGCCTCGACCCTTCCGACGGCTCGCACCCCATCGCCTGGGTGATGCAGTCCGGAGCCACCTGGTTCCGTCCTGAGGGCGAGGGGTGGATCGTGGATATGACCGATGACGCCTCCATGCGGGTGGCGGAGTTCTGGGACCAGATCTTCGCCGAGCAGCTCGTCGGCACCGGTTACGGCTCCTACACCACCCCCTGGTACGCGGCCGCGGCCGACGGCGACGTGCTGGCCAACATCGGCGGCTCCTGGTCCGACGCGCTGAATGAGACAGTTCCCGGCGGCGAGGGCAAATGGGCCGTGGCCCCCATGCCTGTCTGGGAGGACGGGATGGGCTACGCCTCGGGCGGGCACGGCGGTTCGGCGGCTGCGATCCTGGCCAACAGCACCCACCCCGCCGAATCCCTGGAGTTCCTGACCTGGATGTGCACCGATCCGGCCGGGATCGACGCGATGATCGAGTTCTCCGGCATCGGCTGGTCCCCGGCCGCCGACTACATCGGAGAGAGTCGGCAGGAGCCCTCGGAGTTCTTCTCCGGTCAGAACTACAACGAGGAGGTCATCGTGCCCATGGCCGAGGGGCAGAACCTGGAGTGGACCTGGGCGCCATTGATGCAGCGAGTGCAGAACCTGATCGGGGACGGGATGACCGATGCGGTCACCGGTGAGGTCCCGCTGGTGGACATGTTCGCCGATGCGCAGACCGAGATCGTCGAGATCATGCGTGAGATCGGCCTGAATGCGGAGGAGGCGCGATGAGGTCCAAGACTGCTCCGTGGGTGCTGCTGGCACCCTTCCTGGTGG
>DATGUQ010000008.1:0-6526 GCA_035301145.1 Brachybacterium sp. | reverse complement strand
TGGGGTGAGGGTCGTGTACTCCGTGAAGGAGAAGTAGATGCCGGTCAGCAGCGGCCACACGAGGAACAGCAGCAGGCCGACGGAGGCGGGCGCGATGAACAGCAGCGCGAGCTTCCTGTCGTCCTTCCGGCGGCGCCTCGGTGGGGCCGACCGCGTCGACGTCGTCGCGGTGGACATGGCTACCTTCTTTCGGTCAGGGGTGGGGACAGGGCCGGGTCAGCTCGCCGCAGCGGGCTCCCGGACGAGGGAGAGCAGCATCCCGTGCTCGGGGTCGAACAGGGGTGCGGTGAGCCCGGAGCGGACCAGCACCGCACCGGGCAGGATCACGCCGTCCTCCTCCGCGGCACGCTGCAGCCACGGCGGGCGGATCAGGTTCGAGGGGTGCTCGCCGACGGACAGCGGGCGCAGCCGGTAGGCGGCGCCCGGATCGAGCCCGGGCAGCAGCAGGCGCGGTTCCTGCGAGGTCCCGCAGCGGCCGACGGAGGACAGCGAGAACAGGGCCTCGTCGCGTTCGGGGGAGACCACGCCCTGGACCCACAGGGAGCTCTCCCCGCGATCGGCGCGCACCAGGTCCCCGCGGAACAGCAGATCGCGGCGCTCCTTGTGGAGCGCGATCCAGTCGCGCAGCTCGGTGAGCTCCGCCTCGCCCGCGTCGGCGAGATCCCACTCGATGCCCAGGTGGCCGAACAGGGCCGAGTGCGCCCGGAACGAGAGGCTGTGCAGGCGGCCGGTGGTGTGGGAGCGGCCGGAGGCGATATGGCTGCCCATCAGCTCGAGCGGGATCAGCTGGGCGGTCCAGCGGTTCATCTGCTGACGCTCGAGCGGGTCGATGCAGTCCGAGACCCACACCCGGTCGGTGTGCTCGAGCGCCTCCAGGTCCACCCGCGCCCCGCCCGAGGAGCAGGACTCGATCTCGAGCCCGGGATGGGCGGCCCTCAGCTCGTCCATCAGGCGGTAGGCGGCCAGGGTCTGCTCGTGCACCGCGGCCCGGCCCGTGGCACGGGTCGCCGCCTCCAGCAGGTCCCGGTTGTGGTCCCACTTGAGGTAGCCGATGTCGTAGGCGTCCAGCACCGCGAGCATCTGGTCGCGCACGTGGGCGTACGCCTCCGGGATCGTCAGGTTCAGCACCTGCTGATGCCGCGACTCGAGCGGGAGGGCCGACGGGGTGGGCCCCAGGATCCACTCCGGGTGGGCGCGGGCGACCTCGGAGTCCTCGTTGACCATCTCGGGCTCGAACCACAGCCCGAACTCCATGCCGAGCGCGGTGACACGGTCGACCAGCGGGCCGAGGCCGTCCGGCCAGACCTCGTCGGAGACCACCCAGTCGCCGAGGCCGGAGTAGTCGTCGCGGCGCGACCCGAACCAGCCGTCGTCCAGCACGTACCGCTCGATGCCGAGCGCGGCGGCCCGCTCGGCGAGATCGCTGAGCCGGGCGAGGTCGTGGTCGAAGTAGACCGCTTCCCACACGTTCAGGGTGATCGGGCGCCGACGGTCCACGTGGTGCGGCCGCGAGCGCAGATGCCGGTGGAAGCGGGAGGCGACGGCGTCCAGGCCCTCACCGTAGGCGGCGTAGAGCCACGGTCCCGTGTACCGCTCGCCGCGCTCCAGCGACACCTCCCCGGGCAGCAGCAGCTCGCCGCCGCCCAGCACCCGGCGCCCGGTGTTCACCTGCTCGGCGAGGTGGCGGTGGTTGCCGGAGAACGCGGTGTGCACGCCCCAGACCTCCCCGCTGCGGAAGCCGAAGCCGGCCCGGCCGGCGTGGAGCACGTGCGCGGCGTCCGCGCCGGTGCGGCCGCGACGGTTCTCCCGCAGATGCGTGCCGACGGTGAAGGCGCGCCGCTGCGGGACGCGCTCCTTCGCCCAGCGCCCCGCGAGGTCGAGCAGCTCGTCGGCCTCGTCGGGGACCGGGAGGGCGAGGGTCAGCTCCTCCAGCGCGTACGGGGCGGCTGCGGTGTTGGTCAGGGAGGCGCGCAGCCGCAGCAGCCCCGTGGGCAGCAGCTGGACCTCGAGGTCGACGGCGAGACCCTGCTCCTGGTCGGCCAGTGCGAAGCGCACCGTCGCCGTCCCGGTCTCCGTGTGCGTCGCGGTCAGGGGCCGGCCGTCGAGCTCGAGCCCGACGGTCACCAGCCGCGGGGCCCATCCGGAGCCGTCGGGCCGGGCGCCGCCGAGCCCGGGCCGCCCGATCCAGCCATCGGACTGCTGGGGGAGCAGGCCGATCCGCACCGGGACGTCGACCGCGTTGTGGGGGACCGCGTCGACGGCGGCCTCGCACACGGCGTCGAGGCCGGCGGGGCCGAGGTCGCCGAGCGGCGCGCCCCAGTGGACGACCGCGGGCAGCCGGCCGTCGGTGACGTCGAGCACCACGGAGACGCCGTCGGCCTGCAGGTGCACGCGATGGGTGGCACCTGGGCGCGGGGCGGTGACGGTGGTGTCGACGGGGATCCGACGTGGGGACATCGATGGCCTCCAGGACTGGGTGCTGCCGGCGGGTGAGGGCGGGGTCGCCCTCGGCATTACTGAAAGTATGAAAATAATCTGCTCCCGTCAAGGGCCGTCTCGCCCCGGGCCGCGTCGGCACGGACGGCGAGTCGTCCCCGCTACCCTGTCGGCCTACCCGAGACGGCCAGGAGCCCCGAATGATCTTCACCCAGTCCTCGAAGCTGCGCGACGTGTGCTACGAGATCCGAGGGCCGGTGCCCGCAGAGGCCGCTCGGATGGAGGCCGAGGGCCACAAGATCATCAAGCTCAACATCGGCAACCCCGCCCCCTTCGGCTTCGAGGCGCCCGACGAGATCCTCGTCGACATGATCAGGAACCTGCCCACGGCGCAGGGCTACTCGGACTCGCAGGGGATCCCGTCGGCCCGCCGCGCGGTGGCGCAGTACTACCAGACGCGGGGCATGCCCGGCATCGCGCTCGAGGACGTCTACCTCGGCAACGGCGTCTCCGAGCTGATCCAGATGGTGTGCCAGGCCCTCGTCGACGACGGCGACGAGGTGCTGGTGCCGCAGCCGGACTACCCGCTGTGGACCGCCTCGGTCTCCCTCGCAGGCGGCCGCGCCGTGCACTACCGGTGCGACGAGGAGGAGCACTGGTGGCCCGACGTCACCGACATCGCGGACAGGATCACCGAGCGCACCAAGGCGATCGTGGTGATCAACCCCAACAACCCCACCGGGGCCGTGTATCCCGAGCACGTGCTGCGCGACATCGTCGAGGTGGCCCGCAAGCACGGGCTGATGATCCTGGCCGACGAGATCTACGACAAGATCCTCTACGACGACGCGGTCCACACCCCGATCGCGTCGCTGGCCCCGGATCTGCTGTCGATCACCTTCAACGGCCTCTCGAAGGCGTACCGGGTGGCGGGGTTCCGCTCCGGCTGGATGGCGCTGTACGGGCCCAAGGACGACGCCGAGAGCTTCATCGAAGGGCTGGACGTGCTGTCCAACATGCGGCTGTGCCCCAACGTGCCCGCCCAGCACGTCGTCGCCACCGCCCTCGGCGGGCACCAGTCGGTCGACCAGCTGCTGCTGCCCGGTGGCCGGCTGCGCGAGCAGCGGGACGTCGCCTACGAGGGGCTGACCTCGATCCCGGGGATCTCGGTCCAGAAGGCGCAGGGTGCGCTGTACATGTTCCCCAGGATCGACCGGGAGATGTACCGGATCGACACAGACGAGCAGTTCGCCTACGACCTGCTGCGCGCGCGGAAGCTCCTGATCACCCAGGGCACGGGGTTCAACCTCGGCACCCATGACCACTTCCGGCTGGTCACCCTGCCGTCGGTCGAGGTGCTCTCCGACGCGCTCGACCGCATCGGCGACTTCCTCGGCACCCTCCGCCGCTGAGACGGACCGCCGGCGCCGCGCGTCCGGCCGTCGGTGCCGTGGGCCCTGCCGTCGGTGCCGCCACTCCTTGCCGCCGGTGCCGCGCGCCCTGCCGCCGCCGTCGCGCGTGCTGCGGTCCCTGCCGCGGTTTCTGCCGCCGGCTTCGCGACACGCGCATCCGTTCCCCCGATCCGGACTGCCGGCGGTCGGAATCGGGGGAACGGGGCGGCGCGCCGTGCTGGCGGCGTGCCGTGCTGGCGGCGTGCCGTGTCGGCGGCGTGCCGTGTTGGCGGGCGTTGACCGAGGGGTCGTGAGCGCGGAGCGGCGGATGAGGCGGCGGATCGTCCGGTCGTCCTGCCCCGCCTCAGATGCTCGCTGCTCGGCGACCTCCGATCCTCCCCGAGCGCGCGCTGTCCACAGCGGGGGCACGCGGACACCATGCGGTGTCCGTCGCGCACTACCGTCCGGTCATGGTCAGCAGACGACGGGGCGGGAGCCGAGCTCGTGCCCTCCACCGGGAACCGGGCAGAGGTGCCGCCGCGGCGGGTCTTCACCCGTCAGGGGCTGCGACGGATGGGGGTGAGCGAGCGCAGGCTCCGCTCCGAGGAGTTCGTGCGGGTCCTCCCGTGGTGCTACACCCGCCGCGATGCTCCGGCGGATCTGCGGGCGATCGCCGGGATCGCGCGACGCCGAGTCGTCCCCGGCGCGGTGATCTGCCACGTCACGGCCGCTGAGCTGCTCGGCCTCCCGCTGCCGCGCCGGCTGACCCGGGCCGGAGGCGCCCCCGTCCATGTGAGGGTGGGTCCCGAGGCCAAGCGTCGTTCCGCCGAGGGCCTCGTCGTCCACGTCCGTTCGGGAGGGCGGTCGACGGAGGTCGACGCCCTGGTGCTGGACTGGCCCGTCGACGTGCTCCTGGACCTGGCCGGGCTGCTCGCTCCCGACGAGCTGATCGCGTGCGTCGACGCCCTGGCGTCGAGAAGGCGCGAACGCCTGCGCATCCCCGTGGAGACCATCCGCATCGAGGCGCGATCCCTGCGGGCCCCAGGTGTGCGGGCGCTCCGTGCCGCGGCCGCGCAGGCACGCGATTGGGTCGATTCCCCGCAGGAGACCGCGACCCGGCTCCTCCTGCTCCGTGCCGGCTACGACGAGCCGCGGACCAACCACCGGGTATGGGACGAGGTGAAGCGCAAGGAGTACTACCTCGACCTCTCCTACCCGGAGCGGAAGGTCGCGATCGAGTACGACGGCGCGCATCACTTCACGCCGGAGCAGGCGCGTCAGGACCACGGCAAGGATGCGGCGCTCCACCGCGAGGGGTGGACGGTGATCCGGATCCTCGCCGAGGACCTCGACGAGCCCGCGACATTCTTCGCCCAGCTCGACGCGGCACTCGGCGCGACCGAGGCGTCCTGAGCGCGGAGATCACGGAGGGGATCCGCCGCGCGCGTGAACGGAGCCGGCGACGCACCCGAGGGGATCCGCGGCGCACCGGAGGGAACCCGACGGCATCGTCCGGGCAGTCCGGATATGGTCTTGCGGCCGGTGTCCACCACTACGACGGACGCCCTCCCTCCGGCAGGCCGTGCGTGCCGGTGCGCCAGCAGCTGACAACCGCTGTGTACGACGACACGCCCGCCCATTCTCCCGATTCCGTTCAGGGATGGACGGGATCGGGGGAACGGATGGGCGTGTCGCGCCGTGTGCTGCGGAGGCGCGCGCTGCCGGGCCCCGGTGCGGCGTGTGCTGCGGGCCCCGGTCAGGCGCGCGCTGCCGGGCCCCGGCGGCCCCGGGCACCGCAGCGGGCGTCAGGCCGGGGAGGGCTGGTTCACCGCGTCGCGGGAGACGCGGACCATCTCCTCGCGCTCGACGACCTTGATGCGGGCGCGCGGCTCGCCGTCGGCGTCCACCGCGGCGGCGCCGAGGGACTTCTCGTGCTCGTCCAGCGCCTCCCAGCCGTCCCAGGTGGTGTATTGGACGCCGCGCTCGTCGAGCAGGTCGAGGATCGCCTCGTCCTCGCGCACCGGGGCGGGGGAGAGAGCGCCGGAGGCGAGGTCCTCGAGCAGGCTGCCGATGGTCTCCAGGGCATCGGACTTGGTCGCGCCGATCAGGCCCACGGGACCGCGCTTGATCCAGCCGTTGGCGTAGAGGCCGGGGAGCACCTCGCCGTCGGCCGCGGTGACGCGTCCGGCCGAATTGGGGATCACGCCGCGGCGGGCGTCGTAGGGGATGTCCGGCAGCTCGGAGCCGTGGTAGCCGACGGCGCGGTAGACGGCGCCGAACGGGTAGTCGACCATCTCGCCGGTGCCCTCGAGGTTGCCCTCGGCGTCCAGGCGGGTGCGTTCGAAGCGCATCCCGGTGACTCGTCCGTCCTCGCCGAGCACCTCGACGGGACGGTGCCAGAAGTGCATGTGCAGGCGGCGCCGGACGGGCCCGCCGTGCGCATCCGTGGGCTCCTCACCGGTGGCCGCGCGCTGCTGCTGCTGCTCGAGCCACTTCTCGAAGGTCTGGACGACCTGCTGGGAGCGTCGGTCGGAGCGGATGGAGTCCCACTCGGCCTCGGTGATCTGCTCGATGTCGCGCGGCTCCATCACCACCTGCAGTCCCTCGGGAAGGGCGAGCTCGCGCGCCTCCAGGGGCGAGAACTTCGACTGTGCGGGCCCGCGACGCCCGAACACGTGCACATCGGTGGTGCGTGCAGC
>DATGUQ010000007.1:0-8243 GCA_035301145.1 Brachybacterium sp. | reverse complement strand
GCGGAGATCTTCTCGAACATCGGGCCGAGGCGGTCGTAGGACTCCTTGGTGCCGCCGGGCATGATCGAGGGGCCGTTCAGGGCGCCCTCCTCGCCGCCGGAGACGCCGGAGCCCACGAAGTGCAGGCCCTGCTCGCGCAGCGCGGCCTCGCGGCGGCGGGTGTCGCCGAACAGGGCGTTGCCGGCGTCGACGATGATGTCGCCCTCGTCCATGAGGCCGGCCAGCTCGTCGATGACGGCGTCGGTGGGACCGCCGGCCTTGACCATGATGATCGCCACGCGCGGCTTCTGCAGGGAGGCGACGAAGTCCGCCATGGACTCCGAGGGGTAGAACTCGCCGTCGGTGCCGTGGTCGGCGATGACCTTCTCGGTCTTGCCCACGGAGCGGTTGTGGATCGCGACCTTGAAGCCGTTGCGGGCGAAGTTGCGGGCCAGGTTGGACCCCATCACCGCCATTCCGGTGACGCCGATGTCCGCGACGTCGGCAGGGGACGGAGTGAAGCTGGCCATGGGTTCTCCTCAGGTCGGATGAGTGTCGAGCCGGGCCGGTCCGCAGCGGCCGACGCAGGGTCGGCGGGCTGGGGGTCCCGGTCCATCGACGTCCATCTTAGGGATCCTGCGCCGTGCGTGCCGCGCTGTGCCAGGGCTTGCCGCGGGCGCCGCAGCACCTCGACCCCGGCACGGGCCCGTACCGTGGTCCCCGTCACCCCGCGCCGTCACGCCCGGACCGAGGGCCTGCGGCCGGACCTCCCGACCTTCCGACAGAGAGCGAACTCCCGATGAGCCAGCCCCCTCCCCCGTCCGGTCCCCCCGCCCCCGACGCGGGCGCTCGCGCAGCCGACGGCGCCGGCCCGGCCGGCCGGTCCGGAGACCCGTCGGCCCCGCAGCGGCCCGCACCGGGCACGGATCTCGGCACGGACCTGAGCGCCTCCCTCGGCTTCGCGGGCAACGCCCTGCTGCGCAGCCCGCTGGCCTTCCTCGGTGCGGGGGCGCTCTACATGGTCGTCATGATCGTGGTCGTGCTCGGCGCGTTCGTCGCCGCCCTGCTGTTCGCCATCGCCGTGGTCGAGTCGGGGCCCGCGCCCGGCGACGAGCTCACCGCCGGTCAGTTCCTCCTGACGATCGCGGTGAGCGTCGGCGTCGTGGTGGTGTCGATGCCGGTGGCTCTGCTGTGGCAGGCGGGTGCCGCCCGCGCCGGTGGCGTGATCCTCGAGGGCGGCCGCCCCACCTTCGGCCAGGCACTGGTCGGTCCGGGCCGGGTCTTCCTCACCGCCCTGCTGGTGATGGTGATCGTCGTCATCGGCACCTTCCTGCTCTACCTCCCCGGCATCATCGCCGGCGTGTTCCTCATGTACGCGATCCCGGCGGCCGTGCGCGGCGCCTCCCCGGTCGCCGCGCTCAAGGAGTCCGTCGCCCTGGCCCGTGCGCACTTGGGCACCACGGTGGTCGGCTATCTCGCGCTCATGGTGGCCAGCTATGCGGGGAGCATGGTCGTGATCGGCATGATCGCGGCCATCCCGTTCGGCGTGCTGCTGCAGCTGGCGCTGTACGAGCGGCTGAACGGCCGGGAGCTGCCCGAGCCCGCGAAGGCCTGAGGCCCGCCGGCTCCGTGCCGGGCCCGGCGCGGCCCCTCCGCGGGAACCTCCCGGGACGACGCGGCACCGGGCCGGTGGCCGTGAACGCGCACGGGTGCCCCGGCTCACCCCGTCCGCCCGTCGGGACCGCGCGGGCCCGGCGTAGCCTGGACGGATGACCGACGGCCCCCTCATCGTCCAGAGCGACAAGTCCCTCCTGCTCGAGGTGGACCATCCCTCGGCGCAGGCCGCACGCATCGCGATCGCCGCCTTCGCCGAGCTCGAGCGGGCCCCCGAGCACGTGCACACCTACCGGATCACGGATCTCGGGCTGTGGAACGCGCGCGCCGCCGGGTACGACGCCGAATCGGTGGTCGCGGCCCTGGTGGACCACTCCCGCTATCCCGTCCCCCACGCGCTGCTGATCGACGTCGCGGACACGATGGACCGCTACGGGCGGCTGCGGCTCGAGTCCCACCCGGAGCACGGCCTGGTGCTGCGCGCCCTGGACCGGGCGGTGCTCGAGGAGGTCTCCCGTGCGAAGCGGATCCAGGGCATGCTCGGCGAGCGCCTGGACGAGGAGAGCATGGCCGTCCATCCCTCGCAGCGCGGCGCGCTCAAGCAGGCGCTGCTGAAGCTCGGCTGGCCCGCGGAGGACCACGCCGGCTACGTGGACGGCGAGGCGCACCCGATCGCCCTCGCCGAGGACGGCTGGTCGCTTCGCCCGTACCAGGCCGAGGCGGTGGACGGCTTCCGCCACGGCGGCAGCGGCGTGGTGGTGCTGCCCTGCGGGGCCGGGAAGACGCTCGTCGGCGCGGGAGCGATGGCCGCCATGGAGCGCACCACCCTGATCCTGGTCACCTCGACAGTCTCCGCCCGCCAGTGGAAGGACGAGCTGCTGGCCCGCACCTCCCTCACCGAGGACGAGATCGGCGAGTACTCGGGCGCCGTCAAGGAGGTGCGCCCGGTGACGATCGCGACCTATCAGGTGCTCACCATGAAGCGGAAGGGGATCCACCCGCACCTGGAGCTGATGAGCGCCCGGGACTGGGGCCTGATCATCTACGACGAGGTCCACCTGCTGCCCGCCCCCGTGTTCCGGATGACCGCCGATCTCCAGGCCCGCCGTCGCCTGGGGCTGACCGCGACCCTGGTGCGGGAGGACGGCCGCGAGGGCGAGGTGTTCTCGCTCATCGGCCCCAAGCGCTACGACGCGCCGTGGAAGGACATCGAGGCGCAGGGCTACATCGCCCCCGCGGACTGCACGGAGGTACGGGTGACCATGCCCGCCGCGGACCGCATGGCCTACGCGATGGCGGAGGCGACGGACCGGCCCCGCCTCGGGGCGGGGCACGGCGCGAAGGTCGGGGTGGTCGAGCGCATCGCGGCGCGCCATCCCGGGGAGCCGATGCTCGTGATCGGCCAGTACCTCGACCAGCTCGAGGAGATCGCCGGGCAGCTGGGCGCGGATCTCATCACCGGTCAGACCCCGGTGGCGCGCCGCCGGCAGCTGTTCGCCGCCTTCCGGGCCGGGGAGATCACCCGCCTGGTCGTCTCCAAGGTCGCGAACTTCTCGATCGACCTGCCCGAGGCGTCGGTCGCGGTGCAGGTCTCCGGCGCCTTCGGATCCCGTCAGGAGGAGGCCCAGCGACTGGGTCGCCTGCTGCGCCCCAAGGCCGACGGCCGCTCCGCGCACTTCTACACGGTGGTCATGCGCGACACCCAGGACCAGGACTACGCCGCCCATCGCCAGCGCTTCCTCGCCGAGCAGGGCTACGCGTACTCGATCGTGGACGCGGAGGAGCTGGACCCGTCGGTCGAGGCCGGCTGAATCGGCCCGGCGGCGCGCCTCGCCGCCCTCGCGCCCGGTCACCGAGGGGCGTGGTCCCCAGCGGTGCTCGCGTCGAGCAGCCGCTCGATCCTGTCGGCGGCCGCCCCGGCTCCCCCTCCCTCGTGGAGGGTGGTGGCCAGAGCGCGCGCCGACGCTCGGGCAGTGCGATCCTCGAGCAGCGAATCGACCGTCGCACGCAGTGTCGCGGGCGGCACGTCTGCGCCGCGCAGGTGCTGGCGGAGCACACGGCCCGCCCCTCGCTCCGCGACCGCCTGGCCGATCAGCAGCTGTTCGAGCTGCTGCGGCAGCACGACCATGGGGACTCCGAAGTGGAGGGACTCCAGGACGCTGTTCATCCCGCCGTGGGTCACGAACACGTCAGCCCGGCGCAGCACGGCGAGCTGGGGCACGTGGCGGCGCACCAGGATGTGCGAGGGAAGGGGCCCGAGGGCGGCCGGGTCCGCGCCGGGACCCCCGGAGATCAGCACGCGGGCGGGGAAGCGCCCAAAGGCCTCGAGACAGGAGCGGAGGAAGCTCTCCCCGACGGCGTGCAGGGTCCCCAGCGAGAGCAGGACCACCGCTTCCTCGGTGTCCAGGAACGCCTCGAGCTCGGGGTCGGCCTCCTCGGCGCGCGACTCGAGATCAGCCGCCGGACCGACGTAGTGGCAGCTCGGATCCCGTCGTCGGTCCGCTGGCTGCATCCATTCGGGAACCGGGAAGATGCTCAGATCCCCCTGCGCGGGGAACAGCGGGCTGGGTGGCAGCAGCCCTCGACCGGTCCCCTGCCGCAGTCGGGACCGGGCGCGGAGGACGCCCGGGAGCGCGCGTGCCGACTGCTTGCTGACCAGGAGCAGTTCGCGGGGGCGAAGAGCACGCGCTGTGGAGGACCCGACGAGGATGGTCGTCATCAGGGAGATGCCGGGGCGGTCCAGCTCGGCCGCGAGCATCCTGCCCCAGAGGGCGTTGGAATCGAACATGACGGCGTCGGGCATCTCCTCGCGCAGCGAGGACCGCAGGCCGCGCAGCAGGGTCGGCGTCGACTCGAGCAGCCGCTGCACGGCCCCTATGGCTCCGGCCCGGCTGGTCGCCTCGGAGAGCACTTCTGCGGAGAGGGTGCCTTCGGGGTAGGCGCGGAACTCCGCGCCCAGCGACTCGATCAGGGGACGGAACTGTTCGGTGGCGTAGTACGTCACGTGGGCGCCGCGACCGATCAGCTCGCGGACCACGGGCGCACTGGGATTGACGTGACCGGAGGCCGGCACGGCGGTCATGACGAGTCGCTTCATGGAGCTCTCCTCGGGGAGGAACTGCGAGGCGGCGGTGCGGTGGCGTCGTCGGCCGCGACGGTACGGAGTCTGTCGTACGCCTTCTGGGAGAACAGGCCCCCGGTGAGCATCTCGCTCGCGGGCAGCGTCCAGGTCAGCAGCTGCCGCGGGTCGGAGGCCAGGAGGTCGACGTCGATCAGGCGCTTCGCGTGGCGGTGAAGCACGAGCGCGCCCAGGTTCCACAGCAGCACGACGGCGGCGCGCTCCCGCGGGAACTCCGAGGGCTCGACCACGCCGCTCTCCTCGCCCTCCGCGAGATAGCTGATCGCGTCCTCGACGGCCTCGTCGACCAGCTGCGAGACCGCCGGGGAATCGTCGACCAGTCGTGCGGCCAGGTAGCCCATCGCCGGCCCCAGCCAGGTCGCCTCGAGGGACTCCACGGGGGCGAAGGCCGATCCGGAACCCAGCAACGAGACGTTGTGCTCGCGGAAGAGCTGCAGGACGTGCTCGTCGCACGCCGCCGCCAGTCCCTCCTTCGATCCGAAGTGGTGGACCACGAGCTGGGCCGACACCCCCGCTGCCTCCGCGACCGACCTCATCGTCGCTCGGGCGACCCCGTGCGCGGCGAACTCGGAGAGCGCCGCATCGCGGATCCGGGAGACCGCCGTGCGGTCCCGATCGATCCGCCGATGCGGGTCGACGCCGCCGCCCTCATGCCCCTCAGCAGGATCCATTCCGCCGCGCCACCTCTCGTGCTTTATGCGATAAAGTGGACTGTACTGTGTACATCCTGAGAGCGCAAGTGCCGACGGAGAACTCGCGCCACTGGTGCCTGCGCTGGCCGCTCCCGCCCAGAAGCGCCTCCGGATGGAGATGCCCCGGCCTTCACCGCCCCGCGCCTGACGACGGTCCGTCAGCCCTTCCACGCCCTGACCCGCAGCGCGGTGGAGACCGTCATCGCCCGTCTCGAGGGCTTCCCCGACCCGGTGGTCGAGGCGGATCTGGCTCCCGTCCTCGTGGTACGGGGCTCCACGGCACCTCCAGGTCCTACAGTGGTGCGCACAGCATCCCGTCCCCAGGAGAACAGCCATGACCGAGCCCACGGATCATCCGGCCGATGACGTGACCCACCCCCGAGACTCCTCCCCCGCGCCCTCGCGCCCTTCCGCGCCCGGGGCACGGACACCCTCCGGCGTCCCCGAGGACGCTGCCACGAGGCGGCCCGGCCCGGACGGCACCGGGACCCGCCCCACTGGCGAGCCCGCCCCGGACGCCCCCGGCACCGCGCCCGTCGAGCCGAGCAAGGGCGGCAAGACCGCCGGGCTGTGGATCTCTCTGATCCTCGGCGCGATCGTGCTGGTGCTGCTGCTGATCTTCGTGATCCAGAACAACCAGACCGCGGGCTTCGAGTACTTCTCGGCCCAGTTCGATCTCCCGCTCGGCGTCGCGATGCTGCTCGCCGCGATCGCGGGCGCGCTGGTCATGGCCCTGGTCGGTTCCATGCGGATGATCCAGATGAGCTGGACCATCCGCAAGCTGCGCAAGCAGCAGGACAAGATCCACCGCGCCACCCGCTGAACCCGCCCAGCAGACGTCCAGGCGATTCCCAAGCTCGAGGAGCACGGTGTGGCCATGACTTCGACCGATGAACAGGACTTCGAGGCCCGCCTCCTCGTGGTCGACGACGAACCGAACATCCGCGACCTGCTCGCCACCTCGCTGCGCTTCGCCGGCTTCGAGGTGTTCACCGCCTCGACCGGCAACGAGGCGATCCGCGAGGCCACCGAGCACCAGCCCGACCTGGTGGTGCTCGACGTGATGCTGCCGGACATGGACGGCTTCACCGTCACCCGGCGGCTGCGCGACCGCGGCGAGCAGTACCCGATCCTCTTCCTCACCGCGAAGGACGAGACCCAGGACAAGGTCGCCGGCCTCACCGTCGGCGGCGACGACTACGTCACCAAGCCGTTCAGTCTCGAGGAGGTCGTCGCGCGGATCCGGGCGGTGCTGCGTCGCACCCACGGCGGGACGGAGTCCACGGTGGAGAGCGCGCTGATGGTGGGCGACCTGCGCCTGGACGAGGACTCCCACGAGGTGCACCGCGGGGACGTGAACATCGAGCTGTCCCCCACCGAGTTCAAGCTGCTGCGGTACCTGATGCTGAACGCCGGCCGCGTGGTCTCCAAGACCCAGATCCTGGACCACGTGTGGGACTACGACTGGTCCGGCGAGGTGGGGATCGTCGAGTCCTACATCTCGTACCTGCGCCGCAAGGTGGACGTGATCGGTGAGCCGATGATCCACACCAAGCGCGGCATCGGCTACGTGCTGCGCGCCCCCGAAGGTTCCTGAGCTTGGCCCTGCCGAGCCTGCGGGCGGAGCGGCCCGTGTCCCTGTGGACACGGATCGTCGCCCTGATCTCGCTGCTGCTGGTGCTCGGCACGGTGGTGACCGGGAGCCTGTCGCTGTTCCTGCTCAACCGCACGCTGATCCAGTCGGTCGACAACAACCTGCAGTCCGGTATGGGCGAGATGCTCACCCTGGCCCGGTACGAGCTGGCCGGGGACGACGACGCGATCCAGAACAGCACCTACACGCCGGTCGAGTACGCGATCGAGATCCGGGACCGTCACGGGCACCCGATCGAGGAGGCCGTGATCCACTACGGGCCCGGCGACGTCACGATCCCCTTCCCGGACCTGAGCGAGGAGGAGATCCTCCAGCGCGGGGGCCGGCCGTTCACGGTGCTGGACTCCTCGGAGAACCGCTGGCGCGTGGTCGCGATGCTGAACTCCGGCCCCCAGGGCGGCAGCGTCTACGTGGCCCTGCCCCTGACCGGTGTGGACCGGACGATGCACGAGATGGCGCTGATCATCGTGCTGGTGGGGACGCTGGTGGTGCTGGTGGGCATGGGGCTCGGCGGCTACGTGACCCATCGCGCGCTGGAGCCGCTGCGGGACGTCGAGTCGACCGCCTCCCAGATCGCCGGCGGCGACCTCTCGCGGCGCGTCCCGGTGACCGACACGAGCCTCGAGGTGCACGACCTGGCGCTGTCGCTGAACGAGATGCTGGTGCGGATCGAGCAGTCCTTCGCGGCGCAGTCGGAGTCGGAGGAGAAGGCCACCGCGTCGGAGGCGAAGATGCGCCGCTTCGTGGGCGATGCCTCCCACGAGCTGCGCACGCCGCTCGCGGCGATCCGCGGCTTCGGCGAGCTGTACCGGATGGGCGCCCTGCGCGAGGACGAGGACGTCGCCTCGGCGATGCGACGCATCGAGGACGAGGCCCGGCGGATGGGCTCGCTGGTCGAGAACCTGTTGCGCCTGGCCCGGCTCGACGAGAAGCCGGTGCTCGACCTCGAACCGGTCGACTTCACCGACGCCCTCTTCGACGCGGCCCAGGACCTGCGTGCCCTGGACCCGGGGCGGCAGGTGATGGTGACCTCGCTGTCGGGGACGCCGCTGTCGGTGCAGCCGCACCTGTCGATCGGGGTGCTCGGCGACGAGGCCTCGCTGCGGCAGGTGATCCTGAACCTGGTGGGCAACGCGAACCGGCACACGCCCAAGGGCTCCCCCGT
>DATGUQ010000006.1:0-3480 GCA_035301145.1 Brachybacterium sp. | reverse complement strand
ACCGAGCTCACCGAGGACCAGCTGCGGTGGCAGCACAAGATGTACATCGCCGCGCTGCGGATCAGCGACGACTTCGGGCTGGACGCCGTGGGCATCCAGTACCAGCAGGGCATGAAGGACGTGGCCCCCGCCTCCGACCTCGTCGAGGGCCTGCTGAACAACGTGCAGCGACCCCCGGTGACCAGCCGCGACGGCTCCCGCGTGCTGTGGGAGGGGCAGGCTCTGCCGAACTTCAACGAGGTCGACGAGGGCGTCGCGGTCGACGCCCTGGTCACCAACCGGATCTGGACCGCGATGGGCATGGATCCCGCCACCACGCTGCACGACGTGCGCTGGGGCGAGGAGTACGACGGGCAGTACGTGTGGGTCTACGAGATCTCCGGCTCGGTCCCGCCCAGCCACTTCCCGAACGGCTACGCCGACGCGGAGGGCTGGCGGCAGGGCCCGGAGTTCTTCCCCGCCGGAGGGTCCACCATCAACGGCGTCTCCAAACCGGGCGAGATCGTCTGGTCCCGCGTGTACGTGCAGGAGGACGCCCTCCACGTGGACATCGGCCGTGGCAGCGTGGTCGCCCTGCCCGAGGAGGAGACCCGCCGTCGCAAGGAGGCCACCAATCCCGAGTGGCCGATCGCGCACGTGGTGCTGCACGGCGTGAGCCGTGACCAGTTCATGGGCCGGCACAAGGCCAACCATGCCCAGCTCGTCTACGCTGACGATGCCGACGCCGCCGACCGCGCGCTGACCGCCAAGGCCGCGCTGTTCCACCGTCTCGGGGTGAGCGTCCACCTCTGCGGGGATGCGGTGATCGTCGGGTCCTGACCGGAGCGAGGAGCAGCCATGGCGTCACCACGACCCACCATCATGGACGTCGCCCGTACAGCGGGCGTCTCCTCGGCGACGGTCTCCCGCGTCATCAACGGTGCGACCACCGTCGATCGGGAGCTGTCGAAGCGGGTGCAGGCGGCGGTCCGGGACACGGGCTACGTGCCCAGCGCCCTGGGCCGCTCCCTGCGCCGGGGCGGGACCTCGCAGATCGCGGTGGTGGCGCCCGATGCGCAGAACCCCTACTTCACCCAGATCATCGGCGAGGTGGAGCGGATCGCCCGCGGCCAGAACCACTCGGTGACGGTCGCGCACACCGAGGACGACCTCGCCCTCGAGCAGGAGTGCTTCGCCCAGCTGGTCAGCCGCCGTGTCTCCGGGGTGCTGCTGGTGCCGGTGGACAGCGTGCGCACCGATCTGACCCCGCTCACGGACGCCGACATCCCGGTGGTGCTGGTGGACCGCGGGATCGACGGCGCCCCCACCGACGTGGTCGCGACCGACAACCTCGAAGCCGGCCGTCAGGCGGCCCGCCACCTGCACGAGCGCGGATTCCGCAGCCCGACGGTGATCGCCGGCCCGCCCGCCCTGCGCACCACCGAGGACCGCGCCACCGGCTTCCTGTCCGTGTGGCGCGAGCTCGGCGTCGAGGTCGGGGCCGATGCCCTCCGGCGCGGCGACCTGCACCTCGGATCGGGTCGCGCCGTCATGGAGCAGCTGCTGGCAGCGGGCGAGGCCGACTGCGTCTACGTCACCAACAACCGCATGTCCGCAGGGGCGTTCGAGGCGATCCGCGGGATCGAGGGGGCGCCCGCGTTGCTCGCCACCGACGACGACCTGTGGACGCGTCTGGTCACCCCGTCGGTCTCCGTGGTGCACCAGCAGGTGCGCGCCACCAGCCGCGCCGCGGCCCGCATGCTCGCCCAGCGGATGGCCGACCCCGATGAGGAGCCCTCGACCACGCTGCTGCGCTCCCGCGTCATCGAGCGCGAATCGACCCGCCCCAGGGGCTGACTGCGCGCTCGTGCGGGCATACGCTTACCGACATGACTGCTTCCACCCGCCGCATCGGCTCCCTGACCGTCTCCTCCCTGGGCCTCGGTGCCATGCCGCTGTCGACGGGGCGCGGGGAGCCCGCCCCGCACGACCGCGCCATGGCCACGATCCACGCCGCCCTCGACGCCGGCATCACCCTGCTCGACACCGCGGACATCTACGCCCCCAGCTGGGACACCATGGGGCACAACGAGACGTTCGTGGGCGAGGCGCTGCGCAGCTGGGACGGCGACCGCTCGCCGGTGGTGGTCGCGACCAAGGGCGGCATCACCCGCTCCGCGGAGGGCGGAGGCCGCGACGGCTCCGCCGCCTACCTCCGCTCCGCGCTCGAGAAGTCCCTGACCGCCCTCGGCACGGACTCGGTGGATCTCTACTACTGGCACCGGCCGGACCGCAGCATCCGCTACGCCGACGGGGTCGAGGCGCTCGCCGCCCTCCAGCAGGAGGGCCTGATCAGCGAGATCGGCATCTCCAACGCGAACATCGAGGAGATCGACGTGGCCCGCGAGGTGCTCGGCGAGGGCGGCCTCGCCGCGGTGCAGAACGAGTTCTCCCCGACCTTCTTCCACACCAGCCGGAACGAGCTGCGGCACTGCGGCGAGCACGGCATCGCCTTCGTGCCCTGGTCGCCGCTGGGCGGCACCGGCGGCGGCGCGAGCGCGGTGGGGGAGAGGTTCGAGCAGATCCGGCGGATCGCCGACGCGCATGCGGTCAGCCCCCAGCAGGTGGTGCTGGCCTGGGAGATCGCGCTCGGCGAGCACGTCATCCCGATCCCGGGCGCGAGCCGTCCCGAGTCGATCAAGGATTCTGCCGCCGCGATGCGGCTGGAGCTCACCGACGCGGAGCGCGAGGAGCTGGACCGCCTCATCGCCTGAGGGTGAGGATCATCCCGTGGCGGATCCTCCCACAGCGGCGTAGCGTGTTCGGGTCCGCGACGGGAGAGGAGCAGGGCATGAGCATGACGCCTGCAGGAAGCGGGGCGGCCCACACGGCCTGCTCGGCGTGACCCGGCGTGCCTGCGCACGCCGTCACGGCCATCGCTCTCCCGCGCGCAGCGCACCAGCCCGGACGGGCCGGTGCCGCGCGCCCTCCGTGAGGACCCCCATGATCCCTCTGACCGAATCCCTGATCCGCAGCTCCTTCGTCAACGCCAGCAAGGGGGACGCGAAGCGTGCCCTGTTGCCCGACCTCGACGGCATCGACTTCGAGCGCCTGGACCTGATGGGCTGGCAGGACGCCAAGCGCCCGACCCTGCACTACGTGAGCCTCGAGCTGGACGGCGAGGTGGCGACCGTGCTGCTGCGCGGTGCCGCTCGCCCGCCCGCGAAGAAGCTGCTGTGCTCGTGGTGCGAGGACATCGTCGACGGCATCCGTGCGGCGAGCTTCGTGGCGCCGCTCGGCGGCGACTCCGGCCGACGGGGCAACACCATCGGCACCGCGATCTGCGCCGACCTGGGCTGCTCGCGCAACGTGCGTCGGGCACCGTCGTCCTTCGAGCTGCGTTCGGAGGACCCGGCGCTGCTCGCCCACCACCGGGAGCAGAAGATCGCCGGCCTGCGGGAGCGCTCCGCGCGCTTCGTCCGCACCGTCAAGGCAGGCTGA
>DATGUQ010000005.1:0-14075 GCA_035301145.1 Brachybacterium sp. | reverse complement strand
ACGAGGAGGTCGTCGAGGCCGCGCGCCGCGCCAACGCCGATGCCTTCATCCGCCGCTTCGAGGGCGGCTACGAGCAGGTGATCGGGGAGCGCGGGCTGAAGCTCTCCGGCGGGCAGCGCCAACGGATCGCCGTGGCCCGCGCCATCCTCAAGGACGCCCCGGTGCTGGTGCTCGACGAGGCCACCTCCGCCCTGGACACCAAGGCCGAGATCCAGGTGCAGAAGGGGCTGGACGAGCTGACGGCCGGCCGCACCTCGCTGATCATCGCGCACCGCCTGTCCACCATCGCGGGCGTGGACCGCATCATCACGCTGCGCGACGGCCGCATCGACGAGATCGGCTCCCCGGCCGAGCTCGCCGCCTCCGGCGGGATCTACGCCGAGCTGCTCGCGCTGCAGAGCTCGGGGGACAGCCGCACGCTGGCCACGTTCGACATCACCGGGTGAGCTGAACCGGGGCCGGCCGCGGCGGCCGACCGGGTCCGGGACCCAGCGGATGTTCGGCGGGCCGGGATAGCATGACGGTGACCACACGCTCGGGGGCGACGAAGGAGCTCACATGGGATTCATCCAGGCATTCAAGGGCGCTGTCGGCGGGATGCTCGCCGATCAGTGGAAGGACTTCCTCACCATCCCGAACGGCCTCCCGCAGACGGCCGCCCTGTTCCCCGCGGTGCCGCAGGGGACGAACGCGGGGCGCGGCGCGAACATCCGCGGCAGCGAGAACATCATCTCCAACGGCTCCAAGATCCTGGTGCCCCAGGGCTACGGCCTGATCACCGTGGTCGACGGCCGGGCGACGGGCCTGATCACCGAGGCCGGCGGCTACGAGTTCAGCGACTCCTCCCCGGACGCCCGCTCCGTCTTCGCCGGTGACGAGGTCCTGGCCTCGACCGTCGGCACCTCCTGGGAGCGCTTCAAGTTCGGCGGCCGGCCCTCCTCGCAGCAGCTCGCCTTCTACGTGAGCCTCAAGGAGATCCCGAACAACCGCTTCGGCACCCAGTCGGAGATCTACTGGGATGACGCCTACCTCAACTCGCAGGTCGGGGCCGTGTGCCGCGGCTCCTACACGCTGCGGATCATCGATCCGCTGCTGTTCGTGCACAACTTCGTGCCCGCCACCTTCATCTCCGCGAACGCGCCGGTGTTCGACTTCGGCGACATGGACAACAAGGCGGGCGGTCAGCTGTTCCAGGAGGTCGTCGGCTCCCTCGCGCAGGCCTTCTCCCGCTACACGAACGATCCCGACAAGGGCAACCGCATCTCCCGCATCCAGGGGGACTCGGTGGGCTTCGCCCAGTCGCTCTCGGCCGCGGTGGAGGAGAACTACCGCTGGTCCAGCGATCGCGGCCTCGCGATCGTGAAGACCGCGATCGTCTCGATCGAGTACGACCAGCACACCCGCGAGCTGCTCAAGGACGTGCAGAAGGCCGACGCGCTCTCCGGCGCCCGCTCGCAGTCCTTCATGAACCAGGCCGCCGCGCGCGGTGTGCAGGCCGCCGGCGAGAACGGCGGCGGCGCGGGACTGGCGATGTTCGGGGCGGGCATGGGAGCCGCCGGCGGCATGGTCGGCCAGGCCCAGCCCTGGTCCCCGCCCGGCCAGCAGGCCCCGCAGCAGCAGGCGCCCCAGCAGCAGGCCCCCCAGCAGGCGGCACCGCAGCAGTCGGCGCCCGCCGAGGCCGCTCCGGCCGATCCGGTCGCGAAGCTCGCCCAGTACAAGGAGATGCTCGACCAGGGCCTGATCACCGAAGCGGACTACGAGGCGGCGAAGAAGGCCGCGCTCGGGCTGTGACCGGGCCCCGAGCAGCGTGATGAGCGTTCCCCCGCAGGGCCCGGAGCAGGCCCGCCCGGACCAGCCCGCCGGGCCCTCGCGGCCCGGCGGGCCGGTCCCGCCCGCCCCCGGCGGGCAGCAGCCGCCCCAGCAGCAGCCGCCGCAGCGGCCCGACGAGGGGCACGAGACCGCCCGTCGGCGCTCCGCGAACCGCATCATCGACACCAGCTCCGGCCGTGACGACGGGCTGAACAAGTGCCCCCGCTGCGGCAGCGCGGAGATCCGGTACTCGCTCACCGCGAAGGCCCTCGTCTGCGCGTACTGCCGCCACTCCTGGAACGAGGAGAACGCCGAGCGCGCCTTCGGCCTGGACTCCGCGATCGCGGAGCTGCGCGGCCACACCATGGCCTCCGGCACGCAGGACGTCCGCGACGACCTGTCCACCGTGACCCTGAAGTGCCAGGGATGCGGTGCCGAGGTGGTCATCAACGTCGACCAGGAGCTGCAGGCCCGCTGCCACTGGTGCCGCCAGACCCTGTCGATCAGCTCGCAGATCCCCAACGGCGCGGTCCCCGACGCGGTGCTCCCGTTCCAGCTCACCCGCGAGGAGGCGATCGAGCGCATCGACCGCTTCACCCAGAAGCGGCGCGCCTTCGCCCACAGCCGGTTCAAGCAGGAGTACGTCCCCGAGAACGTGATGGGCGTGTACATCCCGTACCTCGTGGTCGACGGCAACATGCACGCCGTGCTGCAGGGCACCGGCGAGGTCACCACGCGCCAGTACACGGTCACCCACGGCAGCGGCGACAACAAGCGCACCGAGACCTACTACGACGCGGACGTCTACGGCGTCCAACGGGCCTTCGACATGCTGGTCGACGATCTGACCGTCGAATCCGCCGAGCGCTTCAACGCCCGCGACAACGCACAGGCGACGAACAACATCCTCAATGCCGTACAGCCGTACGACACCGAGAACGCCGTCATCTACAACTCGAACTACCTCAAGAACTTCACCTCCGAGCGGCGCGACCTCAACGTGCGCGACGTGGACGACGACGTCGAGGACAAGTTCCTGGCGATCGCCCGCGCGAAGGCGGTGCCCACCATCGACCGGTACGACCGCGGCGTGCGCTGGGAGCGGGAGGGCGTGGCCGTGCGCGGCACCCGGTGGGTCGCGGTGTACGTGCCGGTGTGGCTGTACAGCTACGCCGACTCCGCCGCGGGCGACTCCCTGGTGCACTACATCGCGGTCAACGGCCGCAACGGCAACACCATGGGGTCCGTTCCGGTCTCGCACCCGAAGATCTTCGCCGTGTCCTGCGCGGCCGGCACCGTGGCCGCGGTGATCGGCGCGATCGTCGGCTTCAGCCAGTTCCTTTTCTGAGGAGGACCCATGCTCCCGCTGCTCGCCGAGCTGACCGCCGATCCGGCGACCGTGACGCTGCTGGCCGATTCCGACTCCGGGGCCGGCAGCATCGCCATCCCGTTCCTCGCGGGGCCCGCCGTGTTCCTCGGGGTGTACCTCGGCATCTACCGCTACTACCGCAACACCGACAAGCGCCACCACTTCGAGCGGGAGACGGAGGTCAAGGTGGGCAACCTCGAGACCGGGGACCGCAAGATCGGCGAGAACAACCGCCAGCAGAGCCGTCGGATGCGCGGGCGCAACAGCACCGACCACCTCCAGCGTGTGCACCGCATCAAGGTCGACTGACATGGGCGCCGGGACCGCGACCGAGGCCGAGGTGATCGTCGTCGGCGCCGGCCTGGCCGGCCTCGTGGCCGCCACCGAGATCGCCGACGGCGGCCGACGCGTGCTGCTGCTCGAGCGGGAGGGCGAACAGGACCTGGGCGGACAGGCATGGTGGAGCTTCGGCGGGCTGTTCCTCGTCGACACCCCGGAGCAGCGCCGTCTGGGCATCCGCGACAGCCTCGACCTCGCCCGCCAGGACTGGCTGGGCTCGGCCGCCTTCGACACTCCCGAGGACCGCTGGCCGCGCCGCTGGGCCGAGGCCTACCTCGAGTTCGCCGCGGGGGAGAAGCGGGACTGGCTGCGCTCGCTGGGGCATCGCATCTTCCCGGTGGTGGGCTGGGCCGAGCGCGGGGACGGCCGCGCCGAGGGGCACGGCAACTCCGTGCCCCGCTTCCACATCACCTGGGGGACCGGGCCCGGGATCGTCGAACCCTTCGCGACGAAGCTCGCCGCGCACCGGGAGACGGGCCGGATCACGCTGCGCACCCGCCATGCCGTCGAGGAGCTGCTGGTCGAGGACGGCCGCGTGACCGGGGTGCGGGGGAGCGTGCTGGCGGCTGACGACGGCCCGCGCGGCGCCGGCTCGAGCCGGGAGGTGACCGGCGAGTTCGAGGCGAGGGCCGCGGCGGTGCTGGTCGCGACCGGCGGGATCGGCGGCGACGAGCAGCTGGTGCGGTCCCTGTGGTCCGAGGACCTCGGCACCATGCCGGGCAGCTTCGTGCACGGCGTGCCCGCGAGCGTGGACGGCACCGGGATGCTCGCCGCCGAACGCGCCGGCGCCCGCTGGATCCACAAGGACCGCATGTGGCACTACACCGAGGGGATCCGCAACTGGGACCCGGTGTGGCGCGGGCACGGCATCCGGATCCTGCCCGGCCCGTCCTCGCTGTGGATCGACGCGCGCGGACGGCGCCTGCCCGCCCCCGCCTATCCCGGCTTCGACACCACCGCCACCCTGCGCCACCTGCGCACGACCGGGTACGACCACTCCTGGTTCGTGCTCACCCGGAAGATCATCGAGAAGGAGTTCGCGCTCTCCGGCAGCGAGCAGAACCCGGATATTACCGGGAAGGACTGGAAGCAGGTGCTCTCGCGCGTGAGGCCCGGCGCCCCCGGGCCGGTGCAGGCCTTCCTCGACCACGGGGAGGACTTCCTGCAGGCCGGCGACGTCCCCACCCTGGTCGCGAAGATGAACGCCCTGACCGGGGAGGACCTGGTCGACGCCGCCGCGCTCGAGCGCACGATCCGCGCCCGCGACGCGGAGCTCGCGAACACCTTCTCGAAGGACACCCAGATCACGGCGCTGCGCGGGGCGCGGAAGTACCTCGGGGACCGCCTGATCCGCACCGCTTCCCCGCATCGTCTGCTTGATCCGCAGGTCGGACCGCTGATCGCGGTGCGGCTGCACGTGCTGCTGCGCAAGACCCTCGGCGGCCTCGAGACGGACCTCGGCGGGCGGGCGCAGCGGGCCGACGAGACGGGAGCCCTGCCGGGACTGTACGCGGCCGGCGAGGCGAGCGGCTTCGGCGGCGGCGGGGTGCACGGGCACAACGCGCTGGAGGGCACCTTCCTCGGCGGATGCCTGTTCTCGGGCCGGCAGGCCGCCGCCGGCGTGCTCGCCGATCTGAGGTGAGCGGGCGGGCGCGGAGGAGTCCGGCTCACTCCCCGGTGCGCTCGGCCTCCTCGAGCAGGATGGTCGAGAAGTCGTCCTCGCCGTGACCGGCGGCGATCTCTGCGTCGAGCGAGGCCAGCGCCGCGCGCAGCGCCGGCAGATCGGCGCCGGGGCGGGGACCGGCGTCGTCGCTCGCCGCCCCGTCGGCCGTGCCCTCGACCGTGTCGATCATCAGCCGGGCGTCCTTCGCGATCGCGTTCGCGGTGAGGTCCCCGCCCGCGGTGGAGCGGTCGCCGCGCACGAACGGCCCCTTGATCCCGGCGATGACGCCGAGGCCGGTGCCGCTGAGCATGTCGAGCGTCTCCTCGGCGGAGGTGCCGGTCGCCTCGCCGAGGGCGAGCGCCTCCCGCAGGCCCTGCGCGCTCACCGCGAGCGCGAGGTTCGCCAGCAGCTTGCCGGTCGCGGCCTTGCGAGCGGAGTCCACGCACCACAGCCGCTCCGGGTCCGCCCAGGGCGCGACCAGCTCGAGCACCCGCGCCCGCAGGGCCTCGTCCGGGGTGCCGACGCAGACGCCGAGCGCACCGCTGCGCGCGGGCCCCAGGGAGCCGACCACGGGGACGGCCACGTAGGTGGGGACCACGGCGGCATAGCCCTCGGCGTCGGCGGGGGAGACGGTGGTGGTGTCGACCCAGGGGACGCCCGCGGGGATCAGGCCGGGCCCGATGACTGTCTCCTGCACGGCGTCCGGGCCGAACAGCGAGGTCACGACCAGGTCTGCGCCCTCGACCGCCGCGGCGGCGGTGTCGGCGACCGCGGCGCCCGCCTCGGCCAGGCGCGCGGTGCGCCCCGCCGTGCGGTTCCAGACGGTCAGGTCGTGGTCGGGGATCAGCCGCAGGGCGAGCTCAGTGCCCATGCGACCGGTGCCCAGGAAAGCGATTCTCATGGGCTCAGTCCGCCACCGCGCCGCTGGTCGCAGCGGGTGCGGGGTGCCGGCGTCCACACTGCGGTTCCGCCCCTTGCTGTCGAACGTGCACAATGGGTGCATGACTCCTCGCGTGACCCGTCGTCGAGCGTTCGCCGCGGCCGCCGCCGCGGGGTTCGGTCTGCCCGCCGCCGCCCAGGCCGCACCCCAGCCCTCCCGTCCGCGGGGGAGCGTCGTGAACCTGCGGGTCGCCACCTTCAACGCCTCGCTGAACCGCGCCGCCGAGGGCGATCTGCTCGAGGACCTCGCCGCCGATCCCGACAGCGGGGTGGGCGAGGACCCGCAGATCCGGGCCGTCGCGGAGATCATCCAGATCAACAACCCCGACATCGTCCTGCTCAACGAGTTCGACCACGACGAGGACGGGAAGGGGATCGATCTCTTCCGCACCAACTACCTCGAGGTCTCCCAGAACGGGAAGAGCCCGGTCCGGTACCGGTACGCCTACACCGCGCCGGTCAACACCGGGGTGCCCAGCGGCCACGACCTCGACGGCGACGGCGCCGTCGGCGGTCCCGGCGACGCCTGGGGCTTCGGCGAGTTCCCGGGCCAGTACGGGATGGTGCTCCTGTCGAGGTACCCGATCCTCACCGACCAGGTGCGCACCTTCCAGAAGCTGCGCTGGGCGGACATGCCCAGCAACCTCCTGCCCACGGAGTTCTACGGCCCGGAGGTCTCGGCCGAGCTGCGCCTGAGCTCGAAGTCGCACTGGGACGTGCCGGTGCGGGTCGGTTCGAGCACCGTCCACGTGCTCGCCTCCCACCCCACCCCGCCCAGCTTCGACGGCCCCGAGAAGCGCAACCAGCGCCGCAACCACGACGAGATCCGCCTGTGGGCCGACTACCTCAGCCCCGGCCGCCGCTCGCGCTGGATCGTGGACGATGCCGGCAACCGCGGCGGGCTCGCCCCCGACGACCAGTTCGTGATCCTCGGCGACATGAACGCCGACCCCGTCGACGGCGACTCCTGGCCCGGCGCGATCGGCCAGCTGCTGGACCATCCCCGGGTGCAGGACCCCCGCCCGGGCAGCGACGGCGCCGTCGAGGCCGCCGAGACGCAGGGAGGGGCGAACCTCCAGCACACCGGCGAGCCCCGCCTGGACACGGCGGACTTCACCGACGACCCCGCGCCGGGCAACCTGCGCGTGGACTACGCGCTGCCCTCCCGGCCGCTCCAGGTCGTCTTCTCGGCCGTCTACTGGCCGCAGACCGGCCATCCCGGCAGCGAGCTGACCGGCACCGACCCGTTCCCGGCCTCGGACCACCGCCTGGTGCGGGTGGACCTCCAGATCGCGGACTGAGACCGCCGCCGGGCATAGGCTTCGGGCATGACCACCGCACTGCCCCCGCTCCTCGACGTCGCCGCCCTGCACACGCTCCGCGAGGAGTGCGCCGCCGGTGCCCGCCCCCTCCGCCTGCTCGACGTGCGCTGGGCGCTCGACGGCTCGAAGGGCCACCGCACCTACCTGGAGGGTCATCTGCCCGGCGCGGTGTACATCGACCTCGACACCGAGCTCGCCGCCCCCGCCCGGCCCGAGGCCGGCCGCCACCCGCTGCCCGCTCCCGAGGACTTCGCGGCCACGCTGCGCCGGGCCGGCGTCACCGCGGACTCCGTCGTGGTCGCCTACGACGACAGCAACGGCGCACCCGCCGGGCGCCTGGTGTGGATGCTGCGTGCCCTGGGGCACCCGGCCGCGGTGCTCAGCGGCGGCCTGGCCGCCTGGGACGGCGAGCTCGAGACCGACGACGTGCGCCCCGCGCCCGGGGACGTCGCCGCCCGCGCCTGGCCCGCGGACCGCATCGCCACGGCCGACGAGGTCGCCGACGGGCAGGCGCTGGTCGTCGACGCCCGCGCCCCCGAGCGCTACCGCGGCGAGGTCGAGCCGATCGATCCTCGCGCCGGGCACGTCCCGGGCGCCGTGAACCTGCCCTTCGCCGGGAACCTCGAGGACGACGGCCGCTTCATGGGGCCCGAGGAGCTGCGGCGCCGCTTCGAGGCCGCCGGCGTGAGCCAGGACCGGGAGACGATCGTGTACTGCGGCTCCGGTGTCACCGCCACCCATGACCTGCTGGCGCTGGAGAGCGCCGGCTTCACCCGGCTGCGGCTGTTCCCGGGTTCGTGGTCCCAGTGGAGCGCGGACGGGTCGCGCCCCGTCGCCGTCGGCCCGAACCCCTGAGACAGAGCCGCCGGCTCATCCGCGCGGGTGTATCGCGCGGATCGCGCGGACGATCTCGCGGTGCCGCGCCCGCTGCGCGCGCTCCTCGCCCTCGGGCGCGTCCTGGCCCAGCACGGCGGCCCAGATCGGGACCATCTCCTCGTGGTACGAGTGGCCGTGCCCGCCGCTGACCGTGATGGACAGCGGCATGTCGGCCGCGATCTGCCAGAAGGTGATCCAGGGGAACCAGCGCATCGCCGGGGTGACGTCGTGGCCCACCCGCTCCTGCAGCCAGGCCGGCTCCCGCCACAGCAGGGAGGGGTCGAACCAGACCACCGGGTCCGAGGGGTGCTGGGCGTAGACGACGCGCGGGTGGCGCCACTGCTCGTACAGCCCGCCCCAGTAGTTGCGCTCGAGGTCCTGCGGGCGGGTGACCACCCGGATGTGGCGGCCGTCCTCGATGATCGGGGCCACGGCGGGGGAGCCGGGGCGCGAACGGGCCGTCAGCTGCTGCCACAGCGGCGTGAAGCTCGGGGTGCCGGTCCACACCGCGCCGTCGACCGCGGAGAGCATCTCGGGCACGTCGCGGAAGGCGGACTGCCCGCCGAAGGAGCCCAGCGACTCCCCGGCCACGTACAGTGCGGGCCGGCGATCCGTCGGCAGCTGCGCGAGACGCCGACGGACCGCGTCCAGCAGCAGCCGGCCGGCGCGCTGCGGGGAGCGGCGGTCGATGAGGTAGGTCAGGGGGCTGGGGTAGTACGAGTACTGGATCGAGGCGGTCGCGCAGTCGCCGGCGGTGAGGAACTCGATCGCGGACAGCGACCACTCCTGCAGCCAGCCGGTGCCGGTCCCGGTGAACAGCACCAGCACCTCCCGGTCCCAGGCCCCGGTGCGGTCCAGCTCGGCCACCACCGCGTCCACGGTGTCCTCGAGCGTGCGGGTGCCCGACTTCGCGGCGTAGACGCGGATCGGCTCGAGCGCCTCGCGGCCGAGGGTGCGGGAGATCAGCGCCGGGTCCGCGCCGCCGGAGACGATCTTGCGGCCGGGCGCGCCGAGGGACTGCCAGGTCTCGAGCGACTGCGGCCCGCCGGAGCGCAGCGCAGAGGTGGGCCGGGGGACGTCCGGCGAGATCAGCTGGTTCGCGGTGTCCGCCCGCTCGATCATCGCCTCCAGCACCCGGCCGCGGATCAGCCGGTCGGCGACCACGGCGACGGTCGCGGCGGTCAGCAGCAGGGAGAGGACCTTCACCACGCGCCGCGGCAGGTAGGGCCGCAGCAGCGCGCGGTACAGGCGGGTGGTCGCGATCGTCGAGCGGGCGAGGCCGAGGGCGAGGAGGGAAGCGCCGAGCCCCGCGGCGGAGCCGACCACATGGGTGGCGAGGTCCTTGGGCTCCTCCTGCACCAGGTGGCTGATCTCCCGCTGGCGCAGCACGCCGCGCACCCAGGAGTAGGTGGTGATGCCCACCAGCGCCCCGGCACCGATCCAGCGTGCCCGGAGCCGATGATCGGGGGCGATGCTCACCTGCAGGCCGATCTCCCGGCCCATCCGCCGCACCGCGCGGCCCGCGAGCGCCCCGCTGGCGTAGCCGTACACCTCGGACAGCCCGATGTTCACCGCCCACATCCACCACGTGCGCGGCAGCAGGCTCGGGGAGGTCGAGATCCAGGCGGTCGCCGCGGCTCCCAGGAACCCGGCCGTGTCCAGGGGCGCGGCGATCGCGGAGCGTCGGGCACGGCGGCCGCTGCCGCGGGCGGCTGCGCGCACCGCGCCGGCGGCGCCCCGCAGCCACAGCCGCGGGCCGGAGGGGGAGGAGGCGGGGCCTGAACGCATGCGGGCAGGCTATCGGACGGGCCGCGCAGGTCCACAGCGGATATCGGCGCGGTCCGGGCAGCGGGAGGGCCCCGGGAGGAGGCCGTTCTCCGTACTCTGGAGGCATGAAGATCCTGCTGCCCGACACCGTCCCGCTCGATCCCGTGCTGCCCGAGGGCTGGGAGGCGGTGACGGTCGACGCCCGCGCCGAGATCCCCGCCGAGCACCATGACGCCGCGGTGCTGGTGGTCTGGGGGTCCTCCCGCCGCCACCTGGCCTCCGCCGCCGAGAGCCTCGAGGCGCTGCAGCTGGTGCAGTCGCTGTCGGCCGGGGTCGACGGCATCCTCGCCGCCGGGTTCGCCGAGCACGTGGTGATCGCCACGGGCGCCGGGCTGCACTCGCGCACGGTGAGCGAGCACTCCCTCGCCCTGCTGCTGAGCCTCGTGCGACGGCTGCCGGAGAGCCGGGAGGCGCAGCAGCGCCACGAGTGGTCCTCGGAGCTGGGCGGGCTGCAGCCGCTGCACCCCGAGGGCCGGCTCACCACGCTGCTCGGCGCCCGGGTGCTGATCTGGGGGTTCGGCCAGATCGGGCAGACCCTCGCCCCCTCCCTGCAGGCCCTCGGCGCCCAGGTGCGCGGAGCGGCCCGCAGCGCCGGCACCCGCGCCGGCTTCGAGGTGATCGCCGAGAGCGACGTGATGGCCGCACTGCCCGAGGTCGACGTGCTGATCGACATCCTGCCCGCGACGGAGGCGACCGCGGGTGCGGTGGGGCGCGAGGTGCTGGCCGCGCTGCCCGACCACGCGATCCTGCTCAACGTGGGCCGCGGGGCGACCGTGGACCAGGTGGCGCTGCGCGAGGCGCTCGAGGCGGGCACGCTCGGCAGCGCCGCGATCGACGTCACCGATCCCGAGCCGCTGCCGCAGGACGATCCCCTCTGGGACGCGCCGAGGCTGCTGATCACCCCGCACGCGGCCGGCGGCCGCCCCGTCGGTGCCGACGAGCGGATCGGCGAGAACCTGCTCGCCCTCGTGGAGGGCACGGAGCTGCTGCACGTGGCCGCGCGCTGATCCCGGACGCGCTGAGGCTGAACGGGTTCCGCGGTCCGCGGCGACGGGAGCCGCGCCACGGCTGGGACTCCTCGACGGGGACCGCGGGCATCTCGGCCGTGTACGTCGACAGGTGCTCGCTCACCTGGGCCTCGACCTGCTCCGCGACCCGATCCTCGACGCGGCCGCTGACCTCGTCGGTGAGTTCCGCGGAGTAGCGCTGGATGAACTCGCCCTGGCGCAGACGCAGCTCGAGCTTCTCGATGACCTTGACCTCGTCGCCCAGTGAACGCCACAGCGAGATGGTCATCCCGATCATCACCACGGAGAACGGCAGGGCGGAGAGCAGCGCCAGGGCCTGCAGGCCCTCCATGCCCGAGTCCCCGTCGGACAATGAGCTGACCCAGATCAGGGAGGCGGCGATCAGGCCGGAGGCGCACGCCCAGAAGATGCGGGTGATCCGCGGGGGTTCGGATCGCCCTTGTGGGCGATCATGTCCATCACGAACGTACCGGAATCGGCGCTGGTGATGAAGAAGATCGACACCGGCACGACGGCGATGCCGGACAGCAGTGCACCGGCGGGGAGGTGAGCGAAGCTGTCGAACAGCAGCAGCGCCGCGAGCGCCATGCTCATCTTGGACAGCAGCTTGATGCCCTTGTCGACGCCGAGCGGCAGCGCGAACGCCACGGCGAGCAGGATGATCCCGGCGGCCACGAAGAAGACGGTCTTCGAGAGCGCGTATCCGGGGGCGCGGGCGACGAACGGTCCTTCGATGGGTTCACGATGCTCCACTCACAGGAGGGATCGGGTCGGAGCACCTCAGGGCAGCCCCGGCTGCTATCACGCCTTCCAGAGGGTGCCTGGGAGGCCATGGGAGCGGTCGGGCGTGCGATGTCTGACAGGGACCGCTGGCCTCGCTCAGCCCGCGAGGCCGGCGGCGAGCTGCTCGACGCCGCGGGCCGAGATCTCGGCCACCACGTCCAGCTCCAGATGGAACTGCTGCCCGGCCGCCGGACCGCACAGGTCCGAGACCGCGCGCAGCGCGACGAAGGGGACGCCGAGCGCCTCGGCGGTGCGGGCGCTCGCGGTCGTCTCCATGTCCGCGCTCAGCGCGCGGGGGAACCGCTCCCGCATCGGCGCGGCGAGATCGGCGGTGACGAAGGCGTCGCCGGAGAGCATCAGCCCGCGGCGTACGCCGTGGCCCTCGCCGCGCCCGTCGGCGCGCAGCGCGGCCTGCTCGGCGGCATCGACCCACGCGGGTGCCGCCTCGAAGCGGACGGGCCCGCCGGGCACCTGGCCGGGCGCGTAGCCGAAGGCGGTGGCATCGGCGATCGAGTAGGCGAAGCTCTCGCCGACGATCAGCGTGCCCACCTCGACGTCGGCCGCGAGCCCGCCGCAGGACCCGGCGGCGACCACCACGCCGGGTGCGGCCTCGAGGACGGCCCAGGTCACCGCGGCGGTGGCGGCGGCGATGCCGATCCCGGTGGTGACCACGAGCGCATCGAGCCCCGCGAGGTTCCCGCGCCTCGCAGCGACACCGGCCGTGAAGGGCGTGGCCAGCTCGCGCGCCCCGGCGAGCCGTGCATGCAGGGGCGCGGCCTCCTCGGGCATAGCGACGAGGACCAGGAGAGGTCCCGCCGGGGGGACGGGTAGGGCGGCGGGGGAGGCGATCGGGTCGGGCATGCCCGAAGCGTACCGGCGCCGCCGCGGGTGCTCCTGGCGCCGCACCCAGCGGGGTTCGTTAGGCTGGTCGCATCCGCCAGCGAGGCGGCCCGACGGGTCGCGGACAGGAGGCAGTGATGGGTCGTATCCGAGACGCCGTGGTGACGGGGGCGCGCGCCGTGCGGCGCATCCCGATCCCCTCGACCGTGACCCATCAGGCGCTGCGGGAGGCCCGCAGCCCGCTGCCTCCCGGGCACGTGCTGAAGACGCACGCGATCGAGCACGAGATGATCGGCCGCACCCGCACGATCTGGCTCGACGAGCACCGGGCCGACGGCGGCATCATCGTGTTCCTCCACGGCGGCGCCTACGTCTCCGGCCCGTTCGCGAGCGACTGGGCATGGCTCTCCCGCCAGGTCGACGCGCTGGACTGCGCCGGTCTCATGGTCGACTACCGCAACGCGCCCGACCACCAGCACCCGGTGGGCCGGGACGACGTCGAGGCCGTGCTCGGCGCCCTCGCGGCCGACGGCCGGCTCGACGGGCGGCGCTGGGCGCTCGCCGGTCAGCACTCCGGCGGCGGCCTCGCCTTCGTCGTCGCCCGCCGGCTGCGCGAGCAGGGCGCGATCCCCGCCCCGTCGGCGCTGATCGCCATGTCGCCCTGGCTCGACCTCGAGCTCACCAACGCAGGCATCACCGAGACCGATCAGACCGATCCGGTCCACGAGCGGCGCCTGCTGCGCGACGCGGCCCGCCGCTACGCCGGCCGCACCCCGCTGCAGGATCCCGATCTCTCCCCGCTCAACGCGACCCTCGAGGGCCTGCCGCCCGTCCACCTCAGCGTGGGCCTGCGGGACCTGTTCCTCTCGGAGGTGCGGGTGGCGAAGCTGCAGCTCGAGGAGAACGGTGCGGAGGTGCACCACCGGGAGATCAACGGGCGCCTCGGCCTGCAGCTGCTGCCCCGCAAGGGCGAGGACATCGAACGGCTGCACCGCGAGCAGTCCGAGCTGCTGGCCCGGGTGCTGGGGCCGGAGGGCTGAGACCGCCCGCGACGGAGGGGCGGCCCGCTCTCGCGCGGGGCGCCGCTCAGCCCTCGACGCGCTCGACGTTCTCGACGATCACCAGGGCGGCGCCGGGGGTGCAGGCGGTCCAGCGGCGCTGCGGCATCAGGCGGATCATCCCGGCGATGAGCAGGCCGTGCCCGACGGTGTAGGTGAGCATGACCAGCTCGGTGCTGTACGCGATCGATGCGCCGGGCAGGAACCAGTCCATCGCCAGCA
>DATGUQ010000004.1:0-35095 GCA_035301145.1 Brachybacterium sp. | reverse complement strand
GAGCAGCGGGCCGAGGCCCTGAAGAAGGCCGCCGAGGCTCGTCGCGAGCGCGCCGCCATCAAGGCCCGTCTGAAGGACAGCGCCGGTCACCGCGGCGACGAGATCAAGAAGGTCCTCGAGGAGGCCGAGACCAACGAGATCGTCGGTCGCCTCCGCGTCTCGGCGCTGCTCGAGGCGCTCCCGGGCGTCGGCAAGGTCAAGGCGCAGCAGATCATGGAGGAGATCGGCATCTCGCCGTCCCGCAAGATCCGCGGCCTCGGCTCCCACCAGGCGGAGAAGCTCGTCGCTCACTTCGCGGAGTGAGCGATGCCTCCACCGGGGCCGGCGCCGAGCAGGCGTCGGCCCCGGTCACCGTTCTGGCCGGTCCCACCGCCGTGGGCAAGGGCACCGTCTCCGCAGCGATCCGTGACCGCTATCCCGAGATCTGGCTGTCCGTCTCCGCGACCACCCGGGCCCCGCGGCCCGGTGAGGTCGACGGCGTGCACTACCGCTTCGTGAGCGAGGAGGAGTTCACCTCCCTGGTCGAGGACGGCCAGATGCTCGAGTGGGCCGTGGTGCACGGCCGCAACAAGTACGGCACCCCGCGCGGTCCCGTCGAGCAGAAGGTCGCCGAAGGCCGACCGGTGCTGCTGGAGATCGACCTGGCCGGCGCCCGGCAGGTGCGAGAGACCCTCCCCGAGGCGCGGTTCGTGTTCCTCGCCCCGCCGGACTGGGACACGCTCGTGGACCGGCTCGTGGGCCGCGGCACGGAGGACGCCGAGGAGCGTGAGCGCCGGCTCGCCACCGCGCGGGTCGAGCTCGCCGCGGAGGACGAGTTCGACGTCACCATCGTCAACGACACCGTGGACCGGGCGGCCGATGCGCTCGCCCGACTGCTCGGCGTGCGCGACCTCACCTGAGGCCCGCCGCCGCCGCCCTCGCCCCCGCCGGAGGAAGGGCGTATCCTGGAGCGTCGCACGTCATATCTCACGAAGGGACATCCGTGGCCGGAACAGTCGCACATCCCGAAGGCATCACGAACCCCCCGATCGACCGTCTGCTCGAGACCGTCGACTCGAAGTACGCCCTGGTGCTGTACGCCTCCCAGCGCGCCCGCCAGATCAACTCGTACTACTCGCAGCTCTCCGAGGGCCTGCTGGAGTTCGTCGGCCCGCTCGTGGACGTCGAGAACCAGGAGAAGCCGCTCTCCATCGCGCTGCGCGAGATCGACGAGGACCTCCTCACGGTCCGTGAGATCGACGAGGAGGAGTACGCCGCGCAGAACGAGCCGGATCCCAACGCCCCGGCCCCGCTGCTGCTCGGCGACGACGCCCCCGAGATCCCGCCGACCGACTTCCCGCTCTGATCCCGGGCCCCCGCCGGTCGATCCGATGAACAGCGAGCTGCGCACCCTCGCGGGCGCCCGCGTCCTGGTCGGCGTCGGGGGAGGCATCGCCGCATACAAGACCGCGCACCTGGTGCGCGGTCTTGTCGGCGACGGTGCGGACGTCCGCGTCGTCCCCACCCGCTCCTCCCTCGAGTTCGTCGGCGCCGCCACCTGGGAGGCGCTCAGCCACCACCCGGTCCTCACCTCCGTCTTCGAGGACGTCGAGGAGGTCGCCCATGTGCGCCTGGGCCAGGAGGCCGATCTGGTGGTGATCGCCCCGGCCACCGCCGATCTGCTGGCGCGGCTGCGGATGGGGCGCGCCGACGATCTGCTGGCCGCCTCCGCCCTGGTCACCCGCGCCCCGATCGTGGTGGCACCGGCGATGCACACCGAGATGTGGGAGCACCCCTCGACCGTCGAAAACGTCGCCGTGCTGCGCGAGCGCGGCCTGACCGTGCTCGAGCCCGCCGACGGGCGGCTCACCGGACCCGACTCCGGCCCCGGCAGGCTGCCGGAGCCCGAGGCGATCCTCGACGCCGCCCGCGCCGCGATCGCCGCCCCCCGCGACGGGCGCGGCGCCGTGCGCCGCGACCTGGTCGGCCGCGAGCTGCTCATCACCGCCGGCGGCACCCGCGAGGACCTCGACCCGGTGCGCTTCCTCGCCAACCACTCCTCCGGCCGGCAGGGCTGGGCGCTCGCCCACGCCGCGCTCGTGCGCGGGGCCCGGGTGCGGCTGGCCGCAGCGAACGTCGAGCTGGTCACCCCGCCCGGCGCCCGGCGGCTGGACGTGGGCAGCGCCGCAGAGCTCGCCGACCTGGTCGCCGCACATCGCGGCGAGGTCGACGCGCTCGTGATGGCCGCCGCCGTCGCCGACTTCACCGCCGCGGAGCGGGCCGGGGCGAAGATCAAGAAGGACGAATCCGCGGGGGACGACAGCGAGGCGGTGCCCACGATCGCCCTGCGCCGCACCCAGGACATCCTGCGTCACAGTGTGCTCGAACGCACCGGCTCCGGTGCGGCACGGCCCGCGATCGTCGGGTTCGCCGCCGAAACCGGGGCAGAGGGCACCAGCGCCCTCGAGCTCGCGCAGCGGAAGGCGCGCCGCAAGGGCGCGGACCTGCTGGTCTTCAACGACATCACCGGCGGAGTGTTCGGCGCGGCCGAGAACTCCGTACGGATCCTGGACCGCAGCGGCGAGGAGCTCACCCGGGCCGAGGGCTCCAAGACCCTCGTCGCCCACGCCGTCCTCGACGCCCTCGTGCCCTCCCTGCCGGAAGTACCCTGAGCGTCATGACCACCAGCGAGCTGCGCACCTTCACGTCCGAATCGGTCACCGAAGGGCACCCCGACAAGATCTGCGACCAGATCTCCGACGCCATCCTCGACGACCTGCTGGCACAGGACCGCGGCGCGCGGGTGGCGGTGGAGACGATGGTCACCACCGGACTCGTGCACGTCGCCGGCGAGGTCCGCACCAGCGGGTACAGCGACGTGGCGACCATCGTGCGCGATGTGATCCGTCGGATCGGCTACGACTCCTCCGAGAAGGGCTTCGACGCCGACTCCTGCGGCGTCGAGGTCTCGATCGGTGCGCAGTCCCCGGACATCGCCCAGGGCGTGGACACCTCCTTCGAGGCGCGCGGGGACGTGGCGGCCGAGAGGTTCGCGAGGCTCGGCGCCGGCGACCAGGGCCTCATGTTCGGCTACGCCAGCCGCGACACCCCCGAGCTGATGCCGCTGCCCATCCACGCCGCCCACCGCCTCACCCGCAACCTCTCGTCGGCCCGCCGCGACGAGGTGCTGCCCTACCTGCGCCCGGACGGCAAGACCCAGGTCTCGATCGGCTACGACGAGGACGGTGTCGCCCGGAGCGTCGACGCGATCGTGGTCTCCACCCAGCACAGTGCGGAGGTGGATCTCGACAGCCAGCTGGCCCCGGCGATCTCGAAGGTGGTCATCGCTCCGGTGCTCGAGGACCTCGCCGCGCTGGGCCTGGACACCTCGGACGTCACCACGCACATCAACCCCTCCGGGCGCTTCGTGCTCGGCGGGCCCAAGGGCGATGCGGGCCTGACCGGTCGCAAGATCATCGTGGACACCTACGGCGGCATGGCCCGCCACGGCGGCGGTGCCTTCTCCGGCAAGGACCCCTCGAAGGTGGACCGCTCCGGCGCCTACGCGATGCGCTGGGTGGCGAAGAACATCGTGGCCGCCGGGCTCGCCGACCGCTGCGAGGTGCAGGTCGCCTACGCCATCGGCGTCGCCGAGCCGGTGGGCCTGTACGTCGAGACCTTCGGCACCGGTCACGTCCCCTCCCACCGGATCGCGGCCGCCGTGAGGAAGGTCTTCGACCTCCGCCCCGCCGCGCTCATCGACGCCCTCGACCTGCTGCGGCCGATCTACTCCCTGACCTCGGTGCACGGCCACTTCGGCCGGGAGCTGCCGGAGTTCACGTGGGAGCGCACCGACCGCGCAGAGGAGCTGGAGCGCGCCCTGTGACCACGCCCTCCGCCGCTGTGCCCGCCTCCGGCCTCGACCCCGCCCTCGCGGACCGCCTCAAGCACGACGCCGACGGACTGCTCACCGCCGTGGTCCAGGACGCCTCCGACCACCGCGTGCTGATGGTCGGCTGGATGGACGACGAGGCGCTGCACCGCACCCTGACCACGGGACGCGCCACCTACTGGTCCCGCTCCCGCGGCGAGTACTGGCGCAAGGGCGACACCAGCGGCCACGTCCAGTGGGTCCGCTCCGTGGCCCTGGACTGCGACGGCGACACGCTCCTGGTGCGCGTCGACCAGGTCGGGGCCGCCTGCCACCGCGGCACCGACACCTGCTTCGACGGCGGCGACCTGGACGCCGTCGTCCTGGACCCGACGGAGCGCACCGCATGAACGACCGCACCACCTCGACGCCGGCCCGCACCGAGGCCTACCCCGAGCGGGTCGGCGGCCGTGAGGGCGACGCCCTCGGAGCGGTCGTGCCCGATCGCGAGACGTTCCGCGCCCTGGCCGCCACGCAGCGCGTGGTCCCGGTCAGCGTGCGGCTGCTCGCCGACGAGGACACCCCGGTCTCGCTCTACCGCCGGCTCACCGCGGACGGCGGCACCCGCGGCACCTTCCTGCTCGAGTCCGCCGGCGAGGGCGAGGCCTCCCGCTGGTCGATCATCGGCACCCGGGCCCGGGCCGTCCTCACCGAGAAGGACGGGGAGGCGCACTGGCGCGGTGACGTCCCCGCGGGCGTGCCCACCTCGGGCAGCCCGGTCGAGGCGCTCCGCGCGGTCACCAGCGCCTTCCGCGCTGCGCGTCAGCCCCACCTGCCCCCGTTCTCCGGCGGGATGGTCGGCTTCGTCGCCTACGACGCGGTCCGTCACTGGGAGAAGCTCGCGGCCTCCCCGCCCGACGAGATCGGTGTCCCCGACCTCTCGATGCTGCTCGCCCAGGACGTGGTGGTCCACGACGCGCACGACTCCACCGTCGTGCTGGTCGCCAACGCGCTGAACCTCAACGCCACCGACGACGGCGTGGACGCCGCCTACGACGACGCCCTCGCACGGCTCGAGACGATGCGGGACCGGCTGCGCACCCCGATCGCGGGCGGCGCGGTGGTGTACGACGCGGTGCGCGAGCCCGACCCCAAGGCGCGCACCTCGCAGCTCGAGTACGAGCGGGCCGTGCACGAGGCCGTCCGCGACATCATCGACGGCGAGATCTTCCAGGTCGTCCCCTCCCAGCGGTTCTCGCTGCCGATCGCCGCGGACCCGCTGGACGTCTACCGCGTGCTGCGGCGCATGAACCCCAGTCCGTACATGTACCTGCTGCGCACCGTCGACGCGGAGGGCGAGCCCATCGACGTCGTCGGTGCGAGCCCGGAATCGCTGGTCAGTGTGCGGGGTACCACGGCCACCACCCATCCGATCGCGGGTTCGCGGCCCCGCGGGGCCACCCCGGAGGAGGACGAGGCGCTCGGCGCAGAGCTGCTCGCCGACCCGAAGGAGCGCTCCGAGCACCTGATGCTGGTCGACCTCGCCCGCAACGATCTGCAGAAGTTCTGCGCCCCCGGCACCGTGGTGGTGCGGGACTTCATGCACCTGGAGCGCTTCTCCCACATCCAGCACATCGTCTCCACCGTCACCGGGCACCTCGGTGAGGGCGTCGAGGCCTACGACGCGCTCCGGGCGACGTTCCCGGCCGGCACCCTCTCCGGGGCGCCGAAACCCTCCGCCATGCGGATCATCGACCGGCTCGAACCCGTGCGGCGCGGCGTCTACGGCGGCACCGTGGGGTACGTCGACTTCGCCGGCGACATGGACATGGCGATCGCGATCCGCACCGCCGTCATCAAGGGCGGCACGGCCCACGTGCAGGCCGGCGGGGGAGTGGTCGCCGATTCCGATGCGACCATGGAGCATCGCGAGACCCAGTCGAAGGCGGCCGCCGCCCTGCGCGCCGCCGCGTCCGCCGACACGCTCCGCCCGGCATGAGCGCGCCCCGGCCCGCCGCCCGGCGCCCTCGACTCGGCCGGCGCACCACCGTCCTCGCCGGCACGGCCGCCTCCGCCCTGCTGGCCGGCACCACGCGCCTCACCTGGATCGACGCGGCCGCCCCGGACCTGACCGGCACGCTCCAACAGGTCGACGTGCCCGGCGCCGAGGCGGCCCCGGCGGTGCTCGCCCTGGCGCTGGTGGCGATCGCCGCGTCGCTGGCCACCTCGCTGCCCTCCGCCTGGCTGCGCTTCGTGACCGGCCCGGTGCTGGTGCTGACCGGCGGCGGTGCCGCACTCGCCGCCCTCGGCGTGGTGCGCGACCCGTCGGCCGCCGCCGGCTCCGCCGTCGCCAGCGCCACCGGCGTGCTCGGCTCCGGTCTCGAGGCGGACGCCACGGCATGGCCGCTGCTGACCCTCGTCCCGGCGCTCGCGGTCGCGGCGGTCGGCGTGCTGGTGCTCGTCGCCGGGGGCTCGTGGCCGCGCCGCGACCGGTACCGCAGCGCGGCCGTCGCCGTCGCCGCGGACCCCTCCGAGGATCCCGCGGCGGCCTGGGACGCCCTCACCCGCGGGGAGGACCCCAGCCTCGAGGAGCACGGGACGGAGCGCCCGGCACCGACCGATCCGGACGGGACACAGGGGCGGCCGCCCACGCGGTGACGCCGCTCACCAGGTGCGCGACACCTCTCCCGCCGGGGCGGACGATGCGCTGTCCACCATGCATCGGCGTGGCACAATGGCGATGACCGGGACCCTGACTGGAGAAGGAACATGCCGAAGACGTATGCAGTGCCGCCGCCGCCCCACCACAACGAGGGCAAGACCGTCGCGGCCTGGACCATGAACCTCGGCATCGTGCTGGGCGCCCTCGCGATCGGCATCGGCATGGTCGTGGGCGACCTCGACATCCTGATCTGGGTCGGTGCCGTCGTGGTCGCGGTGTCCATCGTCGTCGGCGCCGTGCTGTCGCTGGCCGGTCTCGGCCAGCCCCGCGGCTACGGCGAGAAGCAGGCCGCGCAGACCGCCGTGGACAGCTCCGATCGCAACGCCCGGTCCGAACGGCCAGCCGAGGCCGACGCGAGGTGACCTCCCCGGCGCGGCAGGAGCACGGCGCGGCCGTGCGCCTCGCCCCCGCACCGGGCGCGCGCCGGCTGCTGCTCCCGCTCGCGATCGGTGCCTCCGGGATCGCCCTGGCCGTGCTGGTGCAGCAGGTCTTCGACCCGTTCCGGACCCACGTCCCGCTGTGCCTGTTCAACCACCTCACCGGCCTGGAGTGCCCCGGCTGCGGCGCGATCCGCGCCGTGCACGCGCTGCTCGCCGGCGACCCGCTGTTCGCCCTGCGCAACAACGCACTGGTGACCACGGCGATCCCCCTGGCCGGCATCGGCCTGGCCGACTGGGCGGTGCGACGGGCCCGCGGGCTGCGCGCCCGCCTGATGCCCTCGAACCGGGTGCTGCTGGTGCTGACCGGCATCGCCGTCCTCTTCGCGGTGCTGCGGAACCTGCCGATGTTCTGGTTCCTGGCCCCGATCTCCTACGTCGGCGGCTGACCGGCCGCCGACATCCGCGCGGCGCCCGCGCCCCGCGACCCCGACCTGCTGCAGGAGGCCTGCGTGACCACCACCGGAACCGTCCTCGACGAGATCATCGTCGGCGTGAGGGAGGATCTCGCGTCCCGCCGCACCGCCGTGCCCGATGCGGAGATCGCCCGCCTGGCCGCCGGCGCGCCGGCGCCCCGGGACGCGATCGCGCACCTGCGCGGCGACGGCACCACCATGGGGCTGATCGCCGAGGTGAAGCGGTCCAGCCCGTCCAAGGGCGCCCTCGCCGAGATCCCCGAGCCCGCCGAGCTGGCCGCGCTCTACGCGGACTCCGGCGCCTCCGCGATCAGCGTCCTGACCGAGCAGCGCCGCTTCCGCGGCTCCCTCGCCGACCTCGACGCCGTCCGTGCCCGGGTCGACGTCCCGGTGCTGCGCAAGGACTTCGTGGTCGAGCCGTACCAGGTGCTCGAGGCACGCGCCCACGGCGCCGACATCGTGCTGCTGATCGTCGCCGCTCTCGACGACGCCCAGCTGCGGGAGCTGTACGCGCTGACCGGTGAGCTCGGCATGCAGGCGCTCGTCGAGGCGCACACCGCTCCCGAGCTCGAACGCGCGCTCGCCCTGGGGGCCGAGCTCATCGGCGTCAACGCCCGCAACCTCAAGGACCTCAGCGTCGACCTCGACCGTGCTGCGGACCTGCTGACCATGATCCCCGCCGGCCCGCTCGCGATCGGCGAGTCCGCCGTGCTCTCGGTCGCCGACGTCGAGGCCTACGCCGCGGCCGGCGCCGACGCCGTCCTGGTCGGCGAGGCGCTGGTCACCTCGGGCGACCCCGCCGGGGCCGTCGGATCGTACCGTCGGGTGGCCCGCCGCGCCCGCCCCGTCCCGGAAGGAGGCCAGGCATGAGCAGCCCCGACCCCGAGCGCGGTCCCGTGCAGGAGGCGCTCCTCGACCTCGCGCGCCCCACCTCCGAGCTGCGCTCCGAGACCGGCCCGTACTTCGGCGACTTCGGGGGCCGCTTCCTCCCCGAGGCGCTGGTGCCCGCGCTCGACGAGCTGATCGAGGTGTACGAGAAGGCGATCGTGGACCCGGAGTTCACCGCCGAGCTGCGGCAGCTGGCCGCCGAGTACACCGGGCGCCCCTCGCTGCTCTCCGAGGCCCCGCGCTTCTCGCAGCTCGCCGGAGGTGCCCGGATCCTGCTCAAGCGCGAGGACCTCAACCACACCGGCAGCCACAAGATCAACAACGTGCTGGGCCAGGCGCTGCTGACCCGCCGGATGGGGAAGACCCGTGTGATCGCCGAGACCGGCGCGGGCCAGCACGGCGTGGCGACCGCCACCGCCGCGGCGCTGTTCGGCCTCGACTGCACGATCTACATGGGCGGCGAGGACACCGAGCGCCAGGCCCTCAACGTCGCCCGCATGCGACTGCTGGGAGCGGACGTCGTCCCCGTGCAGCAGGGCTCGCGCACCCTCAAGGACGCGATCAACGAGGCCTTCCGCGACTGGGTCGCGAACGTCGGGACCACCCATTACCTGCTCGGCACCGTCGCGGGCCCCCACCCCTTCCCGGCGATGGTGCGCGACTTCCACCGCATCATCGGCGAGGAGGCCCGGGCGCAGACCCTCGAGCGCGTGGGCAGGCTCCCCGACGCCGTCGTGGCCTGCGTGGGCGGTGGATCCAACGCGATGGGGATCTTCCACGCCTTCCTCGACGACACCGAGCCCCTGGTGCGGCTGATCGGCTGCGAGGCCGGCGGGGACGGGATCGCCTCGGGGCGGCACTCCGCGACCATCACGGGCGGCACCGCGGGCGTCCTCCACGGTGCGCGCAGCTTCGTGATGCAGGACGAGGACGGCCAGACCATCGAGTCCCACTCGGTCTCCGCCGGGCTGGACTACCCCAGCGTCGGCCCCGAGCACGCCTGGCTGGCGGACATCGGGCGCGCCGAGTACCGGGCCGTGGACGACGCTCCGGCGATGGAGGCCTTCGCGCTGCTGTCGATGACCGAGGGCATCATGCCGGCGATCGAGTCCGCGCACGCCCTGGCCGGTGCGCTCCAGCTGGGGCGCGAGCTCGGTGAGGACGCCGTGATCCTGGTGAGCCTCTCCGGCCGCGGCGACAAGGACGTGGACACCGCCTCGAGCTGGTTCGGCCTGGTGGGCGACGAGCCCGCCCGCGGCGACCTCTCCGCACTGCGCGCCGCCGCCCGTGAGACCGGCCCCGCAGGGGCGACGACGCACGAGGAGCCACGATGACCGCCGCCGACCCCCACCGTCTGCGCTCCGGCGAGGTCCTGGACAGGGCACGCGCCGAGAACCGCGCCGCACTGATTGGCTACCTGCCCGTCGGCTACCCCGACCTGGAGGGATCGATCGAGGCCGCCCGGATCCTCATCGACCACGGGGCGGACATGATCGAGCTGGGCCTGCCGTACTCGGATCCCGTCATGGACGGCCCGGTGATCCAGCAGGCGGCCTCCGCCGCCCTCGCCGGCGGCACCCGCACCCGCCACGTGCTCGAGGCCGTCCGGGCGCTGTCCGGTCGCGGCGCGGCGATCCTCGTGATGAGCTACTGGAACCCGATCCTCGCCCACGGTCCCGAGGCCTTCGCCCGCGACCTCGCCGCCGCCGGTGGTGCCGGCGTGATCACCCCGGACCTCATCCCCGACGAGGGGCAGGAGTGGATCGAGGCGAGCGAGAGGCACGGCGTGGACCGTGTGTTCCTGGTGGCCCCGAGCTCCCCCCGCGACCGCCTCGTCCATGTGGTCTCGCACACACGCGGATTCGTCTACGCGGCCAGCACCATGGGGGTCACCGGCACCCGCGCGAGCGTCTCCGCCGCCACGGAGGGCCTGGTCGAGCGCACCCGTGCGGCCGGGGCGGAGCACGTCTGCGTGGGCCTCGGCGTCTCGAACGGTGAGCAGGCCTCGCAGGTCGGCGCGTACGCTGATGGGGTGATCGTGGGTTCCGCATTCGTGCGCGCGCTGATCGAGAACGAGGGCGAGCCCGCAGCGGCCCGCAGCGCCCTCGCGGCGGTGGCCGACGACCTGCGCGCCGGTGTCGAGCGCGCACGCACCGAGACCTGAGCGGAGGACGGACATGATCCCCAGCCCGTCGATCTCCGCGATCTCCCTCGGACCGCTGACGATCCACTTCTATGCCCTGTGCATCCTCTCGGGGATCGCAGCGGCGATGTGGTGGGCGACCAAGCGGTGGCAGGCGCGCGGCGGGGACGGCGACACCCTATTCGACATCATCTTCGCTGCGGTGATCGCCGGCATCGTCGGCTCCCGCGTCTGGCATGTGCTCACCTCGCCGGAGCCCTTCTTCGGCCCGGGCGGGGACCCGCTGTCCGTGCTGTACATCTGGCAGGGCGGGCTCGCGATCTACGGCGGCGTCGCCGGCGGCGCGCTCGCGGTCTGGCTGATGGCTCGTCACAAGGGGGTCTCCTTCACCGCCCTCGCCGACACCGTCGCCCCCACCCTGCTGGTCGCCCAGACCCTGGGACGCTTCGGCAACTGGTTCAACCAGGAGCTGTACGGGCCGCCGCTGGACACCTGGTGGGCATGGGACGTCACCTGCGTGACCAACGGGGAGACGATCGGCGGCTGCGAGCCGGGCACGTACCACCCCACCTTCCTCTACGAGCAGCTGTGGATGCTCGCGGGCGTCACGGTGCTCGTGCTGCTCAGCCGCCGCTACCGGTGGGCCGGCGGGCGGGTCTTCTGGGCCTACGTCGCGATCTATTCCACCGGCCGCGCCTGGATCGACTCGATCCGCACCGAGCCGGTGCTCATGATCGGCCCGTTGCGCATCCACACCCTGGTCGCGATCGTGATGGCGCTGGTCGGCGTCGCGATGTTCGTCGTGCTCACCCGCCGCAGGCAACGGCGCGGGGGAGAGGTCGTCGCCGCCGACGGCTCCTTCGAGCTGCCCGCGCAGACCGAGGGCAACGGCCCCGACGAGGACGAGGTCGAGAAGTCCGGCACGCCTCCTTCCCCCGGGCGGGACCCGGCACCCGGACCCTAGGGACGCACACGCCCGAGCGACGCAGATCGCCGGAGCGGGAGACGCACCCGGGACGGGTGCACGTCGCATACGACGACCCCGCCACCGGCCGCCCCACACCGAAGGGCTCACTGCGTCATGCTCCCCCTCACCTCCCGCTTCTGCGACCTCCCGGCCCCGCACGGCCTCTACCACCCCGCCTCCGAGGTGGACTCCTGCGGGGTGGCGATGATCGCCACCCTCCGCGAGGGCGACCACCGCGTCGTCGAGCACGCCCTGACGGCGCTGCGCAACCTCGAGCATCGCGGCGCCGTCGGCGCCGAGGAGGACACCGGCGACGGCACCGGCATCATCGTCCAGCTGCCCGACGCCTTCCTGCGCGCCGTCAGCGGCATCGACCTGCCTCCGCGGGGCGCCTACGCCGCCGGCACCGCCTTCGTCCCCCGCGACCGCGCCGGTCGCGAGCAGGTCCTCGCCGCCCTCGCGCGGATCGCCGAGCAGGAGGGCCTGCGCCTGCTCGGCACCCGGGACCTCCCGGTCACCGACGGACTCGTCGGGCCCTCCGCCGAGGCGGTGCGCCCCGACATGGTCCAGGTGTTCCTCGCCGACGCCGCCGGTGAGCGCCGTGGGCTCGCCCTCGAACGCGCCGCCTTCGCCGTCCGCCGCCGGGTCGAGCACTCCACCGCCGGCTACTTCCCCTCCCTGTCCACCCGGGTGATGGTCTACAAGGGGATGCTCACCCCGGACCAGCTCGACGTGTTCTACCCGGACCTGCGCGATCCCCGCTTCACCACGCGCCTGGCACTCGTGCACTCGCGCTTCTCGACCAACACCTTCCCCGCCTGGCCGCTCGCCCAGCCCTTCCGCACCCTCGCGCACAACGGCGAGATCAACACCGTGATCGGCAACCGCAACCGGCTGCGGGCGGCCGAGGGCTCGATGGCCACCGACGCCTTCGGCGACGACTTCGCCCGCCTGCTGCCGGTGAACACCCCGGGCGGCTCCGACTCCGCGGGGCTGGACGAGGTCCTCGAGCTGCTGCACCTGTCCGGCCGCTCCCTCGCCCACGCGCTGATGATGCTGATCCCCGAGCCGTGGGAGAACGACCCCACGATGGATCCGGACCTGCGGGCCTTCTACGAGTACCACGCGGCGCTCCAGGAGCCGTGGGACGGACCGGCCGCCGTGGTCTTCACCGACGGGACGCAGGTGGGGGCGCGCCTGGACCGCAACGGGCTGCGCCCGCTGCGGTACTGGGTGACCGAGGACGACCTGATCGTGCTCGGCTCCGAGACCGGCCTGGTGGACGTGCCGCGCAGCACCGTGGTGCGCACCGGCCGGGTCGCTCCGGGGGAGATCTTCCTGCTGGACCTGGAGCGGGGCGAGATCCTCCCCAGCCGGGAGGTCACGCGCGCCGTCGCCGCCGAACACCCGTACCGCACCTGGGTGCAGGAGCAGAAGGTCTCGCTCGCGGAGCTGCCCGAGCGCGAGCACATCACCCACTCCCGCGCCTCGGTGGTGCGGCGCCAGCAGACCTTCGGCTACACGGAGGAGGAGCTGCGCGTCCTGCTCGCCCCCATGGCCGCCAAGGGGGCCGAGCCGCTCGGAGCGATGGGCACCGACACCCCGATCGCCGCGCTCTCGGACCGGCCCCGGCTCCTGTTCGACTACTTCACGCAGATGTTCGCCCAGGTGACCAATCCGCCGCTGGACTCCCTGCGCGAGGAGATCGTCACCTCGCTGGGCACCGCCATCGGCCGCTCCCGCAACCTGCTCGACGCCACCGCAGAGCACGCCCGCCAGCTGGCCCTGGACGTCCCGATCCTGGACGACGACCAGCTCGCGAAGATCGTGGCGATCGACGCGCATCCCGCCACAGCGGACTTCCGCACGGTGCGTCTGCGCGGCCTGTACCCGGTGGCCGGCGGAGCGGAGGCCCTGGCCCAGCGGCTGCGGGAGCTCTGCGAGGAGGCGGTCGCGGCGATCGACGACGGCGCGACCTTCCTGCTGCTGTCGGACCGGGACGCGAACCAGGTGCTCGCCCCGATCCCCTCGCTGCTGCTGACCAGCGCGGTGCAGCACCACCTGGTGCGCACCGGCCGGCGCACCTCCGCGGCGCTCCTGGTCGAGGCGGGGGACGTGCGCGAGGTGCACCATGCGGCGCTGCTGATCGGTTACGGCGCCAGCGCGATCAACCCCTATCTCGCGATCGAGAGCGTCGAGGAGCTGGTCGAGCGCGGAGTGATCAGCGACCTCACCCCTGAGCAGGCCGTCGCGAACCTGAACCGGGCCCTGGGCAAGGGGGTGCTGAAGATCATGTCCAAGATGGGCATCGCCACCGTCGCCTCCTACCGCGGCGCCCAGGTCTTCGAGGCCGTGGGGCTCGCCCCGCAGCTCGTGGAGGAGTGGTTCCCCGGCACGATCAGCAGGATCGGCGGGATCACCCTCGAGGTGATCGCCGCCGAGAACGCGGCCCGTCACGCCCTCGCCCATCCGGAGGACGGCCGCAGACCCGCCCACCGCAGCCTCCCCGTCGGCGGGGAGTACCAGTGGCGTCGCGAGGGGGAGCCGCACCTGTTCACCCCGGAGGCCGTCTTCCGCCTCCAGCACTCCACCCGCACCCGGCAGTACGAGGAGTTCCGCCGCTACACCGACGAGATCGACGACCAGCACGAGCGGCTGATGACGCTGCGCGGCCTGCTGCGCCTGCGCACCGGGGTGCTCGACCCGGTGCCGCTCCAGGAGGTGGAGCCGGTCGAGGCGATCACACGGCGCTTCATGACCGGGGCGATGAGCTACGGCTCGATCTCCCAGGAGGCCCACGAGACGCTCGCGATCGCGATGAACCGCCTGGGCGGCATGTCCAACAGCGGCGAGGGCGGTGAGGACTCCGTACGTCTGCGCGACCCGGAGCGCCGCAGCGCGATCACCCAGATCGCGTCGGGACGCTTCGGCGTCACCAGCGAGTACCTCAGCTCCGCGCGGGACATCCAGATCAAGATCGCCCAGGGCGCCAAGCCCGGCGAGGGCGGTCAGCTGCCCCCGGAGAAGGTGTACCCGTGGATCGCGCGCACCCGCCACTGCACCCCCGGGATCGGACTGATCTCCCCGCCCCCGCACCACGACATCTACTCCATCGAGGACCTCGCCCAGCTGATCCACGACGCGAAGTCCGCCAACCCCGCGGCCCGCATCCACGTCAAGCTGGTCTCCCGCTTCGGTGTCGGCACCGTCGCCGCCGGCGTCTCCAAGGCACATGCGGACGTGGTGCTGATCTCCGGTCACGACGGGGGCACGGGCGCGAGCCCGCTCAACTCCCTCAAGCACGCCGGCACCCCCTGGGAGCTGGGCCTGGCCGAGACCCAGCAGACCCTGCTGCTGAACGGGCTGCGCGACCGGATCACCGTCCAGGTCGACGGCCAGCTGAAGACCGGACGGGACGTGATCATCGCCGCGCTGCTGGGTGCGGAGGAGTACGGCTTCGCCTCCGCACCGCTGGTGGTCTCCGGCTGCGTGATGATGCGCGTGTGCCACCTGGACACCTGCCCGGTGGGCGTCGCCACCCAGAACCCCGAGCTGCGCGAGCGCTACACGGGGAAGGCCGAGCACGTGGTGACCTTCTTCCGCTTCCTCGCCGAGCAGGTCCGCGAGCACCTCGCTGCCCTCGGGCTGCGCTCCCTCGACGAGGCCGTCGGGCGCAGCGACCTGCTGGCCCTCGCCGAGGGCGAATCTGCCGCCACGGCGCTCGGCACCGCCAAGCGCGAGGGCCTGGACCTGACCGCCGTCCTCGCCCCGCCGCGGGTCCACGAGGGCGACTTCCCGCGCCGCCGACGCGCCCAGGACCATCATCTCGACCGCGCCCCCGACCACCCCTGGATCGCCCGGGCCGGCGCCGCGATCGGCGGCGCCGACGGCCCCGTGCGGATCCGTGACACGCTGCGCAACACCCAGCGCAGCGCCGGCACCCTGCTCGGCCATGAGGTGACTCGCCGCACCGGAGGGGAGGGGGTCGCCGAGGACACGATCGTGCTGGAGCTCGAGGGGACCGGGGGACAGTCCTTCGGCGCCTTCCTGCCGCGTGGGATCAGCATGCACCTGCGGGGCGACGCCAACGACTACGTCGGCAAGGGGCTCTCCGGCGGAGTGATCGCCGTCGGCCACGGCGCCGGCACGGGCCCCTCGCTGGCCTCGGCACCGATCGCCGGCAACACCTGCGCCTACGGCGCCACCAGCGGCCGGCTGCTGCTGGCAGGAGCGGCGGGGGAGCGGTTCGGGGTGCGCAACTCCGGCGCCACGCTCGTCGTCGAGGGCATCGGCGACCACGGCGCGGAGTACATGACCGGCGGTGCCGTGCTGGTGCTGGGGCCGACGGGACGCAACCTCGGCGCCGGGATGAGCGGCGGGAGCCTGTTCGTCCTCGATCTCGACGCCTCCTGTCTGAACCCTGCCGACGCCGCCGGCTTCGCGATCACCCCCGTGCCGTCCGCTCACCGGGAGTTCGTGCTCGAGGCCGTGCGGGACCACGCCGCCCGGACCGGTTCCGACCGGGCCGCCGCCCTGCTCGCCGATGAGGAGGAGCTGCTGGAGCGGCTCACCCGGATCGCGCCGCGCGCCTTCCTCACCGTCACCGCCCTCCGCGAGGCGGCCGCGGCCCGGGGCGAGGACCCCGACGCGAACCACGTCTGGAACGAGATCATGGAGGCCACCCATGGCTGATCCCCGAGGATTCCTGCGAGAGCGCGACCGGGTGCTCCCGCCCCGACGCCCCGTCCCGCTGCGGCTGATGGACTGGCGCGAGGTGTACGAGGCCCGGGAGCAGGGCACCCTGGACGCCCTGCCTCGGCAGGCGGGACGCTGCATGAACTGCGGCATCCCCTTCTGCCACCAGGGATGCCCGCTGGGCAACCTGATCCCGGAGTGGAACGACCTGGTCTACCGCGACGACTGGCGCGAGGCGAGCGAGCGGTTGCACGCGACCGACAACTTCCCCGAGTTCACCGGGCGCGCCTGTCCTGCACCGTGCGAGTCCAGCTGCGTGCTGGGGATCAACCAGCCGCCGGTGACGATCAAGAACATCGAGGTCTCCATCATCGACCGGGCCTTCGAGGAGGGCTGGGTCCGGCCCGTCGAACCCGTTCGGCAGACCGGCCGCTCCGTCGCCGTGGTCGGCTCCGGACCGGCGGGGCTGGCCGCCGCCCAGCAGCTGACCCGTGCCGGGCACTCCGTGGTGGTGCTCGAGCGCGACGACCGCCTCGGCGGGCTGCTGCGCTACGGGATCCCCGAGTTCAAGCTCGAGAAGCGCCACCTCGAGCGCCGGTTGCAGCAGATGCGCGCCGAGGGCACCCGGTTCCGCACCGGGGTGGACGTCGGAGGGGTCGGCCCGGACGCCCTCAGCGCCTCGGAGCTGCGGTCCCGCTTCGACGCGGTGGTCCTCGCGACCGGGGCGAGCGTGCCCCGCGAGCTGACGGTCCCCGGCCGCGGCGCGAGCGGAATCCACCCCGCGATGGAGTACCTCACCCAGGCGAACCGGTTCGTCGAGGGCGACCGTATCGAGCACCCGCTGACCGCGGCGGGCAAGGACGTGGTGATCATCGGCGGGGGCGACACCGGCGCCGACTGCCTCGGCACCGCGCTGCGTCAGGGCGCCCGTTCGGTGACCACGCTCGCGATCGGCACCCAGCCCCCGGCGGAGCGCGACGAGACCCAACCCTGGCCCACCCACCCGGTGCTGTTCGAGGTCTCCACCGCCCACGAGGAGGGCGGGGAACGCTCCTACCTCGCCACCACCACCGGTTTCCGCGTTGACGCCGACGGTGCCGTGGACGGGCTCGTCGTGGCCCGCACCCAGTACCGGGACGGGGCCCGGATGCCGACCCCCGGCACCGAGACGGTGCTGCCCGCCGCTCTGGTCCTGATCGCCATGGGCTTCACCGGCCCCCGCCGCGAGGGTCTGCTGGAGGCCCTCGGAGCGGACCTCACCTCACGCGGCACCGTCGTGCACGACGCCGACTGGTCCACGAGCGTGCCCGGCGTGTTCACCGCCGGTGACTGCGCCCGAGGTCAGAGCCTCATCGTGTGGGCGATCGCGGAGGGCCGCAGCTGCGCCGCGGCGGTGGATGCGCACCTCACCGGGTCCACGACGCTGCCCCGCCCCGTGAGCCCCGGCGAGAACCCCGTCACAATGTGAAAGACTAGGGCGAAGACACGCGATGCCGCGGCCCTCCTGCGGCGCGCGCGCTGTTCCGGAGGGAACGCGGCCCTCACACGAACTACAGATGGGTTGACATGCGCAAAGCGAAGATCGTCTGCACACTGGGTCCCGCAACCGGTACCTACGAGCAGATCCGCACTCTGATCGAAGCCGGGATGAACGTCGCCCGGATGAATTTCAGCCACGGCACGCACGACGATCACGCGCAGGTGTACGCGAACATCCGCCGGGCCGCCGAGGACCTCGGGAAGAACGTCGCCGTCCTGGTCGACCTCCAGGGCCCGAAGATCCGCCTGGGCAGGTTCGCCGACGGTCCGCACGAGCTCGAGGTCGGCGAGACCCTCACCATCACCACCGAGGACATCGAGGGCACCCGCGAGCGCGTCTCCACCACCTTCAAGGGCCTGCCGGGGGACTGCCGCCCTGGTGACGTGCTGCTCATCGACGACGGCAAGGTCTCCGTGCGCGTCACCGAGGTCACCGACACCGACGTGGTCACCGTCGTCGAGGTGCCCGGACCGGTCTCGAACAACAAGGGCATCAACCTGCCGGGCGTGGCCGTCTCCGTCCCCGCGATGAGCGAGAAGGACGTGGCGGACCTCCGCTTCGGTCTGGGCCTCGGCGCGGACCTGGTGGCGCTGTCCTTCGTCCGCGACGCCCACGACATGGACGACGTGCTGCGGATCATGCAGGAGGAGGACCGCCGCGTGCCGGTGGTCGCCAAGATCGAGAAGCCGCAGGCCGTCCGGGCGCTGCGCTCCATCGTCGGTGCGTTCGACGGCATCATGGTCGCCCGCGGCGACCTCGGCGTCGAGCTGCCGCTGGAGCAGGTCCCGCTGGTCCAGAAGCGCGCCATCGAGCTGGCCCGCCGCAACGCGAAGCCGGTGATCGTGGCCACGCAGGTGCTCGAGTCGATGATCGAGAGCCCGCGCCCCACCCGCGCAGAGGCCTCGGACTGCGCCAACGCGATCCTCGACGGCGCCGACGCGGTCATGCTCTCGGGCGAGACCAGCGTGGGCAAGTACCCCTTCGAGGCCGTGCGCACCATGGCGCGGATCGTCACCAACACGGAGGAGAACGGCGCGGACCGCATCCTCCCGCTGGGCACCATTCCGCACACCCGCGGCGGTGCGATCACCCGCGCGGCCGCCGAGATCGGCGACCAGCTCTCCGCCCAGTACCTGGTGACCTTCACCGAGTCCGGCGACACCGCCCGCCGCCTGTCCCGCCTGCGCCCCAGCATCCCGCTGCTCGCGCTGACCCCGTACCCCGAGGTCGCCCGCCAGCTGTCGATGACCTGGGGCATCGAGGCGCACCTGGTGCCGATGCAGAAGGACTCCGACGCGATGGTCGGCGTGGTCGATGAGCTGCTGCGCGAGCAGAAGGGCCTGCAGAAGAACGATCTGGTCATCGTCGCCGCCGGTTCCCCTCCCGGCGTCCACGGCTCCACCAACACCCTGCGCGTGCATCGCATCGGCGACCTCGACGGCACCGAGTCCGCGCGCATCGAGGCGGACCGCATCGCCGCCGGTCCGCAAGTCTGAGCGACGTGCTGCGAGCTCGCGAGCGGTAGGAGCGCAGCGGGTCGGCTGGGCTGAGCGACGTGCTGCGAGCTTGCGAGCGGTAGGAGCGCAGCGGGTCCGCACGGCTGAGCGCTCAGCGTTGCGCGACGCGGACGACGGCGCCCACGGCCACCCGGCCGTCGGGCGCCGTCCGCCGTCTCGGCGGCGCTCTCCCACGGCGCCGTCCCGGCATTGCGGCGCATCCGGGACACCCTGGGTGGCTTCGTACGCCCATCCCTCGACGCGCGCCTGCTCGGAGCTGCCGAGGATGATGACGATCACCGCGGCGATGGTGACGCGCGTGAACCGTGGGAGTTGACGTGCGGTGGCGGTGTCCGCCTCCACCTCCGCGCTCAGCTCGGGGAGTCGAGATCAGCGGTGAACTGCTCCATGTCCGGCACGCCGGAGGTTTCGGCGAAGGCGATCAGGTCCTCACGGGAGACGTCGCGGTGGAACGAGGCGCAGGACGGACAGCGCAGGTCCGTCCACCGGACGAGGACGACCGGAGCGTCCACGTCCCCGATCGCCCTGGGGTCGTCCGGGTCACGACGCACCACGGGCGAATCGTGGGAGTGGACGGCCGGTGCGCTCGACGCCCGCGCGCCGCCTGCGCGGTCCGGTGCCGAGTTCAGCGCAGGCGGCGTGCTGTGGTCAGGCGGTCTCGTAGACGCGGACCTCGGGATCGGCCTTCAGCAGCGGGGACAGCCCGCCGACGACGTCCCGGGTGAACAGCTCGGTCGAGAGGTACGCCTGTGCGTTCGCGACGTTGTCGAAGCCGTGGAGGACCTGGACGTCCTCGTCGCGCACGAGCAGCTCCTTGCTGGTCGCCCCGGTGATGGTGTCGAGGAAGGGCTGCTTGTAGCGGGTGTAGACCTCGGCGGCGGCCGGACGGTCGGCCTCGTCGACGTTCAGAGTGATCTCCAGATAGGCCATGGTCGGCTCCCTTCGTGGTGGGTCACGCGGTCAGGTACGACCGCGCGCTCACCACGCTAGGAGCGCACGGGGCGGCCCGGTAGGTACGTGGCGTGAATGCGCCCATAGATGTCGTGTATGCGTCTCGGTGCGACGCGACGGCTCAGCGCCGGGGCTGGACGAGGCGGTCGGCGAGGGCCGCGAGCTCCTCGCCGATCGGCGAGCGGGGATCCCACACGGTCTCGTAGAAGATCTCCAGGACATGACCCTCGGGATCGAGGGCCTCGCGGTGGGGCGTCTCGCACGCGACACGGCAGGTACGGGCGACGAGCTCGGGGTCGATCAGCGGCGAGACGCCGACGCGCACCGTCCGGGCGCAGCGCATGCCCTCTGTGCTCGATCGTCCGGTGCGTCCCGCTATTCAGTCATGTTATAGCCGGATTCGCTCCCGTCGTCTACCAGGCGGCGCCCGGCCGACGTAGCCTGCTCACGGACGACCGATCGAGAGAACTGGAGGAATGCGCGTGGTGACGACGGCGACGATGATGCGCGTCCACGCTCCCGGAGCGGACCTGGTCGCCGACGAGGTGGAGGTCGGTCCACCTCCGGCCGGCTGGGTGGCGATCGAGGTCGCGGCCAGCGGGATGTGCCGCGCGGACCTCGGCACGGCGGCCGCCGAGGGCGCCGATGCCCTGCCCGTCGTCCCCGGCCATGAGGTCGCCGGGACGATCGGCGAGCTCGGCGACGGGGTCGAGGGGTGGCGGGTCGGGGACCGCGTCGCCGTCGGCTGGTTCGGCGGCAGCTGCGGGCGCTGCCGCGCCTGCCGCACCGGTGACGTCGTGCACTGTCCCGACCGCAGCATCCCCGGCGTCAGCTACCCCGGAGGCTGGGCCAGCAGGCTCCTGGCGCCGGCCATGGCCCTGGCACGGATCCCCGACGGCCTGGCTGACGTCGAGGCGGCACCGATGGGGTGCGCGGGCGTCACCGCGTTCAACGCCGTCAGGACGGCACACCCGGCGGGCGGCGGCCGTATCGCGGTCTTCGGGATCGGGGGGATCGGTCATCTCGCCGTCCAGTTCGCGGCCGCCATGGGCCATGAGGTCGTAGCCGTCGCCCGCGGCTCGGAGCGGGAGGAGGCCGCGCATCGCCTGGGAGCGGACCATTACCTCGACAGCGACGCCACGTCGGCGGGCTCGGCGCTGCAGGCGCTCGGCGGTGTGGACGCGATCATCAGCACGGCATCGTCCACGGAGCCGGTGGCCGAGCTGATCGACGGGCTGCGCCCCCGGGGGCGGCTCGTACTGGTCGGGGTCGACGCCGGATCGCTCCAGCTGCCCGTTGCTCCGATGGTGATGCATGCGCTCACCGTCGTCGGCCACGTCACGGGCAGTCCGGCCGATACCGAGCAGGCGATGGAGTTCGCGGTCGCCAACGGTGTCCGCCCGGTCACCCAGACCGCGCCGCTCACGCAGGCGCGCACCGCTCTCGAGAAGCTCCGTGACGGCGAGGCCCGGTTCCGGCTCGTCCTCGAGACCGCCGCCCCCGGCACGGCGGAGAGCGCATGACCTCGGCCGGACCCACCGGGAGCAGCCGTCCGGGCGCGGGAGTGCGGGAGCCGCTCCCGGACACGGCCGATGTCGTCGTGATCGGGGCCGGGGCGGCGGGGCTGGCCGCGGCGACGACGCTCGCCGACGCCGGCGCCGAGGTCGTGGTGCTCGAGGCCCGCGACCGCGTCGGAGGACGGGCGCACTCGCTCGAGCTCGACGGCGGCGTGATCGATCTCGGTGCCACCTGGTTCTGGCCGAACGAACCCCTGCTCGGCTCGTTGGCGCACGGACTCGGCGTGCCGGTCTTCCCGCAGCATCTCGACGGCGATGCGCTCTACGACGCCGGCCAGCAGCGCGCTCAGCGCTTGGACGGCAACCCGATCGACGCGCCCGCCTCGCGTCTCGTCGGCGGGGCACAGGGCCTGCTCGACGCGCTCGCGCAGACACTGCCCACCGGCAGTCTGCTGCTGGGGCGACCCGTCGAGTCGATCGACGTCGACCGCCGCGGTGTCCGCGTCCACACCCCGGACGGTCGGATCAGAGCCTCTCAGGCCGTGCTCGCGGTGCCCCCTGCCGTGGCGGCGGCACACATCTCCTTCACCCCCGAGCTGCCGGACCAGGTCCGTGCCCTGGCCGAGCGGACCGCGGTGTGGATGGGGTCGATCCTCAAGGCCGTCGCCGTCTTCGACACGGCGTTCTGGCGCGAGCAGGGGCTGTCCGGCTCGGCCATCAGCCATATCGGGCCCTTCCGGGAGTTCCACGACCACAGCGGGCCCCACGCAGCGCCGGCAGCGATCTTCGGCTTCGCTCAGGGGGCGGCGTTCCCCGCGCGCGATCGCGTCGAGGTCGAGCGGGCCCTCTCCGGCCAGCTCGCGCGGCTGTTCGGTCCGGACGCCCCGCGGCCCAGTGCCGTCCACGTGCAGGACTGGAGCGCCGAGCGCCGCACACAGCCCGAGAGCGCCGGTCACGACACGAGCACGTTCGGCCATCCCGCGTTCGCGCGCCCCGTCCACGACCGCATCCACTGGGCCTCGACGGAGACCGCGCCCGCCTTCGGCGGGCACCTCGAAGGAGCTGTCCTCGCCGGGCTGCGCGCCGCCGAGCACCTCACCTCCCACACCGCGAGCGGGTCCCCTCGGCCGCAGCGAGGACGCCGCTGACCCCGATCGGAGGACCGCCGCCCCGGGCTCACCGGATGCGCTCCCTGTCCGAGAGCTCCTCGAGCAGACCGTCGTAGGCATCGTCCTCGGCATCGAACGCGCCCTCGCGGGGCCCGCTGCCCGATCGGGTGAGGGCCGAGTCCTGACGCGCCCACTGCATCACCAGGGCGACGACCACGACCAGCATGGGCAGCTCTCCGCCGATCAGCGCCACCATCCCGGCGGCCTCCTGCGTCCGGTGCAGGTCGCCCCACGGCACGTCGAGATACTGGTAGTAGGTGCCGGCGACGAGGCTGTCGGAGGTCGTGACCAGCACGGCGAAGAAGGCGTGGAACGGCATGGCCGCGAACAGATAGCCGAGCCTGCCGATGTGCGGGAGCGGGCGCGGGAGCCGGTCGATGCCGATGATCAGGCTGTAGAAGGCGTACCCGGTGGCCAGGAAATGGAGGTTCATGAGCTGGTGCGCCCAGTGCACACGCATCATGAGCTCGAACAGGGGAGTGAAGTACAGCACGTAGTAGGAGCCGATGAAGACGGCGAAGACCACGGCCGGATGCCAGAGGAACCGCAGCCCCGGCCACTCCAGGACCTGCCTCACCCAGGTCCGGATGCCGGCCCGTCGGCGATCGGGGCGCGCCGTCCGCAGGATGAGTGTGACCGCACCTCCATGGACGAGCAGGACAGGGGCCAGCATCGCCAGGCTCATGTGCACGGCCATGTGGATGCTGAGGTCCGGTGCCGAGTACCTCCCGAGACCGGAGCTCGTGGCGACGAGCACGACCAGCCAGCCTGCGCACCATGCGAGCGTCCGACCGACCGGCCATCGCTCGCCCCGACGGCGCACGCCGCGCACCATGACGAGGTACGCGACGGTCGCCGTGACGGCCAGGACGGCGAAGAGGAGGTTGAGCCTCCACTCGCCCGCGAGCGTCCCGAGGCTCGGAGGTGCGGTGACCTCGAACCCCATGAAGACCTGCTGGATGCTGGTGGGCACGAAGTACTGCGGGGGCGGGATCCGCGTCATCGCCGATCCGACCGCCAGCCAGAGCACGATCAGCAGCGCGGGCTCCAGGGTGCGGTGCGGGGAGCGACGTCGCGCGGTGGTCAGCGTCGCGAGGAGCGCGGCCAGCAGCGCCAGCCGGATCAGGAACAGGAGTCCCGTCATGCTGTCCCAGGGGCGCGTCCCGGCCAGCATGAACCACATCAGCACCAGCTCCATGGCCAGGACGATCCACGTTCCGAACACCGCTGTGCGCAGCAGCAGGTGCACATCGAGCGGGCCCCTCCGCGAGGGATCCCGCGAGAGCCACCGGATGCCCTCGGCGACCAGCACCGGACCCAGCAGGAGCGCCGCGGCGAGCAGCTGGATGGTGCCGGCGTCGCTGCCGACGTCGTGATGGGGCCCGACCAGGACCTGCCCGACGACGACCGGTGCCGATGCACCGACGACCCCCGCCCAGAGCCCCGGCAGCAGGGTCGTCCATCGGGTCGACCAGTAGGAGCACAGCCACAGCACCGCAGCGCCGACCGTCGTCACGGTCCAGGCCCGCGGCATGTATCCGAAGGTGTAGAGGGGGCCGAACGCCCCGAGCTCCGCGAGTCGGCTCAGCGGGACGCCGTTCGACTCCGGGGCGGAGACGAGGACGTTCGCTGCGGCGAGAGCGGCCCACACGCCGGACGACCAGGTGAGGATGCTCATGTCCGGACCGAATCGCAGCCGGCCCGCTCCGCGGGGCGTGCGCGGGTGCAGGAACAGGACGCTCACCACGGCTCCCAGGGACACCAGCGCAGCGAGGTCGGCCGCCCCCCGCAGGGCGGCAGCGGTCACAGCGGTCCCCGTGCCGGGGAAGCCCTTGTGGATGTCCTCGAAGACGGACGCACCCAGCAGCAGGTTCGCGCTCATCGCGGGGATGACGGCGAGGGCGAGCGCCGAGGCTGCGGCGACGCCCGCTCTGCGGGACGGGCGCGCGGCATCCGGGCGGTGGATCGCGGATCCGGTGGGGTGAGAGGGGTGCGTCATCGGCTCCCCGCAGCAGTGGGGCGTACGAGGGTCATGGGTCCTCCTGAGCGTCGCGTCGTGTATCCGTGCCGTCCAGATCGCCGGCCGCGCGCGTCCCGGCCGATGAGGGCGTGAAGGCCCCGGCACCAGACCACGACCGCCAGCGCGAGCAGCAGCATCGGTGCATCGCCCGTGCGCGCATAGGGCGTCAGGCCGGTGCGCAGGGGGATCTCGGCCTCCAGCAGCTCGCTCGACCCCAGACCGCTGAGCTCCTCGATCGCGCCGTCGGGACGGACGATCGCGGAGAAGCCGGTGGGGGCCGCCTGGAGCACTGCGCGATCGAACTCGCGGGCACGCAGGCGGGATGCGGCGACCTCGATGGCGGGGACCTCCTCGGTCTCGAAGGACGCGGCGCTCGTGGGGACCAGGAGCACCTGGCCGCCGTGGCCGACCGCATCACGGACGCGGTCCGCGAAGAAGACCTCGTAGGAGATGACGATCCCCCAGGGTGCAGGGCTGTCACGGCGGAGCGCGGCAGGTCCCTCGCCGATGATCGCATCCTGCGGGACCAGACGTGCGTGGTCGCTGACCCGTTCGACCAGGCCGCGCAGCGGGAGGTACTCGCCGAACGGCACCCGATGGTGCTTCTCGTAGCGATCCTGGAGGGTCCCGTCCGGACCCCACAGAACAGCGGCGTTGCGGTACCCGTCGCCCTCGGTCTCCGTGATCCCCGCCACCACGTGGGTGTCGAGCTGCCGGGCCAGGCGAGCGAAGCGGTCGCCGACCGGCGACTCGCCGACGGGGCCACGGGCATGGCCGATGCTCTCCGGCAGCAGCACCAGATCAGGGGAGCGGGTGATCCGGTCCGCGGTCCGCAGGTGCTGCGCCGTCGCATTCACCGTGTTGAACGCCCGCAGCCCGCGGGGCCCACCTCCCTGGACGACCACGGCATCGAGGCTCCCCGCCCGGTCTCCCATGCTCAGCTCCGCCAGGGACAGGGGGAGGAGGAACACTCCCGACGCGGTCGCGGCCGCGACCGACCGCGCTCGCAGACCGGGTCGGAGAACCAGCGCGAGCAGCGCCGCCCCCAGCACCGCCGCCAGACCTGTCACCATCAGGGACCCGCCCACGGGCGCCGCCGACAGGAGAGGGCCGTCGACCTGGGTGACCGCGAAGGACGGGAGCGGGAAGCCCCCGAACGGGAACCGCTGCTGGAGGGCCTCCAGCAGCACCAGCGCCGCCGGTGTCAGCAGCCACCGGCGCATCCCCCGGGCGCGCAGGTCGCCCCCGACGGACACGGCGGCGACCCCGGCCAACAGGATCGATTCGAGCACGACCACCACCAGCTGCCCGGCCATGCTGAACGCCGAGACCCACTGCAGGGCCAGCGTGTAGTGGATCAGCCCGCACAGCCCGCCGAGAACGAGGCGAACACGCAGCCGGTGCCCGATCAGAGCTCCCATGAACGCCGCCACGCCCAGCGGGAACAGGACCCACCAGCCCCGAGGCGGCAGTGCCAGCCACCAGCACAGGGCGGCCGTGGTCATCAGAGCGCCGCCGAGGAGCACCCGGACGGCACGCTGCTCGGACGCCTGGGGACCAGACGTCGACGAGGGCGACGCGGGCGGCGACGTCGAGGTCATCGGAGTGCGGCTCTCGGGCGGACCGCGAGCACTGCACGATCCGGCTGACCGCTCCACAGCGGCGCCGCTCCGGCATCGCGTGCATCCCGGCTCGATCCGTCCATCTCGTGCTTCCTCCTGCCCGTCCTGCACGGTCGGCGACCGACCGCCGCGTCTACTATGCACGATAGTAGTCGCCGCTCGGGCCGACGGGCGGAGGGCGAGAGTCCGTCGACGGGGGCGACGCGTGGCGCCCGGCCGTCCCGGAGCCCGCACCTCGGTTACTATGTCACGTAGTAACCAGCAGTCGTCGCAGCGTGAACGGAGAAGCCCGTGTCCCCGGACGAGCCGCAGGAAGGCGACCATCTCACGGTGGCCCAGGACCCGTCGCGCCCGGCGTGGCTCATGCCCGTCCTGATCGTCGTGAGCACGCTCGCCCTGATCGTCGGCGTCCTCGTCACCCAGCCCGGATCGATCGGTGCGGACGGGGCCGATGGGGCGACGGCGCCCGGGTCGCCCACCGCGGAGGCCGGTGTCGATGACGGGATGCCCGATCTCAGCGAGTACGAGGCGCGCGACCCGGACGACCTGCTCGCAGAGGGGCCGGTCGACGCCCCCGTGGTGATGGTGATGTTCACGGACTACCAGTGCCCGTTCTGCGCGTACTGGCATTACAGGACGGCGCCCGAGCTGAGGCCGTACGTCGAACGGGGCGATCTGCGCATCGAGTACCGCGACGCGAACGTCTACGGGAAGGACTCGGAGCGAGCCGCCCGCGCCTCCCTCGCCGCGGCCATGCAGGGTCATCTCCGGGAGTTCCAGGACGTCATGTTCGTCGACGGGCAGATCCGCTACTCCGACGACCTGACCGACGACGCGCTGCTGGAGGTCGCGGCCGAACTCGGGCTCGACGTCGATCGGTTCGAGCAGGACATGAACTCTCCCGAGGTGGCGCAGGTGATCGACGAGAACGCCCAGCTCGCGCTCGACGTCGGGGCGACGGCCACACCGATGTTCATCGTCGACGGCGGTCTCGTCGTGGGAGGGCAGCCCGCAGACCTCTTCATCGAGGTGATCGACCAGGCGCTGGCCGAGGCGGACTGACCTCCTCCGGAGCGCTCCTCCCGCGTGATCATCCTGACACTCGGGAGGCGCTGCGATGTCGGTGCCGGGTGCGGGACTCGAACCCGCACGCCCTCGCGGACAGCGCATTTTGAGTGCGCCGCGTCTACCATTCCGCCAACCCGGCCGGCCCTCGCGAACGAGGGGCTGGACTAGGATACCGCTGATGACCACAGGCCCTGACATCGTGGGCGATCCCTCGATCGTCACGGCCCCCTATCCGAGATACAGGCTGAGATGAACGACGAGAACTCCCCCCGCCCTGACGACCCCCACGACCTCACTGCCCTGACCGACGACCCCCAGGACCTCACCGAGTCCACCGAGGATCGGCCCCACCGCACCGCGGTGGTGGCAGAGGACGAGAGCCTGATCCGCATGGACATCGTCGAGACCCTGGCCGAGGCCGGGTACGAGGTGCTCGCAGCCGTCGGAGACGGCGAAGCCGCCGTCGCCAAGGCCCGTGAGCTGCGTCCCGACGTGGTCGTGATGGACGTGAAGATGCCCCAGACCGACGGGGTCTCCGCCGCGGAGCGTATCGGTGAGGAGCACCTGGCCCCGGTGGTCATGCTCACCGCGTTCTCCCAGGCCGAGCTGGTCGAGCGCGCTCGTGACGCGGGGGCGATGGCCTACGTGGTCAAGCCGTTCACCCCGGCCGATCTGCTGCCTGCCGTGGAGATCGCGATCTCGCGCCACCAGCAGATCACCCAGCTGGAGTCGGAGATCGCCGACCTGGGCGAGCGCTTCGAGACCCGCAAGCGCGTCGACCGCGCCAAGGGCCTGCTGCAGACCAACATGGATCTGTCCGAGCCGGAGGCCTTCCGCTGGATCCAGAAGACGTCGATGGACCGGCGCCTGACCATGCGCGAGGTCGCCGACGCGGTCATCGATCAGCTGGGCGGCCAGGGCAAGGACTGAGCGCAGGACGCAGCTCGGGGCGTCGGAGAGGGGAACGGCGGGGCATGTCCATCTCGCGACGGCGCCTGGTGCACTCGCTCGGAGCGGGGGTGCTGGGGGCCGGCGCGCTGAGCGCCTGCGGTGAGGGGGTGCCGCGGGGTCGCCGCGGACGGCGCCGCACCACCACCACGGCTCCTACCGCGGATGCGCTCAGCGAGCCGGACCAGCCCCTGGTGCTGGGGTCGATCGGCGCCTCCTACGGGCGCTCCGCTCCCTTCGAGCACGCGATCGCGATCGGGATCAGCGAATCCCTCATCGACGTCAACCACCGTTTCAACGGCCTGTTCGGCCAGGACGTCCAGCTCTTCGACCGCCATGTGATGACCGAGGCAGGGGAGGACCTCAGCGGTGTCATCGACGAGATGGCCGGCTCGGGCGTGACCGCCGTGATCACATCGATCGACGAGGACGCCCTGATCGCCGCGATCCCAGCCTTCGTCGAGGCCGGGATCGCCGTGATCGACCTGTTCACCTCGGGCATGAACGTTCGCGCCACCGACGTGATCAGCTCCGGCATGCTGGTGCGCCTGTCGCCCACCACCCGCACCCTGGCGGCGATGTACGCCGAAGCCTCCTGGTCCGACACGGGCTCGGACCGGACCGGAGCACCGGGCACGGTGGCCTTCCTCTCCGAGGACACCTCGCACGGCCATGACCTCCTCCACGAGCTGGAGCAGCTGCTCGGCCCGGCCGGCGGGAAGCTGGTCAGCGAGGAGTTCTACCCCTTCGGGGAGCTGGACGACATCGAGGCCAGGGTCGAGACGATCCTCGAGACGCCGCCCGCCCTGCTGGTGGCCAACGGCGGCCCCGAGGTCGCTCCCCTCCTGTCGGCCCTGCACGAGGCCACGCTCGACGAGGGGCAGCGCCCCACGGTCGAGATCCCGGTGCGGCTGGGCCCGGCGGCCTCGGTTGACTACGTGGAGGCGGACCTGGCCCCGGAGGCGCTGGTCCGCGCCACCGGCTTCGAACCGGGGGCGGAGATCGAGCGCCGGCACGAGAACATGATGCTCAACGTCGATCCTCAGCTGCGGTCGACCGGGTATGCCTACTCCCAGCACGCCTACGACGCGCTGATGCTGGCCGCCCTGGCCGCGCAGCAGTCCCTGTCCGTCCAGGGCACCGACATCGCCGCCACCATCCCGGGGGTGCTGACCGGCACCGAGGAATGCACGGACTTCGGGCAGTGCGTGACCATCCTGCGCGACGCCGTCGTCGCCGGGGACCGGGCCACCATCAGCTTCACGGGTCGGATGGGCCCGCTCGAGCTGGATGCCGCACCGGATCCGCGCAGCGGGCAGCTGCGCACCTACAGCTGGACCGAGGCCGGCGCGATCGTGGACGACGGAGCCGACTCCTTCGAAGCCCCGGACTGAGCCGCGGGCTGCTCAGCGCGGGGGCAGCAGCTGCGTCTGGACCGTGACCGTGCTCAGCAGCGCCCCGTCCCGATCATGGACCTCGACCAGGTAGGCGGCCACCTGACGGCCCGCATGGCGCGATGTAGCGGTGGCGGTGACCTGCCCCGACCGAGCCGAACGGTGATGGAGTGCTGACACCGAGGTGCCCACCGCCTGGGCACCCTCCCCATGGACCTCACGGGCCCGCAGGATCGCCGCGAAGGAGGCGATCGACTCGGCGAGGGCGATCGTGGCACCTCCGTGCAGCAGTCCGGCGGGCTGCGTGTTCCCGGCCACCGGCATCGTCATGGTCCCGCCGGTGGCATCGAGCGTCAGCAGCTCCATCCGGCACCGCTCCACCATGGTGCCCTCGAGCAGGGGTGCGAAGTGGGCGCGCAGCTCGGGGCTCAGCGGGGGAGGAGCGGTCGGGCGAGGGTCGGTGTCATGCGGGGTCTGCGTGCTCATGGGGTGAGCGTGCCATATCCGGCTCCTCGATGGTGGCGCGGCGAGATGGCTGACGTGGGAGACTTCTCCCCATGAGTGCCAGCGACCCCAGCGATCAGAAGTTCCTGCTCATCGACGGACACGCGATGGCCTTCCGGGCGTTCTTCGCGCTGCCCGCCGACGGCTTCAGCGACGGCCGCGGACAGGCCACCAACGCCGTCTACGGCTTCACCCGGATGATCATCAACGTGGTCGCCTCCGAGCAGCCCACCCATGTGGCGGTTGCCTTCGACCTGCCCGGCGGGACCTTCCGCGACCGCATCTACGACCAGTACAAGGCCGGCCGGGACGAGAGCCCGCCCGAATTCGTCGGCCAGATCGACCTGATCAAGCAGGTCCTCGATGCGATGGGCGTGGCCTGGCTGACCGTGGAGGACTACGAGGCCGACGACATCATCGCCACCCTGTCCACCCGCACCGCCACCGAGGGCGGGACCGCCCTGATCGTCTCCAGCGACCGGGACGCGGTCCAGCTGGTCGACGACCGCGTCACGCTGCTGCAGCCCATCAAGGGTGTCACCGAGATGCGCCGCATGACGCCCGCAGCGGTCGAGGAGAAGTACGGGGTCGCGCCCGAGCGGTACCCCGATCTGGCCGCCCTGGTCGGCGAGAGCGCCGACAACCTGCCCGGGGTCCCCGGCGTGGGCCCGAAGACCGCCGCGAAGTGGATCACCCTCTACGGCGACCTGCCCGGCATCATCGCGCATGCCGAGGAGATCAAGGGCAAGGCCGGGCAGTCGCTGCGCGACCACCTCGACGAGGTCGAGCGCAACCGCCGTATGAACGCCGCGGTCCTCGACCTCGACCTCCCCGCCGACCCCGAGCAGTTCGAACTGCGACGCGGCGATGCGGTGGCCCTGAACGCGGTGTTCGACGAGCTCGCCTTCGGCCCCACCATCCGCCGTGACGTCCCCGCCGAGCTGCTGGCCGGCGACCCCGATCAGCCCCTGGAGCCGCAGCGGGTGCTGCCCGAGCTGCAGCGCCCCAGCGCCGAACAGCTGCCGGCCCTGCTCGAGGGCAGCTTCGCCGCGCACGCCGCGCTCGCAACCGCCGGCAGCTGGGAGCTCGGTCAGGGGGACGTGCACTCGCTGGCCCTGGCGACCGAGACGGAGATCGCCGCGATCGATCTCAGCGCCCTGGACGATGTCGCCGAAGAGGCCCTGGCCACCTGGCTCGCCGACCCGGCCATCACCAAGACGGCGCATGACACCAAGCTGGTCACCCATCAGCTGTCCGGGCGCGGGCTGACCGTCGCCGGCTGGCGCACCGATCTGGCGATCGCCGAGTTCCTGTGCCGCCCCGATCAGCGCCCCACCGATCTGGCCGGGCTGGCCCTGCGGCACCTGCAGGAGGATCTCCAGGTCGGGACCGCCGCCGCTCAGCAGGCACTGGACCTGGACGCGGGGGACTCCGATGCCGAGCAGCTGGGCCGGTCCGCGGACGCGGTGGCCCGCCTGGAGACCCACCTGCGGGCCGAGCTCGACGAGCGCGGCGCCGCTGAGATGCACGATGAGCTCGAACTGCCCCTGGCCGGCGTGATCGCCACGCTGGAGGCCACCGGCATCGCGGTCGACGACGAGGTCCTGGCCGGGCTCGATCGCGAGCACGAGCGCCGGCAGACCGAGGTCGCCGAGTCCGCCTTCTCCCACATCGACGGGGACCCCATCAACCTCGGTTCACCCAAGCAGCTGCAGGAGGTGCTCTACGACCGGCTCGGCCTGCCCAAGGGGCGGCGCACCAAGACCGGGTACAGCACCAACGCCGAGACGCTGATCGACCTGCACGAGAAGACCGCCCACCCCTTCCTGACGGATCTGCTCGCCCACCGGGACGTGACCAAGATGCGACAGATCATCGACACGCTGCGGCGCTTCATCTCGCCGACCGGCAGGATCCACACCACGTTCCACCAGAACATCGCGGCCACGGGCCGGCTGTCCTCGAACAACCCCAACCTGCAGAACATCCCCACCCGAACCGAGGAAGGGCGCCGGATCCGCTCCGCCTTCCACGCCACCGAGGGCTATGCGGGTCTGATGACCGCGGACTACTCGCAGATCGAGATGCGCATCATGGCGCACCTGTCCGAGGACCAGGGGCTGATCGAGGCTTTCCGTTCGGGGGAGGACCTGCACAACTTCGTGGCGTCGCGCGTCTTCGACGTGACGCCCGACGAGGTCGACCCCGCCATGCGGTCGAAGACCAAGGCCGTCAGCTACGGGCTCGCCTACGGGCTCAGCGCCTTCGGGCTGGCACGGCAACTACGGGTCTCCCAGGCCGAGGCCACCGCACTGCGCGACGGCTACTTCGAACGCTTCGGGGGTGTGCGCGACTACCTGCGCGCGAGCGTCGAGAAAGCACGGTCGACCGGCTACACCGAGACCATCCTGGGCAGGCGCCGGTACCTGCCCGATCTGACCTCGGACAACCGCCAGCGCCGCGAGAACGCCGAGCGGGTGGCGCTCAACGCCCCCATCCAGGGCAGCGCCGCCGACATCATCAAGCTGGCGATGCTGCGGGTGGACACCGCCCTGCGGGAGAGCGGGCTGACCTCGCGGGTGCTGCTGCAGGTCCATGACGAACTGGTGCTGGACGTCGCCGAGGGCGAGGAGGAGCAGCTGCGCGCCCTGGTGACGGAGGGCATGGGCTCGGCCTTCGAGCTGTCGGTGCCCCTCGAGGTCGGGATCGGCGTCGGCGCGAACTGGCTGGAGGCGGCCCACTGAGCCACCCCCGCGGCCCACGGCCCGCGGCACGACATGGCACGACATGGGGAGCAAGCTCACAGCCCCGGGCCGCTCGGGCACGAGGCCGGCCCTCGCGTGTCGCAGGCCCGGCTGATAGGCTTTTGCAGGTCTGTGCGCGCCGAGCCGTCGGTGCCCGGACGCCGGCGTCATCGCACACCGGCCGCACGTCCTCAGTCCCTACTCATACCTGTCCCGACGGAGTCCCTACCTACATGACCGAGACCACGACCCCCCAGATCGCCATCAACGACATCGGTGGCACCGATGACCTCATGGCCGCCATCGATGCGACCATCAAGTACTTCAACGATGGCGACATCGTCGAGGGCACCGTGGTCAAGGTCGATCACGATGAGGTCCTCCTGGACATCGGCTACAAGACCGAGGGCGTCATCCCCTCGCGTGAGCTGTCCATCAAGCACGACGTCGACCCCAGCGAGGTTGTCTCCGTTGGTGATCACGTCGAGGCGCTGGTCCTCCAGAAGGAAGACAAAGAGGGTCGGCTCATCCTGTCCAAGAAGCGCGCCCAGTACGAGCGTGCCTGGGGAGCGATCGAGAAGGTCAAGGACGAAGATGGCGTGGTCACCGGCAACGTCATCGAGGTTGTCAAGGGTGGGCTCATCCTCGACATCGGACTGCGCGGCTTCCTCCCCGCCTCCCTGGTCGAGATGCGCCGGGTGCGCGATCTTCAGCCCTACGTCGGCAAGGAGATCGAAGCCAAGATCATCGAGCTGGACAAGAACCGCAACAACGTCGTCCTGTCGCGCCGGGCCTGGCTGGAACAGACCCAGTCCGAGGTCCGCTCCACCTTCTTGCAAACGCTGCAGAAGGGCCAGATCCGTCGAGGCGTCGTCTCCTCGATCGTGAACTTCGGGGCATTCGTGGACCTCGGCGGCGTCGATGGTCTGGTGCACGTTTCCGAGTTGTCCTGGAAGCACATCGACCATCCGTCGGAGGTTGTCGAGGTCGGCACCGAGGTCACCGTCGAGGTGCTCGAGGTCGACATGGACCGCGAGCGAGTGTCGCTGTCGTTGAAGGCCACCCAGGAAGACCCGTGGCAGCAGTTCGCGCGGACCCACCAGATCGGGCAGATCGTGCCCGGCAAGGTCACCAAGTTGGTGCCGTTCGGAGCATTCGTGCGGGTCGACGACGGCATCGAGGGGCTCGTGCACATCTCCGAGCTCGCCGAGCGCCATGTCGAGGTGCCCGAACAGATCGTGCAGGTCGGCCGCGACGTCATGGTCAAGGTCATCGACATCGACCTGGAGCGTCGAAGGATCTCGCTGTCACTCAAGCAGGCCAACGAGGGCGACACGGCGGCCACGGTCGCTGAACACTTCGACCCCACCCTGTACGGGATGGCCGCGGACTACGACGAGCAGGGCAACTACAAGTACCCGGAAGGCTTCGACCCGGAGACCAACGAGTGGCTCGAGGGGTACGAGGCGCAGCGCGAGGAGTGGGAGCGGCAGTACGCCGAGGCACATGCTCGCTGGGAGGCGCACAAGTCCCAGATCGAGGACGCCGTCGCGGCCGACACCGAGACATCCACTGCCGCCCCTGCCGGGCAACAGCAGCAGCAGCAACAACAACAACAGCAGCAACCCGCGGCACCCGCGTCGGAACCGGAGGAGGACCCCGGCACGCTGGCCTCGGACGAGGCTCTGCAGGCACTGCGGGAGAAGCTCACCGGCAACTGAGGGAGCCTGAGCCGAGCGAGCCAGGGACCTGAGCACATGTTGCGAGTAGGTCTCACCGGCGGTATCGGAGCGGGTAAGTCCACCGTGAGTGCGGCGCTGCAACGCTGCGGCGCGGTGATCATCGATGCCGACGTGCTCGCGCGAGAAGTGGTCGAGCCGGGCTCGGATGGTCTCGTCGACGTGGTTCGCCGGTTCGGCGAGGACGTACTGACCCCGGATGGCGCACTCGACCGGTCGCGTCTGTCGGCAGTGGTGTTCGACG
>DATGUQ010000003.1:0-6704 GCA_035301145.1 Brachybacterium sp. | reverse complement strand
CCCAGGCCCTCGCCGGGCGCCGAGGCGCGCGCACGGGAGTTGACCAGCGAGAGGTCCACCCCGTCGGCCCTCACCCGCACCTGCAGGGACAGCGGCGCCTCGCCGTGGCGCACCGCGTTGGTGACGGCCTCCGCGGCGATCCGCAGCGCAGCGGCCTGCACCGCGGGCTCCACCCGGGCGGTGTCGGTCACGGCCGGGTCGATGTCGATGCGGGCCTGCGGGTCGCGCCCGCGGAGCCGGGCGGTGAGGGAGGGCCAGTCCAGCGTGGCCGTGGGCAGGGAGCCCGCCTCCGCGGCGGACAGCACCCCGATCATCGAGCGCAGGTCCCGCAGCGCCGCGTGGGCGGAGTCCCGGGCGGTGGTGAGCGAGCCGTCGCGCGCCGCGGGGTCCTCGAGGCTCGCGGCGAGGCCGGTGTGCAGGGAGACGGCGCTGAGGTGTCCGGCGATCACGTCGTGCAGGTCGTGGGCGACGGCGCGGCGCTCGCTCTCGACCGCATGGGCGGCTCGGGTGGCGGCGAGCTCGTGCTCGAGGCCGGCGAGGTGCTCGGCGGCGTGCCGGGCGTCGCGATGGTGGCGCACTTCCCAGCCCCACAGCAGCGGGGTCGAGATCATCAGTGCGGAGACCAGCACGATCAGGAACACGGCTTCGCCGGGCAGCTGCGCGACCAGGCCTGCCAGCACCGCGAGCGCTCCGAGGGCGGCGGCGATCCAGGTGGTCGCCCGGGCCAGGGCCCGGCTGCCGTGCATGACCGGGTCGAACAGCGCCTCGAACAGCAGGAAGTAGGCGGAGATCTGCCCGCCCGCGACGATCTCGACCAGGCTCAGCGGCCCCGCGATCACCAGGGGCACCACCGGGCGCCGACGCCGCCAGAGCAGGCTCACGCAGGCCGCCAGCATGAGCGTCACCGAGACCCCGGGCGGCCAGGCCCCGCCGTCGACGAGGAAGCCGGAGTTCGCGACCCCCGAGAGCGCGAGCACGACCACCAGCAGCGCATACCCGACCACGGCGAGCAGGTCCCGCGACCGGATCGGCGGGGACGCCGGCGCGGGATCGGGGGCGAGCGGTACGGCGGTCATGCTCCGAGAGTACGGCGGGAGCGGCCGACGGGCCGAGGCCCCGGGCCGGTTCCTCCCAAGGGAGGAGGCCCCGCGGCCCGCCCGAACGGGAGCATGGATCCCATGGACCTCCTCCCCGATGCCGCCGGGCCCCTCGGCCTGATCCTGCTCGCCCTCGTCGACTCCACCTCGATGGGCACCCTGGTGATCCCCGTGATCCTGCTCGTGGTGGGGCAGGGCGGCGCGCTGCGCGTGGCGGGGCGGACTCTGGTGTACCTCGCGGTGATCGGTGCGTTCTACCTGCTGCTGGGCATCGCGCTGCTGGCCGGTCTGCTGCCGCTGCTGGACTCGTTCGGGCACCTGCTCGCCGCACCGCAGGTGATGCTGGTGCTCGCGGTGATCGGGGTGCTGCTGGTGATCTGGTCCTTCCGCCTGGATCCCAAGGCGATCGTCAAGCGCGGCGGTGATCCCGAGGCCTCCGCCCGCCGCTGGACCGGTCGCGCCCGCCGCGCCTCGGGCCGGCCCGCCGTGCTGATCGTGCTCGCCCTGACCGCCGGGCTGATCGAGGCGGCCTCGATGATCCCCTACCTCGCCGCGATGGGGATCCTCGCCGACATGCAGGTGGGGATCGGCCGCGGGGCCCTGCTGCTGGTGGGCTACTGCGCGGTGATGGTGCTGCCCGCCGCGGTGCTGTGCGGGGTGAGGGCCCTGCTGGGGAACCGGGCCGATGCCGCGCTGGACCGCGTGCACGACTGGGCGGTGAAGAACGTGACCAGCGCGTTCTCGTGGGCCGTCGGCATCATCGGAGCGCTCATCGCGCTGAACACCGCAGGGCCCGCGCTGGCCTGGCTCACCGGTGGGGCGGTGTCCTGACCACCGGTTCTGCGCGCCCCGGCCGGTAGACTCGCAACGGCACGCCGATCCGCGCCGCCGCGCGGCAGATCTCGAGGGGGACACCACGATGTCGCGCACGCAGGACGATCCGGGGACGGCCGCTCCGGTCCCCGCGCGGCGCGGGACCGTGACCCTGGCGGACGTCGCCCGCGCGGCCGGCGTCTCCCTGGCCACCGCCTCCTTCGTGCTCTCGGGGCGCGGCTCCTCGCGCTCGGCCGGATCGGCCGTGACCAAGGAGAAGGTGCGCGCGGCCGCCTCCGAGCTGGGCTACGTCCCCAACCGGCACGCGCAGGCGATGCGCACCGGGCGCGGCGGGGGCATCGTGATGGCCCTGGGCACGCTCGACGACCCCTGGGGGGTGCAGCTGACCGCCAAGGTGCGCGAGCACGCGCTGCCCCACGACCTCTCCACCCTGGTCCTGGCCGACGACCGCTGGTTCGAGTACCTGATGGGCGCGTCGGCCGACGCCGCCCTCGTCACCAGCATCGACTTCGCCCCGCAGGGCCCGGAGCGGGTGCGGCGCCTCGCCGCCGCGACCCATACCGGGATCGTGGCCTTCAGCGCGCAGATGGAGCCCGAGGACTTCGACGTGGTCTCCTCGACCCCGATCTCCGCGATCGGCCGCGCCTACGCGCGGCTGCGCGCCCGCCACGACCGGGTGCAGCTGCTCGCCCCGGACCTGTCGCAGCGCCCCGGCGGCACCCTGGCGCATCCGCGCACCCGCGCCTTCCTCGACGCCGCGCACGAGCACGGTGACGGCCCCGCCGAGCAGCTGGTGCACATCGTCCCCGAGGGCAGCCACGACACCTTCCTCGCCGGGCTCGACTGGCTCCGCGGTCCGGACCGTCCCCGGGCCGTGGTCTGCTTCACCGGCTACCAGGCCGTCGCACTGCAGATGGCCGCCGAGCGGGCCGGGCTGCGTGTCCCCGAGGACATCGAGTTCCTCGCCATCGGTGACATCCCCGCCTCCACCGAGTTCTTCGGCCCCATCAGCTATTACGGCGTCGACGACGTCTTCGCGCGGCTGGCGGGGATCATCGTGGACCGGGCCGTGGACCGCGAGGGACGCCCCGGCAGCCTGCACACCTTCGACTGGGAGTTCTTCCCCGGCACCACCACCCGCGACACCGACGGAGAACGATGACCTCCACCTGGACCCTGCCCGGACTGCAGCTGAGCGACCACACCCTGGCGGTGCCGCTGGACCACGCCGATCCCCACGGCGCGCAGATCGACCTGTTCGCCCGTGTCGTCACGGCCGACGGCGGCGAGCACCGCCCGTACCTCGTCTTCCTCCAGGGCGGCCCCGGCTCCGAGGCGCCCCGCCCCGTGGATGCCTCCTCGTCCGGATGGCTCGCCCGCGCCCTGCGCGAGCACCGCGTGGTGATGCTCGACCAGCGCGGCACCGGCCGCTCCACGCCCGTCGGCCCCGACACCGCGCTGCCCGAGGGCGCGATCCCCGGCGCCGCCACCCTGCGCGAGGCGACCGCCTCGCAGCAGGCGCAGTACCTCACCCACTTCCGGGCCGACGCGATCGTGGCCGACGCCGAGCTGATGCGCGAGCACCTCGGGGCCGCGTCCTGGTCGCTGCTGGGGCAGTCCTTCGGCGGCTTCACCACCCTGCGCTATCTCAGCGCCGCCGCGGGCAGCGTCGACACGGCGCTGTTCACGGGCGGTCTGCCCGCCGTCGGGCCCGGCATGGACGACGTCTACGCGACGACCTGGCAGGGCATGATCGGCCGCAGCGAGCGCTATTGGGCCCGCTTTCCCGCGGACCGCGACCGCTTCCGCCGCCTCGCCGACGCCGCCGACGCGGGACGCCTGCGCCTCCCGGACGGTCAGCGCGTGGGCGTCGAGCGGCTGCGCCGCCTGGGCCATCTGCTGGGCGCCTCCCAGGGGGCCGAGCGCCTCCACCACCTGTTGGACCTCGATCCCGCCGCCCCGGCCTTCGCCCACGATCTCGCCGCCGCGCTGCCCTTCGGCGGCCGCAATCCGCTGTACGCGGTGATCCACGAGAGCTGCTGGGCCGACGGGGTCGCCACCCGCTGGGCCGCCGACCGCACCATGCCCGCCGCCGTGCGCGAGGACCCGACGCTGCTGGCCGGGGAGCACATCCACCGCGATCTGTTCGCCGAGGACCCGGAGCTGGAGGTCTGGGCCGAGGCGGCGGACCTGCTCGCCGCGCACGAGTGGCCGGCGCTGTACGACGAGGCCGCACTGCGGGCCGCCGACGTCCCGGGCGCCGCCGCGGTCTACTACGACGACGCCTACGTGCCGCGCGAGTCCTCGATGGCCACCGCTGCGCTGCTGCCGAGCCTGCGCACCTGGGTGACCAGCGAGTACGAGCACAACGGCCTGCGCGCGAGCGGCGAGACCGTGCTCGACCACCTCCTCGACCTCGCCGCCGGCAGCCGCGCCGCCTGAGCCTGCGTGGCGGGACGGCCGCCGCGCCGGGCCGCCCCTGCGCCCGCCCGGCGCCGCCGCCTCCGCCACCTGCCCGCCCGGCGCCGCGCCACGCCGCTCCATTCCCCCGATCCCATCCGCCAGCGTGCGATATCGGAGGAACGGGTCGGCGCGTCGGGCCGAGGTCCGCTGCGGGGGCGCATGGTCGCTGCTCGGCGGCAGCCGCTGCATCGTCGCGCCTGCGCTCCACGCAGGTATGTGACCTACGTCTCCACGTCCGCTTCGCGTCCGCCCAGGTCATGCGATCGCGCCACGCCAAAACTGACCAGTGGGCGGCAATGGCTCGACTAAATAGTGGGCATCGACTAATACTGTCGCCCCGATCCACGCCTCGGGTCCGCGCAGCTGTGGAGTGCGGTGCCCGCCGCGACGCCGTCGACGAAGGAGTCCATCGTGTTCACCCCCGCGCCCCAGCCGTCGGTCCCACCGGATCCCGCTCCCGAGCCGGTGTTCCCGCCCGACCCCACGATCGATCCGGCGGGCAGCCCCAACCGCCTCGGGCCGAAGCTGCCGGTCCCGCACCTGGGCATCGAGCCCGACAAGCCCAAGCCCTGGTGGTTCGTCGGCGGACTGATGCTCGGGCAGCTGGGCATCTACCTCGCTCTCATGGGGCCCGCCACCGTCTCCATCCAGCTCAAGGCCACCGCGCTCTCGTCGGACCCGGCCGAGCAGGCGGCGATCACCGGATTCGCGATCGCGCCCGGCGCCCTGGCCGCTGTGCTGTTCAACGCCCTCGGGGGCCGCATTTCCGATCGCACCACCGGCCGCTTCGGGCGTCGCCGGCCGTGGATCATCGGCGGGATGGCGGCGATGCTGGTGGGGATGTTCCTCATCGCGATCGCCCCGGGCGCCGGGCTGATGGCCGTGGGCTGGTTCCTGGCCCAGGCCACCGCGAACATGTCCTTCGCCGCCTTCACGGCGTCGCTGTCCGATCAGCTCTCGAGCACCCAGTACGGGAAGGTCTCCGGGCTGGTGGGGATCGCCCAGAACCTCGCGGTCATGCTCGCGACGTGGATGGCCTCATGGTTCGACGTCAACATGCTCCTGCTGTTCATGGTGCCCGCCGTGCTCGGCGCCTTGCTCGCCCTGATCTACGCGCTGATGCTCCCCGAGCCGGTGCTGAGGACGAACCGGTACCCGTTCAACCTGGTCGAGCTGCTCACCACGTTCTGGCGGAACCCGCTGAAGTATCCCGACTTCGCCCTGGCCTGGGGTGGTCGCTTCGCCATCATCCTCGCCACCTACCTGTTCGTCACGTTCCGGCTGCTGTACATGACGAACCACCTGGGGCTCGAGTCCACGACGGCGACGAGCGCCGTCGCGGTCGGCGTCACCATCTATACCGTCGCCACGATGGTCGCGGGCGTGCTCGGCGGCTGGCTCTCGGACCTCCTGGGGCGGCGGAAGGTGCTGGTCGCGCTGTCGATCCTGCTGTTCGCCCTGGCGACCTACCTCCTCCTGCATGCGGACACGGTCTCGGCGTTCTACGTGGTCGAGGCGATCATGGGCGTCGCCTACGGCGCCTACATCGCCGTGGACCTCGCCCTCGTGCTCGAGGTGCTGCCGAACCGCGAGGAGGCCGGCAAGGACCTGGGGGTCTTCAACATCGCCAACGCCCTGCCGCAGTCCCTGGCGCCGGCCTTCGGCGGCTTCCTGCTCGCGAACCTCGGCGGGGGCACGAACTTCGCGCCCCTGCTGATCACGGCGGCGTGCGTCGCGGTGCTCGGCGCGGTGATGACGATGTTCATCCGCGGCGTGAAATAGTAGGAGGTCGGCTCCGACGGTCGGGGCGGGGAGGGGAGCGATGGCCACCGGCGCACCGGTCTCCCGCCCCGCGCGCCGACGGCCCGGCCGTCCCCGCGGTCAGGACTCCGCCGTGGTGCGTGATCGAGCCGTGGACGCGGCGATCGACCTCATCGCCCGTCAGGGATACGCCGCCACCTCGATGGCCCAGGTGGCCGACGCCGCCGGCATCTCGCCCTCCGGGCTCGCCCATCACTTCCGTTCGAAGGCGGCGCTGCTCGGCGCGGTGCTCGCTCACCGGGATGCCCTCGACACCGTGCCGCTCTCGGAGGACGAGGGTCGCCCGTGGCACGCCTTCGACGCCCTCGTGGACCTGGCGCGGCAGAACATGCAGCGCCGCCAGCTGGTGCTGCTGTACACCTCGATGGTCGGCGAGGCGGTCACCGCGGAGCACCCGGCGCACGACTGGATGAGGAACCACTACGACTGTGCCCTGGACGTGCTCCTCCGGGACCTGCGGAACGGTCAGCGCTCCGGGCACGTGCGCGC
>DATGUQ010000002.1:0-2511 GCA_035301145.1 Brachybacterium sp. | reverse complement strand
CCGCGTCGAGGCGGGCGTGTACGGCCCGGACCTCGAGGAGCAGCTGAACGCCCTGGGCTGGACCGTCGGCCACTTCCCGGACTCCTTCACCTACTCCACCCTCGGCGGCTGGGCGGCGACCCGCTCCTCCGGCATGCAGTCGGACAAGTACGGGGATATCGAGGACATCGTGCGCGGTCTGCGCATGGTCCACCCCGACGGCGTGGCCGTCACCAAGCCGATCCCGGGCCGCGACTCCGGGCCCAGCGTGCACGAGATGATCCTCGGCAGCGAGGGCCGGCTGGGCGTGATCACCGAGGTCACCGTGCAGGTGCACCGCATCGCCCCGGTGCGCCAGGTGATCGCCTACATGTACCCGGACTGGGAGCACGGCATCCGCGGCATGCACGCGATCGCCCGCTCGACCGACGTCACCCCCACCTTCACCCGCCTCTCCGACGGGCCGGAGACCGAGTTCAGCCTCGCCATGGTCAAGGAGCCCACCTCCACCAAGGGGAAGGTCGCCGCGAAGGTGCAGGACGGACTGTTCGCCTACCTGCGCTCCAAGGGCTGGGACACCACGAACGAGATGTCGATCTCCTACGTCTGCTTCGAGGGCTCCAAGGAGTCGGTCGATCAGCAGAAGGCGATCGTGAAGAAGATCGTGAGGAACAACGGGGGCATCACCCTCGGCGCGGGGCCCGGCGCGATCTACGACCAGAAGAAGTTCGACACCCCGTACCTGCGCGACTTCCTGATGAACTACCAGGTGTTCGGGGACGTGTGCGATACCGGGGCGACCTGGTCGAGGATCAACGAGGTCCACTCGAAGGTGTACGACGCCTTCTACGCCGTCCAGCGCGAGCAGGGCCTGCCCGGCTTCATGTTCTGCCACATGTCGCACAGCTACCACGCCGGGGCCTGCCTCTACTTCACCTTCGCCTTCCCCTACTCCTCGGACGAGCAGGCGCTCGAGCAGTACTACGCGGCGAAGAACGCGGTGCAGCAGGCGTTCGTGGACCTGGGCTCCACCGTCTCCCACCACCACGCGGTGGGCACCGAGCACCAGCCGTGGATCACCGAGGACATCGGCGAGGTGGGCGTGCGCATGGTCCAGGGGCTGCTGGCGGACAACGACCCGGGCCGGAACCTCAACCCCGGCAAGATCACCAGCCCATGAGCTCCGCGGCGGACCGGGTCTGGGTGCTCCGCCACGGCGAGTCCACCGCGAACGTCGAGGGCCTCATCGTGTCGGTCCCCGGCCCACGGGCGCTGACGGAGGTGGGGCTGACCGCGCACGGCCGCGACCAGGCCCGACAGGCGGCCCGGGAGGGCCTCGCCCAGGGCCTCGGGCCGCGCACCGTGGTCGTCTCGAGCGATTTCGCGCGCGCTCTGCAGACCGCGGAGGAGTTCGCCGCCGGGCTCGACGCCGCGCCGCCGCGCGTGGACGAACGGCTGCGGGAACGCAGCTTCGGCCGGTATGACGAGGGCCCCGCGAGCGCCTACCAGCAGATCTGGCGGGTGGACCGCGACCGCGGCACCCACGAGGACGGGGTCGAGCAGGTCGCCGCGGTCGCCGCACGGGTCTGCGGGGTCCTCGAGGACGCCGACGAGCTCGCGCGGGAGGCGCCGGTGGTGCTTGTTGCCCACGGCGACGTGCTGCAGATCGCGCTGGCCGTCGGAGCGGGCCGGGACCCCCATGAGCACCGCGAGGTCCCGCACCTGGCGAACGCGGAGCTGCGCCCGCTCGGCGAGGGCCGGGGCGCGGACAGCGCGGGCAGTGCGGGCGGCACGGCGGCGGCGCGGTGAGCGCCGACCCTCCCGGCGGCACGGTCCTCACGGTCGGCGGCGACGTGCGCACCGTCTCCGGACTGGTCACGGAGTTCTTCGCCGCGCACGGCTGGACGGTGCACGAGCGCGGGCCGGGTCGGCTCGAGGTCGAGACCGGCAGCCGGCGGCGCACCGTGCTGCTGGGCGCCTTCGCCGGCTCCAGGTTCCACCTCTCCGCGCCGCTCGAGCTGCGGGAGCTGCCCCGCGCCGTCGAGGTGCGCTACCGGTGGGGTGCCGGGGCGGGGCGCGCGCTCGGCGGGGCGTCGGGCCGGGCCCGCGCGGCACGACGGCACCTGGAGACCTCCGCCGCGCTCGAGCGCCATCTCGGGGCCGACGGGCGCCCCGTGCGCTCGCGCCCGCTCTGACCCCGCTCCGCACCTCCGCCCCCGACGTGGAAGAGGCTCCCTCGCCGTTGAAGGAGCCTGGCACCGACCATAGTGCCGAGCCGGTGAGAAGCACATCACATACCGGTCACAGTTCTGCGAGCGTCCGCGCCTACGATGGGGACCGTCCCTCCGGGGACCCGCCCCATCAGCGACAGGACGAAGGACACCATGACTCTGCGCATCGCCGTCTTCGGCGAGAACCGGCACGAGAAGCTCGACGCCTCGGTGCAGGCCATCTATCCCGACGGGATGCACACCGTCATCGCGGAGGCCCTGCGCAGGCTGCTCGCGGCCGACGGCGTCGACGCCGAGGTGC
>DATGUQ010000001.1:0-2691 GCA_035301145.1 Brachybacterium sp. | reverse complement strand
GCGAGGTCGTCGATCCCGCGCTCGCGCAGGGCGCCGACGGCGACCCGGATCTGCTGGAGGGAGACGCCGGTGTCCAGCAGGCGCTTGACGACCTTCAGCACCAGGATGTCGCGGAAGCCGTAGAGGCGCTGGCTGCCGGAGCCGTGCGCGGCGCGCACGCCGGGCTCGACCAGGCCGGTGCGGGCCCAGTAGTCCAGCTGGCGGTAGGTGATGCCGGCGGCCTTGCAGGCGGCCGGGCCCCGGTAGCCGAGCTCCCCCGGGGTGTCCACCACGTCGTCGAAGAGCACGCCCTGTGCGGGCTCGGCGGGGACTGTCGTCTGTTCAGTGCGATCTTCGCCGCGGGTGGCGTTCACGTCTACCTCCGGGTTCCGGCTCTCCGAGGGGGAAGGATGAGAGCACCTGCCCAGGGTAGCGTGAAGCGGCCCTCGACCGACAGCAACTCGCCGCCCGAAGGTCACGGACCGGTGACGGCCCGGGCGCTCAGCCCTCCCGGAGCTTCGTCCTCAGCACTGCGCCGTGCAGCGTGATCATCGACTCCCCCAGGTCGCGCGCGAAGTCCTCGGCCCCGCCGCGCGCGGCGGAGTCGCCGGGGCGCGACCGCGGCCGTGCGACGGAGCGGATCATGTGCGCCTCCCGCTCGGCAGCCGTGCGGAGCATCACCAGGTGCCGGGGATGCAGGCCCACATCGGCGAGGTCCCGGGCGGAGGTGACGATCTCCAGCTCGGCGGCGCCGTAGAACAGCGGGCCCTCGGCCAGCATCCCGAACTGCTCCAGCTCCACGAGGAAGTCCTCCTCGACCCCGGCCTCGCGGGCCAGGCCGCGCCGGTCCAGGCGGACGGCCTGCAACGTCGAGCTGGGCCCGGGACGGGAGGCGATCGAGGTGACCTCGGAGTCGACGCCGTGCTCGAGCAGATGCTCCTTGATCACCTTCAGCGGCCAGTAGCGGTCGCGCTGGGCGCGCAGCACGAAGCGGAGCCGGTCGACGTCCTCGCGGCTGTACTTGCGGTAGCCGGCGGGGGTGCGCTCCGGGGAGATCAGCCCCTCGGACTCGAGGTAGTGCAGCTTGGAGTGCGCGAGGTCCGGGAACTCGTCGCGCAGGATCTCGAGCACCTGGCCGATGCTGAGCCGGGAGGCCGCGGACGAGCTCGGCCTGCGCGAGGCGGAGGCCGGCATCAGGTCAGTCCGTCCCGTCGGAGACGTAGTAGGTGAGCCGGTACTTCCCGATCTGCACGTCCTGCCCGGACTGCAGCCGGGCCTCGTCGACCCGCTCCTTGCCCACGTAGGTGCCGTTGAGCGACCCCAGGTCGCGCACCAGGAACCCCTCGCCGTCGCGCACGAAGGCGGCGTGCTTGCGCGAGACGGTCACGTCGTCGAGGAAGATCTCGCTCTTGGGGTGACGGCCCGCGACGGTGGTCTCCGAATCCAGCAGGAACCGGGCGCCGAGGTTCGGTCCCTTCCGCACGATCAGCAGCGCGCTGCTCGGGGGGAGGTTGGCGATCGCCCGCCGATCCTGGGACGAGAGGCCGGGCTCGGCGTCGTCCACGGGGTCGCTGGGCGAGATCGCGCTCAACTTCGACGTGTGGTCGAGATTCTCGTCGTTCCACTCGGTGTTCCCTGACACCGCGCACCCCTTCCTGGCCTGCTGCGGATCCTGTGCGATGGGCGCAGAGGATTCGGCACCGTCATCTTCGCATGCGCGGGCCGCCCTGCGGGGGCTTCCGGGCCACGTCGGGCGAAGAATTGACGATCATTTGACCACTCGCGAATGCTCGGGCTCGCTGAGCTCCACCGTGGCCTCGATCCGCACGTCCTCGTCCGCGATCGTCGCGAGGCTCCCGCCGTCGCCGGCGACCGAGTCCGCGGCGCCGCCGGGGATCTGCAGCGCCGGCTCCATCACCGCGGGGTCGCCGATCGCCCGCACCACGTACGGGGCGTCGATCCCGGTGCCGTCGACCTCGAGCCGCCCGTCCTCGCCGGTGGTGATGGCGGTCGAGGCGACCACCCGCACGTCCCCGATCTGGATCACCTCCGCACCGGCGTTGCGCAGCTCCTGGACGACGCCCAGCAGGGTGGGGGCGCGCACGCCCCGCTGCGGATCGGCGATCGAGATGACGATGCCGCGGCCATGGGCCGGTGCGGTCCCGGCGAGGATCTCGAGGTCCTCCAGGCGGTCCTCCGCGGCGTTCTGCGCCGCGACGTCGTCCTCCTGGCCGGCGCGCAGCGCCTCCAGCGTGCGCTCGAGCTCCGCGTTCTCGACCTCGAGGTCCGCGCTGTGCCGGCCGGACTCGTCCAGCAGCCGCACCAGCTCCTGCTGGCCGGCGCCCTCGAGCGAGTCCTCGCTGCCGCGCACCTGGGCGGCGATCGACAGGCCCAGCAGCAGGCACAGCAGCCCCACGATCACCTGGGCGAGCGAGGCCTGCGGCCGCAGGGTGTCGCCCAGGCGCCGCCAGACCAGCCGCTGCTGCTGCGTCGAGGAGGGGGTACGGGTGCCGTCGCTCATGACCGGAAGAGCAGGCGTCTGATCGCCGCGGCGTTGGAGAAGATGCGGATGCCCAGCACCACGATCACCGCCGTGGAGAGCTGGGAGCCGACGCCGAGCTGGTCGCCGAGGAACACGAGGAAGGCCGCGATCAGCACGTTGAACAGGAACGAGGTGATGAACACGTGCGAGTCGAAGGCGCCGTCGAGGCT